>JAOUFG010000026.1 GCA_029858345.1 Phycisphaerae bacterium
TCCACATTATCACGGCTGTCCCATACAGCCTGTGGAGAACCTATTTATACCATAATATACGATGGCGCAAGTCTTTTATTGAGACTTTCTCAAAAAATGCGAAACTGTATTACTGGAAACGGCACTACTTCTGCAGGAGGGTTGATAGGACTCCATAATGATTCTGTCATTACAAATTGTTATTCGTGCACTTCAGTGAGTCGAGGTGGTGGTCTGGTAGGGTCTGATTACGGGGGGATAATCACCTCATGTTTTTGGGATGTAGAAACCTCCGGGATTGGTAATCCCGGTGATGACAACTTTGGAGCGACAGGCAAAACTACTGCCGAAATGATGATACAAAGCACATTCACGGGTTGGGATTTTACGACGCCGGTTTGGGTGATGCTGCGGGAGGGTGAGGATTATCCGCGGTTGGCGTGGCAGGAAATATTTATGGGCGATATTGCCGGGTTGTATGGGGTGGATATGGCGGACTTTGCGGAGATCGCCCGCAACTGGCAGAATACAGGATGCCCTGGGAATTGTGAGGATGCCGATATTGACGGCAGCGGGGATGTGGGGCTGGGCGATCTGGCGGCAGTGGCGGAAGACTGGCTAAAGTAACCCGTTTTTCACCATGAAGAACATAAAGAGCATGAAGTTTTTTTAATTTAGTGTTAATTCGTGTCTATTCGTGGTTCAAATAATTGGCGAATTTCGGTTGATTTACTCGCACACGGCGAATTCACGACATAACCGCCTGGTTTGTCCAATCAGATAAAACGGCAGCGACAGCAAACGATAGTCAACCGGTTTCATGCCGGAAACACTTGTTACTGCATCCGTCAATAACGGATGCCCCGCATAAAATCGCAACGCGAAATCACGCTGTTTTTCATTGATAAAGACATGGAGCGACTTCAACGAACCGGTTTTACCCGCTTTAACTTCCACCGGAATAATCACTGTTCCCTCCGTCAAAAGATAATCCACTTCCGCATTAGCAGCACCTCTTTGACGCAGCCAACAAAACAACGCTGGATCTTCGTAATAACGGCCCGAATACAATAAATGCTGCCCTACAAACTGCTCACAGACCTGCCCTGAATTAATCATCATCAGATTTTCAGCCGACTGAATCTCTGACATCGTTAATCCCACACTGCGGCATAACAATCCCACATCAAGGAGGAGGGGCTTGTAATACTTATCATTCACTTCGGCACCAAGAGGTACCCCGTTGGCGTCACTGTGAATCACACGGTACATAATCTTTGCCAGTTCAAGCTGATACAGCGATTGCTTTAAGTCGCGGCTCTTTTCCTCTCGATCAATCTGGGTGTATTTTACTTTTTGTCCTACTAAAGCAGGAATTTTCATAAACACTTTTTCAATACGCTGCTGATTAACGCGTTGTCCGTATTTATTAAAGTCCGCTCGATAGGTTGACAAAATACTGCTTAATACCCGTTCACTTTCCAGGTACGACTTCGATTCCGCATAGGTTCTGACCGCCTCCGGCATACCTCCGACCACACAATAATCTATTACATGCCGCATCAATTCGGTATGGATCACATCAGGAATCGGTTCCGGTAAACAATATCCCTGTAAAAATTCCACAAGTTTTTCTCTGTTGACGGCAAGCAAATACTCTTCAAATGTCATTGGCCCAAGATGCAGATATTCAATCCGTCCAACCGGCATTGAAAACTGGTGCTCTGCAAGGACGAACTCAAGCAATGAACCGGCCGCGATTACATGCAGATCAGGCATCTGTTCATAAAAGTACCTCAGCGCCGCAAACACATACGGAGCCGCCTGTATCTCATCTAAGAACAACAGCGTCTTACCGGGAACAATAGACATATTTAAGCGGGCTTCAAGCAAAGGGATGATTTGCTCCGGTCGGCGGGAACTGAAAAGCTCTGCTATTTCAGGGTTCTGCTCAAAATTGATCTCAGCAATCGCCTCAAATACTTCATTAGCCAGCATACCAGCAAGATATGATTTGCCGACTTGTCTGGCACCGCGAAGAACAAGTGGCTTATGATCGGGTCGGGATACCCAGTTTTTCAATTCTTTCAATGCGGCTCGATACATGTTTGATACCACCTATAATTTTAACCATATTTGGCTATAATTACATATAATTTCGGCCAAATCAAGCTTTTTCTTCAATATAATGACCCTAAAAACATTGCAGAATGCTCTGTTTTTTGGCTTTTTCCCTTGAAATTGGGCTTCTCGTTGGCTACAATCTGCGATTCGCGCCGGGGAGTCTCTGCGCGGACAAAAACGCGGGAGCGCAAACTCCCCGATATAGCGCTTGGAAAGTAGTAACGCCTAATCGGGCGGCTCGCGCCGCCTCGCTATTGTAAAAAACGATGTTTGATGCTTTAACAGACAAATTTAATTCGGTGTTCCGCTCGCTGTCGGGTCGCGGCCGCATCACGGAAGCCAACGTCTCGGACGCCATGCGTGAGGTGCGCAAGGCCCTGCTCGAAGCGGATGTGAACTACCAGGTCACCAAGCAGTTCTGCAAGGACGTCAAAGACGCCGCGATGGGGGCCGAGGTCATCAAGAGCCTGCACCCCGGACAGGTCATGGTCAAGATCGTCAGCGACGAGCTGACCAAGCTGATGGGACCGGTGGACCCGAAGATTTATTATGTCTCGCCGGGACCAACCATCGTGATGATGGCAGGCCTGCAGGGTTCGGGTAAAACGACGACCGCGGCCAAGCTGGCCAAGCTGATTACCGAAAAAGAAGCCAAAAAGCCCTTGCTGGTCGCTGACGACCTCCAACGCCCCGCTGCTATTGAACAGCTCTGCACGCTGGGTGAGCAGTTGGGCGTCGAGGTCTATAAAGAAGACGGCGTCAAGGACGCGGTCAAGGTCGCCAAAAACGGCCTCAAATACGCAAAGAAAAACGGCCACGACGTGGTCATTCTCGATACCGCCGGCCGTTTGCACGTTGATGAAGAAATGATGAACGAGATCGCCGCGGTCTCCAAGGCCGTCACGCCGCACCAGATTTACCTGGTCTGCGATGCGATGACCGGTCAGGACGCGGTTAACTCGGCGAAGGAATTCAACGAGCGGCTGGAACTGGACGGCGTGATCCTGACCAAGCTCGATGGTGACGCCCGCGGTGGTGCCGCCCTGTCGGTCAAGGCCGTAACGGGCAAGCCGATTAAGTTTATCGGTATGGGCGAAAAGCTCGACAACCTGGAGCCGTTTTACCCGGAGCGCATGGCCAGCCGCATTCTCGGCATGGGCGATGTGGTCACGCTGGTGGAAAAGGCCCAGGAACAGTTCGACGAAGAACAGGCCCAGAAGATGCAGGCCAAGATGGCCAAGGGCACGTTTGGGTTTGACGACTTTTTGAAGCAGATGCAGTCGCTGAAGAAAATGGGCGGCATGAGCAGTATGATGAAGCTGCTGCCGGGCATGGGCGCGATGAAAGACATGGACATTGACGACGGCGAGATCGGCAAGATCGAAGGCATCGTCCACTCCATGACAACCGCCGAGCGGACGGATCCGGATTTGATTGGTTCCTCGCGCCGCCGCCGCATTGCACGCGGGGCCGGCCGGGATGTGCAAGATGTGGCCGGACTGATCAAGACCTTCAAACGCAGCCGGGAAATGATGAAGATGATGGCCGGCGGCGGCAGCGGAGGTATGGGTGCGCTCAAGAAAATGTTTTCCGGTGGCGGCGGCGATATGATGAGCGCCATGGCCGGCGGCGGAATGCGAAAAGTAAAACAGCGGAGCAAGCGGAAACGCCAGCCGCGAAAGAAACGAAGATAGTATTTAACGCAAGAGGCGCTAAAGAAGCAAAAGGCGCAGGCGTTAAAATATATAAAAATTTAATACTCATTTGCGTCTCTTGGGACGCTTGCGTCATTTGCGTTAAATATGAGTGAAACATTGACAATTGAAAACTACTTACAATCGCTGGAACCTTTTGTGGACAACGCCTACGGGCAGCAGATACGAAAGCAGTTCCGGTCGATTGACGGCAAAAGCGAATTGGCCATGCTGCAAAGTCCCACGCGGGATGAATACGCCCAGCTATCGCGAGCCGTCGCGATAATGACACCGGCGGAACGGAATTCCGCCCAGGCACTCACGGATGAACAAATTGAACGTATCGCTGAAGATGCAAAAGCAGACAAGGCCGTTCTTGCGATATTTATTAACGGATACGCGATAAAGCTGAAAAGTAAATAGTACTATGATGCGGGCGAGACGCCCGCGTTCCCATGATAACGTGTTTTGTGCTGACACAGGGTCGGCACGAAAATTAATTATAAATGTAGTAGAAAGGAAAGTAACATGGCAGTAAAGATCAGAATGACCCGAATGGGTCGGCGGCACCGGCCGTTCTTCCGCATCAACGCGGTTGAAAGCCGGAACCCGCGCGACGGGCGCATCCTCGAAAAGCTCGGTCACTACGACCCGCTGGAAAAGGACGCGGAAAAACAGTATGTGCTGAACAAAGAACGCATCGAGTTCTGGATCGGTCAGGGCGCGGTCGCCAGCGAAACCTGTGCGGAAATCTTCAAGAAACAGCTTGAAGTAACCTGTCCGCAGCACAAAGCCAAACTGCTTCGCCGGGCACGGGCCAAAGCGATCGCCCGCAAGCTGGACAAACCATTCACGGAAGCCGAAAGAGTTGCGGCCACCAAAGCCGCCGCTGAAGCAAAGGCAGCCGAGGAGGCCAAGGCCGCTGAAGGCGCCGAAGAGAAATCTGAATAAAAATGCGAATCGATGTTTTGACACTGTTCCCGGAAATGTTCGATGCTCCGCTGAGTTATTCGATCCTGAAACGGGCACAGGAACAGGACATTGTTAAAATTGTTCTTTCAAATATCAGAGATTTTGCCACAGACAGCTATCGCAAGGTGGATGACAAACCCTACGGCGGCGGCCCCGGCATGGTCATGATGCCCGGCCCTGTGTTCGACTGCGTTGAACACGTTCAGGCACAGACCGAAGAACCGGGACACGTGATCCTTTTGACGCCGCAGGGCAAACCCCTGACACAGCACAAGGTCGTCGAGCTGAGTCAACGGCCCCGGCTGATATTGATCGCCGGACGCTATGAGGGCTTTGACGAACGCATCCGCACGGGATTGAACGCCGAGGCGATTTCTATCGGCGACTATGTCCTGTCGGGCGGCGAACTGGCAGCAATGGTACTCATCGACGCGGTCGTGCGGCTCATGCCCGGTGCATTGGGCGACGAGGATTCGCCCGCAGATGATTCCTTCAGCGATGGGTTGTTGGAATATCCGCAATATACGCGGCCGGAAGTATTCCGCGATATGAAAGTGCCCGATATTTTGCTCAGCGGCGACCATGGCAAAATCGCTCAGTGGCGAAAAGAACAAAGCATTCAACGTACCAAACAATGGCGACCGGATGTGTACGAGACGTATCTGCAATCACAGCCGGCGCAAGACAAAAAGAAAATATAAGAAAACAGGAGATAGTTCCGTGAAAACGAAAATACTCGAATCCGTAGAAAACAAGAGCCTTCGCGAGAAGACTCCCTACTTTGAAATCGGCGATACCGTCGATGTACATTGTAAGATCCAGGAAGGCGACAAGACCCGGACCCAGATTTTCACCGGCACCGTCATCGGCCGCAAAGGTCGCGGCATGAACGAAAGTTTCACCGTTCGCCGAATGGTTGGCAATGAAGGCGTGGAACGTGTCTTTCCCGTCAACTCGCCCAATGTCCTTGACGTGCGTTCGATCCGCAGCGGTAAAACCCGCCGGGCCAAACTGTTCTTCCTGCGTAAACGCGTGGGCAAGGGCGTCCGTCTGGCACAGCGCCACAGCAGCCATACAGTCACCAAGTAAGTGGCACGGGCTTCCAGCCCGTGAGGATGCCGCGTCGGAAAAGAAAAAAGGTCGCAATGGTATTACCGTGGATACGCAGAAAACTGCTTTCCGATCCCCATCGCCTGGGTCGCTGGGGACAGAACCGGGCGGAAAAGTATTTGCGTCGTCACGGGTTACGAACGATCGCGCGCAACTATGCCTTTTCCGGCGGGGAACTGGACCTGGTGATGGCTGAAAAAGACGGCACCATCGTGTTTACCGAAGTGAAAACGCGGCGAAATGAGGATGTTTTTCCGGCTATCGCCGCCGTCAATCAGAAAAAAAGGCAAAAGATTACGCGAACCGCAAAGTGCTTTCTGAGACAGTTCAAAATCCCAGAAAGACCTTTGCGGTTCGATATTATTACCGTCGTCCTCGGCGAAAAAGGCGACCCTGAAATCCAGCATTATCCGAACGCATTTGTATGAACCCCGAATCCGGAAACAATCAGCCGCTTCAAGTCACCCTGCCCTATTTGACCGCAGACATTGACGGCATCGGCGGCACCATCAAGACGATTCCCGCCGATTTTGTCGTCGAGGAGATTCCGCAATATGAATTCTGCGGCGAGGGGACGCATGTCTATGCCTTTGTGCAAAAGAAAAATATGTCCACACAGGATTTGATTGATCTGGTCGCGCGAACGGTCGGTGTGCGGAAGATGGATGTCGGCTATGCCGGACGCAAGGACGCGCGGGCGATCACGCGCCAATGGCTTTCGATAGAGCACATCGACCCGGATGCGTTAAAACAGCTTGAAAGTAAGAATCTCAAAATCCTTGAAACCACCCGGCACACCAACAAGCTCAAAGTCGGCCACCTAAAAGGCAACCGCTTCACCATTCGTCTGCGAAACCTGAATGGCCCTGTCCAGCAAATCCTTCCAGCCGCTAAACGGATTTTTGATATCGTCTCCAGCCGCGGTGTTCCCAACTACTTCGGCCCCCAGCGGTTCGGCTATCGCGGCGATTCTCATCTGCTCGGTGAGGCAATCGTTAAAAATGATGCGAAGGGCTTTTTTGATATTCTGTTAGGACGGCCGGAATTGAATCCGGACGACGAATTCATCCATGCCCGCAAGCTCTACGAACAAGGCGAATATGAAGCCGCCATGTACCAGTGGCATTCCGCATTCGGCGAACATCGAAAGTCCCTCAAAACACTCATCCGGTTAAACGGTCATTTTAAAAAGGCCTTACGCCAGTTCGATAAACGGCTGCTGCGACTGTTTGTCGCCGCCTGGCAGTCCAATCGATTCAATCGTGTACTGGCGGCCCGGATGCCGGACATTGATACACTGTACGATGGCGATGTGGCCCATAAACATGATAATGGCGCCTGTTTTTCCGTCGAAAACGCCTCTGTTGAGCAGCCGCGGTGCAAGGCATTTGACATCAGCCCGACCGGCCCACTGGTCGGGGACCGAATGATGCGCACAACCGGCCCTGCCGGCGACATTGAAAATCCCCTGCTGGACGAGCTGGATTTAAGCGAAGACGATTTCAAACGCCTCAAAAAACAAGGCGGCGTCGGCGGACGCCGGCCCATGCGCTACAAACCCGAAAACATCAAAATCGACGCCGCAGCCGACGAACACGGCGACTACCTCGAACTGCACTTCGACCTGCCCAGCGGCTGCTATGCCACCGTCCTGCTCCGCGAAATCACAAAACAGGACAACTGACCAATCCCGGCATTTCCGGCTGCTATCGATACATTTTTGCCGCTCTGCCATGTCAAAAATCTGCTGTATCTTCCCAGATATATCTTGATTTATTGAACAGCCCGGGCTATTTTCAAGTATAGTATTGCAAAGGTCTTCAATGGAATGACTATTTTGAAGGGAGTTTAGTTATGAAACACACAGTTATCCTTTTGGTTCTCATCGCAATGCTTTTGCCCGCCGCCGGGTGCGGACCGAGCAATAAAAAGTACACCCTCGCCGAACAACGCCAGATCATCGACAACATGGCCAACGAAACCCTAGAGCGATTGTATATTCAAAAACCAACCGTGCGCCAGGAAATTGCTGATTCGGCAGGCCATGCCGTTTTCGACAACGGCAATGTCTATGTCATCTTTGCCAGTGCGGGCGGCGGCTACGGCGTTGTCGTGGATAAAGCCACCGGCCGCAAAACCTATATGAAAATGACCTCCGGCGGCGTCGGCATCGGGCTTGGCGCCAAGAACTACCGGTTAGTTGCGATATTTAAGAACCAAAAAGCCGTAACCGAGTTCGTCGGCAGCGGTTGGGACTTGGGCGGCCAGGCCGAAGCGACCGCCAAAACCGGCAATACCGGCGGCGGCATGGGAGGCGACGGAACGATTAACCCAAACGTCACCCTCTACACCCTAACGGATACCGGACTGGCCCTGCAGGCCACCCTGACCGGGACACGCTATTGGGTGGACGACGACCTGAACCAACCGGGCTTGTAAAATTCAGCTTCCGCTGAAAGCGAATTCCATAACGATGAACTGAAAACCAATAACTAAAAACTTATTTAGGAGAGAAAACCATGAAAAAAACAACGAATATCTTGTCATTGCTTATTTTGTCTATCGCGTTGCCCGGGTGCAGTCCGGGAAACAAGTTGACCACCGCCGAAAAGAAACAGGCCATTGATACAATGGCGGCTGAAACCCTCCAGCGGCTCTACACCGAAAAACCCTCCGCCGAAGATGAAGTTAACAAGGCCGCGGGTTACGCTGCTTTCAGTAACGCCAATGTCAACATCATCTTCGCCAGCGCAGGCGGCGGCTATGGTGTGGTCGTTGATAAAGCTACCGGCAACAAAACCTATATGAAAATGGGTTCCGGCGGAGTCGGTCTCGGTATCGGCGCCAAAGATTATCGACAGGTGCTGATTTTTAATACCGAAGAGGCCATGAAAGGATTTATCGCCAGCGGATGGGAATTCGGCGGACATGCGGATGCCGCGGCCAAAGCCGGTGATAAAGGCGGCGAAGCCAGCGGCGAAGGCATGATCGGCGATACCAAGGTCTATGCCATGACCGAAGCCGGTCTGGCCCTCCAGGCCACCGTCACCGGCACCAAATACTGGAAAGACGACGAATTGAACTAACCTGTTCGAGCATCAGGCGCTTCATAAAACTCAAAAAGCATGGGAAAAACACCCCATGCTTTTTTCATTGAATTTGTTTGAGCACACTACGCCGATGGAGACGGAGTTTCCGGGAAAATCTCATCAAATAACTGGCTGTCCAGATTGCGGGCATAGTAGTTTTTAATCACTGCTTCACCTTGTTCTTGATAATCCAGCAGTGAGTGGGACATACCGGTCTTGATGATCAACACAACAAAAACACACGCCGCCACATTCAGAATACGTTCAAGCCCCGGACGCATTTTCTCAAGCCGGTTCAGATCCGCTTTTGCGATTCGCAACGCTGCCGATTTCGGGGCGTTTCTCAATGAATGCTTCAGGACATCCAATGCCTTATTATTCGCTTGGGCCAGCAAGCCGACGTTCAGCGGTTGTGTTTTGACCAGCGTCAGAGCCAGTTCAACGCGGTTGACCATGGCCAACCGCCGCTGACACCGGGGACAATGCGCCACATGATCGTTCAGTTGCTCTGTCAAACGCAACCGCAAGCCGTTCCAAAATCCCACAGGCCTCTTTTCCATATTGCGACATCGATTTGTATCGTTAGTCGTATTCATTGTTCTTCTCGATTCTCTGATTGTGACATCCACTTAGCCAGCAGTTTAATTGCTTTATGGCGGTACACCCTGGCGGCTGCCGTTCGAATTCCCAAAATGTTCGCAACCTGCGTATACGGCATTTGAGCCAAATCCCGTAACACCACAACGGCACCCAGATAGTCCGGCAATTCGGTGATCGCCTCTCGAAGCTGCTGCTGCAGCCGCATGGAATCCAACTCCGCAACCGGATTGTTTGTGTCGGGTTGATAGTCTCTTGCAAGCGATTCCCGGTACTTGCGCACAGCCTGCTTTTGGCGCAGCATCGAGATGGCCACATTGGATGCTGTCTTAAATAAGGTATGCCCGAACATTGCGCGGTTTTTGCTGGTCGGGCAGATGAGCTAAACGCAAAAAAGTGTCCTGATAAGCGTCGCAAACGTCTTCTTCCCTGCCCAAAATCCGCCACAGCATCGACACCAGCGCCGGGCCGAATTCCTGCATCGCCACCAATACCCAACGCTGGCTTTTCGGAACAGAGTGCGCCTGCGTTAGATCAAATGTCAAACCTAAACTGGTCGGGCTTATGGCCATAATTTCCGATCATTCTCGATACTTCTGAAAATAAGACGTACTTGATACCTATATGTTACCTGGAAAAATGAAAAAAATATATTTTTTTGACCTTTTAGAGGTAACATTTTTTCATCTGAACCGTCTTAATAAACAGAAAAGGTCGTTAGAAATCTCACTATCCTTCTATAAAAAAGGAAGTTATGAAAAATCAGGCAAAATCCAATATCCCCGAACTTGTCGATGACATTCTCAAAGAAGCCATTGGATTCGGGGCAAGCGACATCCACTTTGAACCGACTTCCACGGAATTGCAGGTTAAATACCGGCTTGACGGCACACTCAAAACAGTCGAAGTCCTGCCCGCCGCGATCCGTGACAATGTTATCTCACGCTTGAAAGTACTCGGAAACCTGCTGACCTACCGCAACGACATACCGCAAGAAGGCCGCATCGAGGGTATTCCGGGCCAACCTGTCGATTCCGAATCCGGCCACGTCATCGACAAGCGACTGGCGGTCTTTCCGACCATCCACGGCCAGCGGGCGGTGGTTCGTATTTTCTACGAAAACGAATCGCTGACCGAACTGAATAAGCTGGGTTTCAACCCGACCATTGAATCGGCATTAAAGGAATTCGCTCGAAAAAATCAGGGCATTCTGCTTTTGACCGGTCCTGCGGGAAGCGGCAAAAGTACCACCCTGGCCGCGCTGCTGCGCTATATCCTTGAGCAGTTCCCGGGTAAAAGCATTGTTGCGCTCGAGGATCCGGTTGAACGGGCCATCGCAGGCGTCACACAGGTTCAGATTGAATCCCGCGGTGAAATGACCTTTCCCGTCGCTTTGCGTTCACTGCTGCGGCAGGACCCGGAAGTACTGATGATCGGCGAGATCCGCGATGCCGAAACCGCGAAGATCGCCATCGAAGCCGGACTGACCGGCCATTTGCTGATGAGCACGATGCACAGCGGCAACTGCAGCGGTGCATTGCTGCGGTTGCTGGAAATGAACATCGAGCCGTACCAGGTTACATCGGGAATCTCAGCCATCCTGAACCAGCGGCTGGTGCGGAAACTGTGCGAACATTGCAAAAAGAAAACGGCGGATGGCCATTATGAATCACAGGGATGTGCAAAATGTCACAATACCGGATACCACGGCCGGGTACTGTTAGCCGAAATGGTCGAACTGGACGGCCAGCTTCGAAAAACGATCCTGCAGCAAAGTGACATGGAACATCTCGAAGCGGTGCTGGAATCGCGCGGCCATATGAAACTGATTCAGGACGGCAGACGGCTCGTCAGCGCCGGCATCACAACCACAGACGAAATCGAACGTGTATGCAAAACATAATGTGGCCGAAGCATCATGCTTCGGAATAAAAATTGAGGGTTAAAACAATGGCATTATTTGAATATCGCTCCGTGACCACTTCCGGGCGGCTGATGACCGGCACCATTGAAGCGGCTGACATCGAGCAGGCCAAAGCTTCACTGGCGGAAATGAATGTTCAGGTCACGGAACTGGAAAAAACCAAAGAATCGGCAACTCCCAAAAGCATCGGACACAACGAGTTTGTCCTGTTCAATGAGCAGCTCGCTTCTTTGACAAAAGCCGGCATTCCGCTGGAACAGGGGCTGCGGGAGTTGGCACATGACGCGGGATCATCAAAAATGCGGTCGCTCATCAACAGCATCGCCGATGAACTGGAGCGGGGCACACCCATTGACGAGGCCGTCGGAAAACATCAAAAGGACTTTCCGCCCCTGTACGGGTTGATCCTCAAGTCCGGCGTGGAAACCGGGCGGCTGAGCGAAATGCTGACGAATCTCAACCGGCATCTGCAGGTTGAACTGCGTACAAAACGCATCATTGTAGAATCGCTGACCTATCCAGCGGTCGTACTGGTAGCGGCGGCGCTGATCGTTACAGGCTTGCTGCTGCTTATCATACCAACCTTTGCCGAAGTGCTTTCAGACATGTCAGACGGTAAGGCGGGATTGCCCTATCTGACTCAATTTGTGTTAGACATGTCAACCCATGTCTGGGACTTCTGGCTGGTGATCGGCGTTATTGCGGTAGTTTTCGCATTCATATGGAAATCCATGGCATTTTCAGCGGCAGGCAGGAAAACAAAGGAGCGCTTCTTCCGTTCACTGCCCCTGATGGGTCGTGTTTTCCGAAACGGCTCAATGGCCCGGTTTTCTGAGTGCATGTCCGTTCTGATCAACGCCGGATGTACACTGGATGATGCGGTTGAACTGTCCGGCCAATCATCCAGCAGTGAACTGCTCAAACAGGACTGCGGGATACTGGCTGCGCAACTTAAGGAAGGTTCCAACTTCCTCGAAGCGGGAATGGGCTGTAAAACAATCCCGCGGTTGTTTTTGTACTCAGTGCAACTCGGTGCCCAGCGCAATGAGCTCAAGGAAAACCTTAACAGCTTAGGGCGGATGTACGCGGCCAAGACCTTCTCGCTGCAGTCGCAGATGCAGGGCCTGATGGAACCCCTTCTAATCATTCTGCTTGGTGGGTTAGTGGGAACCATCGTTCTGGCAATGTTCCTGCCCATGGTCAAAATGATACAGGTGCTGATGTAAGATGTTGATACTTCACATAGCAAATATCGCTGTCTTTTTTGGCTTCATAACCTTGGCATGGAAAAAGCCTGGCGTTGCACTGAGTTTGTTGCTCCTCACAGCGGCAGGGATGTTTCTGTCCGGACTGATTTATTATGACGGTGAAGTCGTGGATGAAGGATTTGTGATTTTCCTGCTTCCGGTTTTTCTTATACCCATAACGATCTGTATTGTTCACTGGGGGCCATCATCAAGTCAACTGGAAAGACCTTGGTACAAGGCCGTTACCGGCTTTATTCTGGCAATTGTCAAATACCTGTTCATATTAGCTATCTTCATTGTTGTTTTTCAGTTCTTTAGTCCTGTCCTGTTTGCCATATTCGTAATGGGAAGCTACCAGTGGGCCCAGGCTCGAAAATATGGATTGGCGGTGGATATCATCTCAACGGTTGCAATGTGCATTCGACAATCACTGCCTTTGCCGATGGCGTTGGCGACCGCCGCACACGGCAAAAAGAAAAAAGACGCCGCTGTTTTTAACAATATCGCCCACTGGCTCACACAGGGCTGGCCGCTGTCGGAATCCCTTCGCCGCGGGTATCCCAAATGTCCCTCCGAGATCCTGGCGTCCATTTCGACCGCCGAAAAGATGGATCAGCTGCCCAGAGCCATTGAGTCGCTCCAGAAACAGGCGGCCGAAAAGATGCGGTCGAAAAAGATCGAAAAGTCTGATATTTTAATATACCCGACAACAGTCCTGACAGTAGCTTTCTTTATCATGATGGGTTTGGCTATTTTTATTGTTCCAACATTTTCTGAAGTGCTTTTAGACATGAGCGATGGAAAAGCGAGTCTTCCTTTTGCAACTCAATCACTGCTGGACTTTTCATCGTGGATGATGCAGAGAGATGGCCTCAATGCATTACTGTTTGTTTTACCTGTATTCCTGTTCATGGCATTTAAGGCCTACCTTGTGGCCCGTAAGCGCAGGCCGGAAAAACCGCGTCTGCTGTCTCGTCTGGGCGACCGGATCAAATGGTGCACGCCTGTCCTGCATTGGTTTGAGAAAACATTCGCCAATATCTATCTCTCGCAGACCTTGCATGCAGGGATTACGGCAGGATATCCAGTGAATACAACCATAAGAAACGCCATCGGGTTGGATGTCAACCGGTGCTATCAAAAGCGTCTGGAAAAATGGCTGGATCAAATCGAAGCGGGGAACAATATCGCCCAGTCTGCAAAGGCCTGCGGCCTGGACAAAAAACTTTGCTGGGCCATGGATGAAAAGATGAATAAAGGCAGCACCCCCCAAATCCTGGGAAGTCTTGAAATGCTTTACCGTTGCCAATACAACTATCGAAAAAATGTTTTAATCGCCGCGACTGAACCACTCATGATCCTGTGTTTGGGCCTGTGTGTCGGCTACGTCGTGCTCGCAATGTTCATGGGTGTTTTCAGTACAATAACCGTTACCTTGCAATATACGATACCGCAATAAGATGATGAAAATAAATCGAAAACATAAAGGGATGCTGAGTGTTGAGTTGGTGGTCGCCATCAGTGTCTTGGCAACCATTATCGGGGTGCTGGTCGCCTTGGGCAATTCCTTCGGGAAACTGAACAACAGTCTCTGGGCAAGACACATCTGTCATAATGCCGCCCAGGCACAAATGGACGCTCTCGCAACCACTGGTGAACCAATCAATGATTCGACATTTGAGAAACTCTGGCCCGGCGTGACCTGCACTGTCGAAACCACCGACGGCAGCGGCCAATGGCAGGGACTGCAGCGAATCGACCTGATACTCAGCAAAAAAGTCAAACAAAAAGATGTTCAGATACATCTGTCCCGTTATCTTCCCGCGGCAGAAGGAGGTGGCCAATGAACACCAAACACCGCGCCTATGCCCTGACCGAAATACTTGTGATCATCGTGATCATTGTTGTATTGATGACGCTGTCGGTTCGGCCGTTGCGGACGCTGGTTTCGGAGATCCCGCGATCCGCCCGCACCTGCCAATCGCTGAATGCAACCACCGCCGCTCTCGAACAGCTTAAAGACGACATCGAAAAGTCCACACAGATCACGGGGCTGGAAAATGCTACTCTTGTGCTTGAACACACCGCAGGATCCGTCACCTACACAATCGCTGACGGCCGGATGACCCGGTCTCCCGGCTTGAATCCATCAGACGCCGAATACACATGGAAATTGCCGCATGTAAAAATCAAAACCAATCTCTGGAATCAGGATGAGCAGCCGTATGCGGTCGAACTGACCACATGGAACCAGCAAAATGCCCTCGGCAGAGACGATGTGCGGTTTAAGCAGACGGCGGTATTTTTTCAAAAAGGCAAGCAATGATAAAACAAGCCAAACATCAAAAAGGATTTATTCTGCTGCTGGTCATCGCCCTGATCCCGCTGCTAGGGATGGCCAGTATTGTGCTGACTTCCAACAGCCGGCAGATACTGACCAACACCCGGCGGGCCGCCCTGAAAACACACGCCCGGCTGGCCTGTGAAAGCGGCATCGCATGGCTCGAACAGAACAAAACCGGAGTTGCCAAAAACCAGCCCGTTGTCTTAGAAATCGGGCACGAAAGCAAAACGATTACCTGCACCATCGAATTGGTTTCCCATGCAGACAGTCAATCGGTATTTAACGTCACCGGACACGCCGAAGATAAACGTTTTTCGAATGACTATTCAGAGCAATATACTTTAAAACGCTGAAACAACTCAGGAGTAAACATAAAATGAAAACTCAAAACAAAAATGCATTCACACTCATCGAACTGCTCGTCGTAATCGCCATCATCGCTATGCTCTTGTCAATCCTAATGCCTGCATTGAATTCAGTAAAAAAACAGGCCCAGCGGGTGGTCTGCATGGCGAATCTGTCCCAATGGGGACTGATCCTGACCCTCTATACAGAGGATCATGACAGCCACTTCTTTGCCGGCTATTATGACTACACCGACCCCAACGGCGTGAGCTATGCAAGCGGTGACTCGGACCTGTGGCCCTATGCACTGGAGTCTTATTATCAAGTCCTAAAGCTGAAGTTCTGTCCATCAGCCAAATTTAGACGCTTAAGAAAATCTCGTACAGCATGGGGTAGCATTTCTGATGAAATCTTTTACGGCAGCTACGGTCTCAACGGCTGGCTGGGCGACACCCCCGAAGAAGTCCTCCAAACCGAAGGCCATGACACCGCCAATAGTTGGCGAACGATGGATCATTCCGGCGGCTCAAAAATCCCGCTCATGGCCGATGCCCTCTGGTACACCGGCCGGCCAGAATCCTGCGACCTGCCGCCGGAGGAAGAAGGTCAATTCGGACAGAAAAGCCGATATGAGTACAACGATTCAATGGATTCGATGCCAGGCATGCTCCCAATGATGCAGCCAATGCCAACAGGTGAACCAAACGGCCCGATGATGATGGGGATGCCCGGCTTTACCAGCGAACAAGAGTTCGATTATGCGGGTTACAATAGCTGGCCGGATCGGCAATTGAACCACATGCGGCGGTTTACGGTGAACCGGCATAAAGAAAAGCTGAATGTCCTGTTTATGGACGGGATGGTTAAAACCATCAGTCCGAAAGAGTTGTGGCGGCTGAAATGGCATAAGAGCTTTGACACCGGCGCTCCGCTGCCGGAATGGCCCGAATGGATGGCCCGATTCAAAGACCCGGACTAATCAAATATGTAGACATAAAAAAACGCAGGGCACAAAGACCTGCGTTTTTATTTTCAAAATCACCCCAGTCAGCGGGTTAGTTAGCTGCCGCTGTCTCCGAAGCCGCTTGCACTGTCACCCCTGAGTCAGGCATCGCACAGGCCGTTTTACTCTTACAGAAACAATTACACCCCGCCGCAACACAAAATACGGTTAATACGGCTGCCAAAAAAATTGTTCGAATACGCATACGGACTCCCAAAAAAGATACCACTACCAATTCATATGTCTCTTGTACTCTAAATCAGCAATCGAAATCAAGCCCCCTTAGAAAATATTTTCAAACTTTCAAGAGAGGAAACCGCTCCGGTTTTACGTCAAATCGCTTATCCCGGCTCAACACAACCGCGCCGGTATCGGTCACCAGCACATCATCCTCCAGCCGCACCCCCAATTTACCCGGCATATAAACCCCCGGCTCAACGGTTATGACATGTCCGGCCTTAAGCGAACTCTTTTTGTCCATATTGCTCAATCGCGGCCCCTCATGTACCTCCAGGCCCAGACCATGACCCAACCCGTGACGATACACCGGCAGCCCCGCCTGCTTGATTTTATCGCGAGCGACTGTGTCCACATCACACCCCTTAACCCCTGCCTTGATGATTTCAATCGCATTCTGCTGTGATTGAGCTACCGCCTCGTAAACTTTCTTAAAAAACGGCGTTACCCTGCCGACCGCAAAACACCGTGTCATATCGCTGCAATAACCGTTGTAACTGGCTCCGAAATCCAACAGAATCGTATCAACTTTTTTCAGTTTACGCTGCCCCGGCTGATGATGATTTCGAGAACCATTGGGTCCAAAAGCGGCAATTGTTTCAAAGCTTGCAACTGCATCATATTCACTGAGCTTGTACTCATATATCGCCGCAAGCTGCCGTTCAGTCATCCCGGCTTTGAGTTGTTTAAGGGCATAATCCATCGCGTCAAAAGCAATTCGGCTTGCCTTGCGGATCAGTTTGACCTCATCATCGGTCTTGACCACACGCACTTTCTCCACAACTCCACTGGCCGGCTTTATTTTGGCCGAAAGATATTTACGAATTCCCTTCAGCATCGCCACCGAACAACGGTCCTCAATCCCCAGGGCAGTAATCCCCTTCTGTTTGGCAATGACTGTTTCGGCCTCTTTCGCCAGCGGACCCTTTCGCTCAATAATCCGGCAACCGACACATTCGCCTTGTGCCTGTTCGGTATAGCGGCTGTCCGTAAGCAGAACCGCCTGGCGCGGCAGCACCAGCGCCCAACTGTCATGGCCGCGAAAACCGGTCAGATACCGCACGTTTTCGACACCGATAACAATCAGCCCCTGAACATTTAAACCGTGCAATTGCTTGCGAACCTGTCGAACTCGCCGCTGGTATTCGTCTTTTTGTGTCATTTTGTGCATGAACATCCCGTCTTTATAAGTTTTTCTCGTTGAGTCCAATTGTACCGTGGTTATGTTTCAAAAGCAACAACAGCGTGGGAGCGCAAGCTCCCCGATTGCGACTGTGCAAGCTGTTTCGATTTTCAGAGTCGGCCCGCTTTCTCAAAGACGCAATCGGGCGGCTTGCGCCGCCGCGCTTTTGTTTTTAAAACCGGCGACTGCGGATGATGGAGACCAGCAGCCAAATGCCCATAATCGCCGCGGCGAGATAACCGATAATGCCCAGCGTCTGAAAACTCACCAGCCCCAGCACGTCGCCCGTCTGCGGAACGAGCAAACTGGACGCGATCAGCAGTGCCGCGATAATCACCGCGAACGACATGCGGTTGAAGCTGTTATCCAGCGTCTGCTCCAGTTCTTCGAGGTGGTCGTGATAGACATGAATCTTGAAATTGCCCCGGCGAAACTTGCCGATAATCGCCGCCGCATCCTCCGGAAACCGCGACGCCAGTTCACCCGCCCCGCGGGCGGCCTTGCGCATCTGTCGAAACAGGTTTTCCGGGCTGACCTGTTCCAGTGTAAATTTGCGCGCGTACGGCTTGAGGTGATCGATGATGCTGAATTCGGTATCCAGATCCGTCGCAAACGACTCAATCGTCATCAGGCTCTTGAGCATCAGCGTAAAATCCCGCGGTGTTTCGATATGGTGCCGGCGAATGACATCAAAGCCCCGGCTGATCGCCTGGCCGAAGGGAATATCCTTCAGGGGCAAATCGTGATACGCACTGAGAATTTCTTCGAGATCGCGCGTCAGTTCGACCATGTCCGTTTCGTCGCCCAGCATCTCGGCCCGCTCAAGGCCGTGGATGAGTTTGCCGGCGTCGCCATCGACAATCGACAGCACACTATATTGCAGCAGCAGTTTGTCCTGCAAGGTCAGCCGCCCCACCTGCCCGAAATCCAGCGGCGCCAGCACATTGTCCGGCAGAATCAAAAAATTCCCCGGGTGCGGGTCCGTATGAAAAAAGCCATGGTCAAACACCTGCTTGAGCACAAAATTCGCCCCGCGCGACGCAATCGTTTTCGGGTTCAGCCCCGCCGCTTCCAACCGGTCGATATCGCTGGGTTTGATCCCGTCGATAAACTCCATCGTCAGAAGGCCTTCGGTCGAATACTCCTCCAACACCTCCGGCACATGCACCGCCGCATCGTCTGCAAAATTCTTAATGAACCGCTGCTGATTGCGCCGCTCATTCGCGAAATCGACCTCCCGGGTCACCGCCTGGCTGAACTCGCTAACCATGCGAACCGGGTCGATCGTATTATCCCGGCCCAGCCGCGCCTTCACCATCCCCGCGATATCCTGTAAAATCTCCATCTCCGTATGGATGGTCTTGACGATGCCCGGCCGGCGAATCTTGACCACCACCTCACGCCCTTCTTTCGTGCGGGCCCGATGCACCTGGGCAATGCTCGCCGCGGCCAGCGGCACCGGCTCAAACGTCTCGAAAACCTCCTCCGGAAACGCCCCCAACTGCTGCTTGACGGCGTTGCGGATGTGTTCATACTTCTCCGACGCCACCCGGTCCTGCAGTTTTTCAAGTTCGGCAACATATTCAGCGGGAATCAAATCCGGGCGGGTGCTGAGCATCTGTCCCAGCTTGATGAACGTCGGCCCCAGTTCCTGTGCCGCCAGTCGCACCCGCTGCGGTAGCGACGTCTCGGCCAGGTTCCGCATCCGGGCCGTCGGCAAGCTCCTTGAGCCGATGCCCACCTTCAGACGCCGGGCGAAGAGCCCCGCCACTTCCTCGAACCCATACTTGATCAGCACGCCCATGATGTGACGGTAGCGCACCAGATGCGTAAAGGTTCGCTTGATTCGAAAAACCGGATTCCGCATGAGCGGCTCCTATACCCTTAAGGGTAATAAACTCCCGCGGGCTGGGGCAAACTTACAGCCACATCGCTACATAGCCGCGACCTAAGCGGGATTTTAATCATAATCACTCTACTTTGCCAGCAGTTGGTCCAGTTTGGCTTCGATGCGTTTGATGTCGTCTTTGGTCGCCATCGGCTGCTTGGCCAGGGCCTTGTCAATCTGCTCGCTGATGATTTTTTCGACGTCGGCCTTGGTCTTGTCGGCACGATCCATCAGATCCTGCACAAACCCGCTACGGTTTTCTTTCTTGGCCTTGCCTTTTTCAACATACTCATCGAAAATTTCCTCGGCTTTTTCCCGGGTCATACTCATCGCCCCCAGCCCGGCTAACATGATCTTGTCCAGTGTCTCAAACATATTTTTCTCCTATCCAACGTATGAGGTTAATGAAATGTATAGTTTTCTTCTCCATATCTATTCTATACGTTAATTATACGGTTTTGTTGAGAAAAATAAAGGACAAACAACATATTTTTTACGCGGTCAGCGTGCCCAATAACGCAGTGCGGACTTTAGTTTGTTTGCCGGGGCAGTTCGTACAGCCCGTGGCCGATATTGCGAAGTTTGCCCTGCCTGCACAGTTCGGCCCACACTTCGGGCGGGTACTGGTTCGGCGGCTGAATCGCACACACCCCCTGCGGCCCGCCTGAAAACGCCCCCTTGCCCAGCCGGGAATCCTCATCCAGCGCTGTCAGTTTCAGCCGCTTCTTAAACGCCTTCAACGCCCGCTTGAGCACCTCCGGCGAAAGTACTTCGCCCGATTCTTGTATTGTGTCTTCGGTCATGCTATTTCCCCTTGGTTTCTTCAACCTTGACGGTGTACTCGCCGCACTTTTTGCCGTTCAAGGCCTTGATGGCGGCCTGGGCCTCGGCATCGCTGCTCATAATCACAAACCCATACCCCTTGCACTTGCCGGTTTCGGGATCGGGGATGATATACGCTTTGTCAACGGTTCCGAACATGGAAAACAACGCTGTCAAGCTCGCTTCGGTCGCTTCCGGGCTGATATTTCCGACATATAATTTCTTGGCCATAAACGCTCCTGTTAAACAAAATTAGATTTGCGGCGGTATTATACGATGATTTCGGCTTTCAGGAAAGAAAAATCAACCGGCTAACAAAACAGGATTGGACTCAGTTGCACTTATGAGTTGAATCCGCCTTTTATAGTGATCGCGATTGAAAATTCCCGTTGGGTCGCGGCTATGTAGGGTCGTGGCCGTAAGTTACGGCTTTACCCGCGGGTCCCGATCTATCGGGATACTACCTTGAAGGGGATATCGAAAGCCCTTCTGCGAGCATTATCGGGGGTACAATTCAAGACCAAAAGCCCTATACGGCTGATACTCCGGCCATATTTGACACTTCCTGAACAAGAAATATTACTTGAATTGCCCAATCATGTCCGATAAACTAAAAGGTCGGTTTATCAAGAAGAAACAACTTATTAGCAGAAAAACAGATATGAGGTCTCTGAATAACTCGGTTTATTATGAAAACACCAAGCTTTATAGCGTCATAAAGCCCGTTTTTCTCCGAGGTCCGGCAGTTATTCAGAGGTCCCATATAAGGGGAACGTAAAATGTCGAAAAAATTATTATTTTTTGTAGTGTTGTCGGTATTAGTAGCAGCGGTGGTTCAAAATGTTGTCTGGGCAGACAGCGGCCCTGAACACAAGACATCACAACCATGGCCTATAAAGCTCGGCACAAGCGGCAGCAATATCAATGACACGAGTTCTCTTTATTGCTGCAGCGGCACATTGGGGGCATTGGTGGAAGATGGGAGCAGACAATACATTTTGAGCAATAACCATGTATTGGCTCAGAGCAATCAAGGAATAATCGGGGACGGTATTAACCAGCCGGGCATGATCGATCAGGGCTGCGGACAGGCAGGTGTTGTTGCTTCTCTAAGCGATTTTGTGGATATAAGATTTAAAAAGGGAAGGTCCATTCCGTTAAATACGGTTGATGCAGCTATAGCAGTGGTGGTTGACGGCGCAGTTGATCCTAATGGCGGAATTCTTGATATTGGTCAAATCAGTTCTGAGATAGCTATAGCCGAGCTCGGCCAAGCAGTGCAAAAAAGCGGAAGAACAACCGGCCATACAAGGGGCGTTGTTACGGCTATCGGTGTTACTGTTGATGTTGGATATTCTAAAGAGTGCGGTGGAGCATCTAACCAGATAGCTCGCTTTACAGATCAGATATTCATTGAAGACGGCACCGAAGCATTTTCGGCAGGAGGCGATAGCGGTTCTCTGGTAGTAGAAGATGCCGATACCAGCCCGCGTGCCATAGGATTGCTTTTCGCAGGCAACTCAACAATTACCGTTGCAAATCCTATCGATGCCGTACTTGGTGTTTTTGGAGTAGTGGTGCCCGGGGGCACAATATCGGATCCAGAGCCAATGCTTACAGGGTCTATAACCGGTACAGTTATTAATCGCTCTACAGGTGCCGCTATTGACGGTGCTGTTATTTCAACGGATACCGGAGAATCAACAGTAACACAAGCGAATGGCGGTTATTTACTTTCTGATGTCCCCGTAGGAGACCGACAGGTAACGGCATCTGCGAGCGGTTTCAGGGATCAGGCCAAGACGACAGTAGTTGTTGCTGATGCTGCGGTAACTGTAGATCTTTCTTTAAAGCCTCGTGAAGGCGGTGGCGATGGCAGAGGCAAGCCCAATAGCGGGGCAATTCGTCGAGCACTCAAGGCGAAAAACCGTTATGCTAATAAACTTTTAAGTATTGATGGTGTAGTAGGGGCAGGCGTGGGTCTATCTGAGGAGGGGCGGCCTGTAGTGCAAATTTACCTGTCAGAAGATTCGAGTAAGGTTAAAAAACAAATTCCTTCAAAGCTGGATGATGTTGCAGTTGAGACTGTAGTAACGGGGACCTTTCAAGCATTCTGATTCTATAGAATTACGAGTAAGGGACAAAATAAAGGGCAAAATAAGGGAGTACGGTCCTCTTTTAAGCTGCTTATTTTGAAGGCTCTTTGATACGTAAATACATCTACGGCCCCGGCAAACAAAATTCAGACAAATTAAAGCTTTTTTGTCTCCTTTATTTCATAGTGCTATTCTGGTCGTCATTATAGCCCAAATACCCTGAAATAGTCAAGAAAAGGAATTTTTGCAAATATCGGACATTATGGCAAATGTTATTTGCAATGATTGCTGTTTCAATATATAATTGAACTTGCCCGAACGAACGGACAGGAAGTCTGTTATATAACGGTATGGCAAAACTCCGAGGGGAGAGACGCCTCGGGAGGGAAAGGATTATGGAACGAGAACGGGACCCAGCAACAATCGAAAAGCTAAAGTTGCTCAGGCAAAAGCTGATGTCTGATAATATCTCCTATGCCAGGGTGGCCGCGTTTCAGTTGTCTTGGCTGCAGGAGGACGGGATGGCTGTCCTGCAGGAAGCCCTCTTCGGCAACTACCCCCAAACCGCTAAAAAAGCCGCCGCCTACGGGATTAGGAGCATGCGCGGCCGGATGAAGAAAGTCGCGGTCGAGATCCTCGAAAAAGGCATCGCTCATCAGGACAAACTGACACGGGAAGTATCTAAGACTTCGCTGGGCCTGTTGCGGGGCGAAATCGTCATCAAGGCCCCCAAACGCAAGCCCAAAAACAGAGGTAAAAGGCCTCAAGGTCAAAAAGCTCACAGTTCTCGCAGCAAAAGACAGATACGCTCAGTTCCCTCCTCCGAGCCCAACGGCAACCTGAAGACCTACCGCCCCAAACCACACCCCAACCGCCGCGGATATCAATAAACATCCTTTTGTTTACGCAGATAAGCAAAGGTCTTCCAGTCGGTAGCTTTCAGGAATGGATTCAATTGCTTCTCCTCGGCCAGTATTGACGGCACGGTGGGCTGGCCGGTTTTGTTCTGGTTTTGTACAACTGCCAATTTTTTCTGCAAAGCTTCATTCTCCGGCTTGAACATCATCGCAAACCGCACATTCTCCTCCGTATAATCATGGCCCGGATAGACAAGCGTATCATCGCTCAGGGTAGTTAGCTTTTGCAGCGAGGCATACATCGTCTCGCCGCCGCATTCAAGCATCCGCCCGCACCCGCAGACAAACAGCGTATCGCCGGTAAACAGCACCGGCTGCGCCAAAGAAGCCGCCGTAACATAGTAACACACACTTGTCGCGGTATGCCCCGGCGTGGCGATGCATTGAATCGTAATATCCCCCAATTCGATCACATCACCATCGCCTGCAACCCTATCCAGTCCGGTGATCCGCTTGGCGTCCGGTCCGACAACCTCACAGCCGAACTTTTTTTTCAGCGAACCAACCCCGCCGACATGATCGGCATGGTGATGCGTAGAAAATATATGCGTCAACTGTAAATCCTGCCGGTTTAACTCCTTAAGCACCGGCCCGGCATCGCCCGGATCGACAGCAACGCATTTTCCCGCCGCATAGTGGGCCAGATAGATGTAATTATCCCCAAACACCGGCAAAATGGTGATATCTAATGGATGTTTCATGCCCGCGTTTATAGCCGAAAATCGCGGATGCGTCAAACAAATCAATCCTTGCACTCCCGATGCCAGCCGTTATAATGGACGTTCGGCAGCGATGAAACGGTTACTGAAACCATGAATGAAGTTCATTCGAAAGGAGTACTGTTATGTCCGCACCGGCACCCGGAATCTGTTGTGACAACTGTGTCTTTTACGAGCAGACGGAAGAAACCTACGGCGAATGCAGACGCTACGCTCCGCACCCGAACGCGCCATCCTATGTTCCCAAAGTTGATGCGGTCGGCCAGATCAAGTTTGACATCCACTGGCCCAAGGTGTTCGCCACGGCCTGGTGCGGACAGTTTAATTCACGTCAAAAAGCACAGCAGCAAGCCCAGCAGACTGAATAACAAAAGCGGTACGGGCCCGGAGCCCGTGAAAACACGCTTGCCCGACGGAGTCGGAAAGCAAACGTTCCTTAGACAGGCGAAGGAGTTACCATGGCGGAAAAACTGATCGGCATTATCGGCGGCACCGGCCTCGGCGACGCCCTCAGCGCCCGGCTCAAAAACGTGTCGCTGGAGGATGTAGATACGCCGTTCGGAAAACCCAGCGGCCCTATCCTGGTTGGCGAACTGGGCGTATCCAGTATCGCATTTTTGGCCCGTCACGGTTCCGGCCACAGTTTCAACCCGAGCATGGTCCCCTACGCGGCCAATATTTTCGCCCTCAAAAAACTCGGCGTCACCACGCTCATCGCCAGCGGAGCAGTCGGCTCGCTCCGACAGGAGATCGCCCCGGGGCATCTGGTACTCGTCGATCAGTTCATCGACAAGACCTTTCGCAGACAGAACACCTTTTTCGATTCGCTTGGCGCGGTCCATTGTGAGTTGACCCAGCCGTGCTGCAAACGCCTGCGCGAAAAGCTGATGCTCGCCGCCGAACAGATCGACACCGTCACGCACGCCGACGGAACCTACGTCTGCATGGAAGGACCGCAGTTTTCCACCCGCGCCGAATCCCTGATGCACCGCCAATGGGGCGCCGACCTGATCGGCATGACCGCCATGCCCGAGGCCAAACTTGCACGCGAGGCCCAGATGTGCTATGCCCTCGTCGCACTGGCCAGTGATTATGACTGCTGGCGCGAGCATGAAGCCGCTGACAAACAAAGCTTGCTGTCTGAGATCATCGCCAACCTCAACACGGCCACCGAAAACGCTGTCGCCCTCATTGAGCAACTGCTCGAATCCGATTCCGAGTTGTGCGATGATACCTGCGACTGCCGCAAATCGCTCGAACTGGCCCTGTGGACCGCCCCGGACGCCATCAACCCCAAAACAAAATCCGCCCTCGCCCCGTTGTTTGAATGAGGCGCCGATTTGGACAATAAAGAGGGGCAGGGAAAGGTTCTATTTGCATTACAGCCGCTTTTTCGCTATAGTCACACGCGTTGAAGTAGTACAATATGAACGGATTTCCGGTTCACAGGAGTAGTAAGTATGACAATTAATGAAACGGCTTGCCTGGCTCGCCGGGCCTCTATCCGGCTGGCAGCGGCCGGAACCGATGCAAAAAATCAGGCCCTTGAGCAGATCCGAAAGGCGCTACTGGAAAATGCCGATGCCATTATCGAAGCCAACCAAAAGGACCTGGCCCAAGCCGAGAAAGACAACCTCGCCGCCCCCCTGCTCAAACGGCTGAAATTCGATCAAAGCAAGATCGACAACGTTTGCGAGGGCATTGACAGCTTAATCGGCATCGACGATCCCGTCGGCAAAACACTGACAGCGACAGAGCTGGATGACGGGCTTGAATTGTACAAAGTCACCTGTCCCATCGGTGTGATCGGGGTCATTTTTGAATCCCGGCCCGATGCCCTTGTCCAGATATCGACGCTCTGTCTCAAAAGCGGCAACGCCGTCCTGCTCAAAGGCGGTTCCGAAGCGATGCAGACCAACCGGATTTTGGCTGAAACCATCGCGAAAGCCGCCGCGTCTGCGGGAATGCCCGACGGCTGGCTGGGCCTACTCGAAACCCGCGCCGACGTCGCCGAAATGCTCAAGCTGGATAAATACATCGACCTGATCATCCCCCGCGGCAGCAATGAATTTGTACAGCATATTATGAACAACAGCAACATCCCCGTTCTGGGGCACGCCGACGGCATTTGTCATGTCTATATCGATGCCGAAGCCGACCTGGATATGGCTGTCAATATCGCCGTAGATTCCAAGTGCCAGTATGTCGCCGTTTGCAATGCCGAAGAAACACTGCTGATCCATGAGAGCATCGCCACCGCGGCCCTGCCCAAATTAAAGCAGGCACTGGAAGCAAAGAATGTCGAAATTCGCGGTTGCGACCAAACGCGAGCGATCATCGATGTCAAAGCCGCCAACGAAGCGGACTGGAAAACCGAATATCTCGATTTCATTTTGTCGATTCGGGTGGTTAAAAACCTTGACGAGGCCGTCGACCATATCAACACCTACGGCAGCGGCCATACGGACGCCATCGTCACACAAAACCGCCAAACCGCCGCGGCGTTTATGGACCTGGTCGATTCAGGAAATGTCTTCTGGAACGCCAGCACGCGATTCAGCGACGGCTTCCGCTACGGACTCGGCGCCGAAGTCGGCATCAGCACGAACAAAATCCACGCCCGCGGCCCCGTCGGAATGGAAGGACTGCTCATCTATAAATGGCGTTTAATGGGCAAGGGTCACATTGTCGCAGATTATTCCGGTGCAGACGGCAAAAAATTCACCCATAAAAAATTGAACGAGAACTGGACAGCTTAACCCATGCGCAACTTCAAAGACTCCAAACGTATTGTTATCAAGATCGGCACGAGCACACTCAGCACGGCCGACGGCGTCAACCGCGCGTACATTCAGACGCTCGCCAAACAGATCGCATGGCTCATCGGAACCGGCAGGCAGGTACTTGTCGTGTCCAGCGGCGCCATCGGGATGGGCGCCAAACAGTTGAAAATGGACGGCCCCATCACGGATATGAAACTGCGTCAGGCCTGCGCCGCCACCGGACAGCCCCTGCTGATGCACGCCTATCATGAGGCCTTTTCCGCCGTGGGATTGACCGTTTCGCAAGTCCTGTTAACCGCTGAGGTTCTGGACAAGCGCAAGACCTACCTGAATCTTAAAAATGCCATTGAGGGCCTGCTCAAACTCGGAGCGGTGCCCATTCTCAATGAAAATGACTGCGTTTCAACCGCCGAGATCGGCACCGCCTTCGGCGACAACGACAAGCTCAGCGCCCTGGTTGCCAGCAAGATCGACGCGGACCTGCTGATCATGCTGACCGACATCGACGCCATGTATGATAAAAATCCGCATAAATACCCTGACGCCAAACCCATTCGCGTCATTCCGGAAATCACCGATGAGATTGTCAAGGCCGCCGGCACAAAAGGCAGCACGCACTCGACCGGCGGAATGAAGACTAAACTGGCCGCCGCAAAAATCACCGCCACCGCCGGCTGCCGGATGGCCCTGGTCAACGGATCCGAAACCAATGTCATCCGCCGGGTCATTGAGGGTGAAGAGATCGGCACGCTTTTCCTGGCCAAACAGCAATCGCTCACCAATCGCACACGATGGATCCTGCACAGCAAAGCCGAAGGCACGATACATATTGACGACGGGGCGCTCGCAGCTGTCCGCAAACGAAAAAGTCTGCTGCCCAGCGGGATTAAAGCCGTTGAAGGCGCCTTTGCCGCCGGTTCGGTGGTGATGCTCAACAATGTGGCCAAGGCCGTCGTCAGTCTCAGTTCCGAAGAATTGGGCCGCGTTGCCGGCCAGCACAGCGAGAAGATCCGTCAACTGCTCGGCCCCGACAGGCGGGATGTGGTGGCGATCCCCGAAGACATCGTCTTTCTGGACACTCCCGAAAAAAAGTAATCCCCTTTCCGGCCCCCTGCTTGTAAGGCAGGTGCTCAATCAAAAATCTTTGTATGAAATTTTTATAACGAATATTGTAACCAATACGCAATATCGCTCACTATCTTTACGAAAGGATCCTGAAAAGGACAAAAAACGAAATTTACAAAAAATCAGAATCAGAAAGGAACAAGAGATGAAGACAAGAACACTCGCAATCAGCATCCTGCTGCTGGCAATCGTATTGACCCCGCTGGCAATGGGGGCCAAAGAAGGCGAAAAAGGCGGGCCCCGCGGACCTCAAGCCAGCCCAAGACAAGGTCGCGGCGGCGGCCCCGACATGGGCGGAATGGGAATGTTCGGCGGTCAGGGCGATATTACCCGTATGCTGATGGGACGTTTTGGCGAACGGCTTGGACTGACAGAAGAGCAAAAAACAGCGATCAAAGAAATCGCAGACGCCAACAAAGAAAAGGCGGCAGAAGCCGGCAAGGCGGTTCGAGAAGCGATACAGGGCCTTAATAAAGCCGCCAACGAAGGGGAAAAAGCAGACATTGAAGCTGCCGGCAAAGCCGTCGGTGACGCCTTCACCAAGCAGGCCCTGCAACGAGCAGCCACAACGAAAGCTGTCAAAGGCGTCCTGACTGAAGAACAGCAGGCCAAGCTTGAAGAGTTGAAAACCGAAATGAAAGATCGAATGCAGCAACGCATGCAACAAGGTGCGGACGGCGCCCGTGGTGGAAAACGCGGCCAAGGGGGAAAGGGCGGCGGTCGACGCAGCCCAAAAGAACCCGATCAGCCCCAGGATTAAGCTCCGCAACTGCAACACACAGAATCACCGACTCCGCTGGAAACCTTCCGGCGGAGTCTTTTCAACGCAACTCGTCAGCCAATTCAAACGCCTTCAATATCTTCTCCAGCGCATCGTAAGGATAGCCCCCGATATCTACCGTATATCGGCCATTTGAGTTGTCCTGCCGAATGACCTGTCCGTCCGCCAGCAGAATATTCACCACCTGCCGGTTATGATTGGTTCGTGTCATCACACCAAAAACAGATAACGATTCATTCGCTAAAAACTGCACATCCATCGCCAATGCCGAGATCCTATTTCCGTTTCGATTTTTTCCGAGATCGGTCAGACGAATATGAAACTCCTCCGGCTCGCCGTACAGCATCGCTACCGAAGCATGGCGATAATAGTAATCGCATTGCGCCTGTAATTTTCCTACGCGGGATAATTCGACTTCGGCATCTGTGTGCTGATCAGCACCGGGACAGAAAAGCACCTTCGGCTGCTCGGACAGATACCCATCCAGCAGCAATCCTAATCCCACCGGCGATCCATCATAAACCGAGATTAAACTGGTCACATTACCGGTGGCGGTATAGAACTGGCTGCCGGCCATCGGAAGCCCCTCAGGACCAAAAGGGATGGTATCGTCATAATCCTGCGCATAGGCGTGAATCGCTGTCCCTGTATTTCGAAGATTGGAAGCACAAACAACCACCCGGGCCTGATGACGTGCCCTGCGAAGCGAGGGCACCAAAACCGCCAGCAGGATTGCAATAACACCGATCACAACCAAGAGCTCGATCAGCGTAAAGGCCCTGCTAAAACGGATGGTTCGCTCGACACTCCCGGTTGTCCTGCGGTCAGACATTATCCAGCCAGTACTCCATCAATATCAACAGATCGTCCTCATTGACGCACCCTTCCCCGGTGACATCGGTGACAGGATCATCACAGTAGAGCCAGTCCGCGGCCATCTTAGCAAAATCAGCAAAATTCACAATCGAATCATCTGTAAAATTCGGTACCAGCGGATACTCGGTCACGCGAACATTATCCACATCCCAATAGCCCCCCATGGG
>JAOUFG010000124.1 GCA_029858345.1 Phycisphaerae bacterium
ATACCTGTCGTGGCGAAATCGCAAACGTAATATCAGTATCCAAGATTGGAAAACCTATCGTCGTCATAAGAAAGCAGCATAACCCTTATGAAAAATCACGAAACTCTATTACTGGAAACGGCACTAACTTATATTTATTTGTGTTGATTAGCGTTAATTCGTGGTTCCACTTACACCGAGCATTTACTGGTTATTTTCACAATTCCGTCTTGGACCTTTAACCGTCCTTCTGCAAAGAGTTGGATTGCTTCGGGATAGGCCAGGCATTCCTGTTCGAAGACGCGGTCCGCTAAGGTGTCTGCATCATCATCGCCTTTAACTTCACAGGTCCGCTGGAGGATGATCGGGCCGGCGTCGTATTCATTTGTGCAGAAGTGGACGGTGCAGCCGCTGACCTTACAGCCGGTTTCAACAACGGCTTCGTGCACATGGTGGCCGTACATCCCCTTGCCGCCGAACGCCGGCAGCAGCGCCGGGTGGATATTCATCACGCGGTTCTCATAATTGGCCGGGATATGCCACAGGCACATCCAGCCGGCCTGCACGACCAGATCAACTTTTGCATCGTCAAGCACCTTGGCGATTTTGGCGCTGAATTGTTCGATATCGGGATTGTCTTTTTTGCGGATAATCACCGGCTCCAGTCCCATGCCCTTGGCAAGTTGAACCCCCCTGACATTGGATAATGAACCGACCACGGCCACGATTTCGGCATTGAGACATCCATCCTCAATTTCCTTTTGGATATTGGTCATTGTCCGGCCGCTACCGCTGAGCAAAATGCCGATTCGCAATTTTTTGCTTTCAGGACGGGTTGAGACCGTGTGCTGGACTTCAACATTTTTCTTCTTGTCCATGGCTCGATTGGCCATGGCGTCGGCTTCGGCGTTTTGCTCGCGCGGGATATGGATGGCCTGCCACGACTTAAAAGAAGCCAATAACTCCATGCTGTCGGTATAAAGCTGCTTGAGGTTGTCGCTCTTGACCTTGTACTGGCCGTTGAGCTGACGGACCAGCAATTGACTGTCGCTGAAGAGCCGTACGGACTCGGCCTGCCTCTCTTTGGCGGCTGCAAGCCCTTTTAATACGGCTGTATATTCGGCCACGTTATTGGTGGTTTGCCCCAGGAAAATCCCGCGTGATAAAATCGTACCGCCCTGTGGGTCCTTCATGACAAACCCGGCCCCGGCCGGTCCCGGATTGCCGCGACTGCCGCCGTCTGTGAATAAATCGACTTGCTGATACACGTTGAACCTCTCCCGGCCGAAAGCTCGATGGACATAAAAAAAGCCGGCTTCTATTCAGATAAACCGGCGTGCTTATTCATTTTCGCCTTTATTGAGATATAAAATCCGCGTGCAGTTCGAACAGCGGACAATCTCGTCTTTGCCGCTAAGTACGTTTACAATTTCGGCAGGAACCCCCATAAAACAACCGCCGCAACTGTACGATTGCGAATTTTCGTCGACCTGCTCGACCTCCGCCATCGCTTCGCCATCATAGGTCTCAGCCACACGCTGAAAGAACTGAAGCGCCGCGGCGGGGATATCCTTGGCCTGGGCATCCCACTCGGTCTGGACCTCAGCGATATCTTTTTCCAGTTCTACGGCCTTCAACTCGGATTCCTTGCGAATCTCGTCAACCTTAACACGCTGAAGTTCGATCTGCGACCGGATTTCTTCACAAGCCGCTTCATCGACCTCGACATTCTTCATCAGTTCCAGAACCTGCGTCTCAATCTTGGAATCATCCGCCTTGGCGGTGTTCAGTTCCGTCAGCAGCGCAGAGTACTCCTTGTTCGTACGCGCAAGATTGAGGTGGCTGCGGAGTTTGTCGATTTGCTCATCCCGTGACTTCAGATCCATCTCTAAGCGGCCAACCTGAAGCTTGGCCTGCTTGATCTCCTCTTGTTTTGCTTCAAGCCCGTTCTGTAACGTGCGCAACTGGTTTTCCTGAAACAATACGCCCCTGCGACATCTGGCCAGTTTCGTTTTCACCGCCCGAAGGCGATTTTCCACACGCTGTAATTTGATCAAACCATTTAAAACCGGTCCCATTCACATTCCTTTTTTAACTTGTAAGTGTCCCGCCCAATTTCACGAATGCACATTATGTCAAAATCACTGTTTTCTGCAACATTTTTTTCTTTTTTTAATTTTCACTCGTTATAAAAGGTACAAATCAGTAAAATTCAGTGTTTTGTCGTTATTACGTCACGAATGCTAATGGAACAATTACAGGACATTTTGAGTCTGTTATGATAGAATTACTCAAGGATCTCATTCAATCCGCTCCGACACTGAATAACGGTGAATTGAGGGCCGCCGAGGTTCTGGCGGACTTCTTCAGGCAGCACGGCATACCGGCAGAACTTGACACGTGGAACGGAAACCGGGCTAATGTTACCGCTTCGGTCGGGCCTGACAATTCCGATGCAGCGACCTTGCTTTTCGGCGCTCATTTGGACGTTGTCCCAGCGACAAAGGACCACTGGAAAGCCGACCCGTTCTGTCCGGTTGAGGAAGACGGTAAAATCATCGGCCGCGGTTCTGTTGATATGCTGGGTGGACTGTGTGCCGCCGCGGCGGCTATGGTCGATCTCAGCAGGCAGCAGCTCAACGGGCGGATTATTTTCGCGGCAACCGCAGGCGAGGAAACGGACAGTTGCGGCGTGCAGCGGTTTGTCGAGCAATACCGTTCACGCATCAAAAATCCTATCGGCACTATTATCACCGAACCAACCGGGATGAAAATCCTGCGTGCCCATCGGGGTATCCTGTGGCTGAAGGTTGAAACGAAAGGCAAGACCGCCCACGGTTCCATGCCCCACTTGGGCGTCAACGCCGTTTTGAAAATGAACGCCTTTTTGAACCGGCTCGAGCACTGGGAAATTCCGCATACGCCCCATCCGCTGCTGGGCGGGTGTTCGATCAGTCCGAATCGCATAACCGGCGGCAGCGCAACCAATATCATCCCGGACTCCTGCTGCCTTGAAATCGACATCCGTACCCTGCCGAAACAAAATCATCGGGAGATCATCGAAAACTTGAAAGCCCTTTGCGAGAGTATCCAAAATGAGGATCCGGATTTCAAGACACAGATTTCGATCATCCGTGCGGTTGATGCGATGGAAACGCCCGCGGATTCGCCGTTCGTAAAAGCCGTTTGCAAAGCCGCGGGAATCCACGAAACACAAGCCGCCGGATTTACGACGGACGGCCCCCACTTCCAGAAGCTCAAAGCACCCGTCCTCATCCTCGGCCCCGGGGACGGCACCCGCTGCCACAAACCCGACGAATCCATCGAAATCAGCGCCGTCGAACAAGCCCGGCAGACATACCAAACCATTGCCGCTAACGTGCTGTAATACCAGCCACAAAAAAAGCCGTATTCGGATTGAATACGGCTTTGGAAATGGTTTTCTTCGAGCGTTTTAGTGGCCTGATTCCCAGAGGACCAAACCCGATTCATACGGTTCGACCAGATCCTGATGCCGCGGGAGAATCCGCAATGCGTAGCCGTGACGGCCGGAAATACGGCATGGAATTGTCCCGGTGAATGTGGCTACCCGCTGAGGGTCCACGCTATCCTGATCATAGGTCATTTCGGCAATCTGGCCGCCCTTGATGCGGCCGGAAGAATCCACCTGGCCGAAATAAATCTGAACGGACACATCCGACGGCTCAAGCCGGCCCAAATGAACATGAGCTGTCACCTGGACCTGTGAACCGACCGCTAATTCCTGCTGTTGATCGGCAAGTTCCGCAGACGTTTCTCCGGCCAATATTCGGGTCTGGACATCCCGGATTTCCAGATCGGACCACTCCTGACGTAATTTTGATTTCCACTGAGACAGGGCCTTGACCCGTTCCATATTATTGGAAGTCAGCTCTTCCCACTTCATGTCGGCGGGATGATAAAACTTGCGTGTGTATTCGGCCACCATCCGGCTGGTATTGAACCGGGGGGCACACCACTTGATGGTGTTTTTCATGCGGCGAATCCATCGCCGCGGCAGACGGTCCTTGCCACGATTAAAGAACAACGGCACCACTTCCTGCTCCAGCAGGTTGTAAATCGCCTGGCCCTCGACCTGGTCCTGATACGACAGGTCATCGTATTCCTCGCCGGCACCGATAATCCAGCCGCCGTCGGGGATATACCCTTCACACCACCACCCGTCCAGCGTACTCATATTGAGCACACCGTTGAGGGCGGCTTTCATACCGCTGGTTCCGCTGGCTTCCATTGGCCGCCGCGGATTGTTCAGCCAGACATCCACACCCTGTACCATATAGCGTGCGATATCCATATCATAGTCTTCAAGAAAGATCAGCCGACGGCGTATTTCCGGATGCTCCGACGCGAAATGCACAAGCTGGCGAATCAATTCCTTGCCTGCTGTGTCACGGGGGTGTGCCTTGCCCGCAAAGATAAACTGGACAGGCATATCCGTTTGAGTCAGCAGTTTAATCAGACGCTGCGGGTCCTGAAGCAGCAGGTTGCCCCGCTTGTAGGTCGCAAACCGCCGCGCAAAGCCAATCGTCAGTGCCTCGGGGTCCAGAACCTCCTCGGCCCAGCTAAATTCGGTATGAAACGCGCCTCGCCGCTGGAGCTGGCGTTTGAGCCGCGTGCGGGCAAAACCGACCAGCCGCTCTTTGCCGCGCTGATGAATGCGCCACAATTCCTCGTCCGGAACCTGATCCAGATTGTGCCAGATGGATTTATCCACGGCTTCGTCTGACCAGCGTGACCCCAGATACCGTTCATAAAGCGAATTCAATTCGGGACCGAGCCACGTTCTGGCGTGAACACCGTTGGTAATCGCGTTGATCGGGACTTCGGAAATCGGCAGTTCCGGCCATAAACCGGACCATATCTTTCGAGATACCTCACCGTGAAGCTGGCTGACACCATTGCGGTAAGAACTCATTTTCAACGCCAGCACCGGCATCTTAAAGCATTCATGCTCGTCGGATGGATGAATGCGGCCCAACCCGAGAAACTGATCACGGTTGATTCCGAGCGATCCATAATAATGGCTGAAATATTTATCGATCATTTCAGTCGGAAATTCGTCATTTCCCGCAGCAACCGGCGTATGGGCCGTAAAGACATTGCTGGCCTTGGCCGTTTCGAACGCCTCCTCAAAGGTCATATTGTATTTGCTTCTGAGTTTACGGACTCGCTCAATCGCCATAAACGCGGCGTGTCCTTCGTTCATATGGCAGACCGTCGGTTCCAGATCCAACGCTAGCAGGGCTTTGAGTCCGCCAATGCCCAGAACAATCTCCTGGCCGATGCGCATCTCGGAATCGCCCCCGTAAAGGGTTTGCGTAATCGTGCGGTCATGATGCGAATTCGACGGCAGATTGGTATCCAGCAGGTAAAGCGGAACCCTGCCAATGCTCGCTTTCCATATCTCGGCATGAACCGTGCGGTCTGGAAACTGAATGTTGATCGTCAAAGGGCTTCCGCTTTTTTTCTGAATTCGCTCAAGCGGCATATTATGAAAGTCATTTTCGATATAATGTTCCTGCTGCCAACCATCGGTGTTGAGGTACTGACGGAAATATCCTTTCTGATACATCAGGCCGATCGCCACCAGAGGAATCCCCAGGTCTGAGGCACTCTTGAGATGGTCACCGGCCAGCATGCCTAATCCACCCGAATAGATCGGTACGGACTCATGCAGACCGAATTCCGCGCTGAAATAAGCAATGACCGGCGTATGGCCTTCACGGGCATAAATTTTATTAAACCACGAAGGCGAATGGAGCGTCTGCTCAAGGGTTCGCCGGGCTTCCTTAATCTGAAAAAGAAACCCTTCATTCCTTGCCAAATCCTCCAAACGGGCCTGCGAAACAAGCCCCAGCATTTTGACTGGGTTATGAGCACACTGTTTCCACAGTTCGTAATCGATTCTTCGGAATATCTCGGTGATATCGTAATGCCATGACCAGTAGAGGTTGTGTGCGATCACCTGCAGGTCCTCTAAGGCGGCCGGCAGTGAGGGCTTTACGGTAAACGTGCGTACCGTTTGAATCTGTGCCTTGTCTTTACCAGGTGCTTTGAGCGTTGATTCCATGTCGTTTTCCTTATGCATGCTCTGTCTCTGTTTATAGCTTTATTTTACTTTTTTGTTCGGCTTATAACAGGCCTGCCTTAATAAAAAAACGGCTAATTTAAGAGGATAAAAGGCAAAAAAGCATGTTATCGGTCCAAAAGCTTAACAAAGAATAACGGGTCCTATAATATTACTAATAGTCATCCGAATACCCTATCAAAAAATGAAACCTCCTATTTCAGCACCGGTTTGAAAGCATTCTTATGATTTATTGACTTCTTTTAGAAACGCCGCAAATTCATCGATTAATCTACGGGTCAACTCGCCACATTGTCCGCTGCCGATCCGAACGCCGTCAAATTGCGTAATCGGCATAATGTCTTTGGTTGTAACCGCCAAGAATAATTCGTCACATTCAGCAGCCTGGGCCGGTGTCAGGGTCTTTTCAATCACAGACAGCCGTGCATTTTGTGAAATGCGCATCACCATCGCGCGGGTGATGGAAGGCAGTATTTCGTTACCCAATGGACGGGTGATAACGGCATTTTCCTTTCCATCCACTGCAAAGAACGCCGAACCGGCGCCTTCGGTGATCATCCCGTCATCGCCAACAAGAATCGCTTCACTGGCTCCCTTTTTTTGGACCTCGATGCGTGCAAGAACATTGGGCAGCAGGTTGAGGGACTTAATATCGCAACGTTTCCATCGCCAGTCGGGATGGGTGCTGACAGCAATGCCCCGTTCCTTGGTTTCGGGCTTGTCTTTTAACTCGCTGACGGTCATCAGAAAATTGGGGGTTATTCCCGATCCCGGAAGATGGTCCCGGCTTTCGGAACCCCTTGTGACGTGGAAATAGATTTTCGCGTTTGCATAGCCGCCCGCGTTGAACCCCGACAGCACTTTCTGCCTGATCGTCTCAATATCCACGTTAAAAATCTGAATCTCACGCAAGCTTCGTTCAAACCGGGCCAGATGTTCATCCAAGGCAACCAGGTGTCCGTCATAACTGCGAAGCACCTCATAAACCCCGTCACCAAAATATAAACCGCGATCCAAATACGGTCGGTCCAGTTCACTGATCGGCAGCATCCGGTCATCTATCATTGCAACATCCATATCGCCATCTCCTTTTAATCGAGTAATTGACGCAATCATAGCGAGCATCCCGGATCCTTGCAAGAGAGTATATGCGGGATTTTGCGATTCGACAAAACCCCCTGAACTGGGTGTTCGCTTGAAATAGTGTTATATTTCAAGGAACTTTTTGGATTTGTCCGATAACAGTGGCATGGTTTAACTGTTTTTTTAGGAGTACTTACCATGCCAGCAAAACTGATTGACCAAACGGAT
>JAOUFG010000125.1 GCA_029858345.1 Phycisphaerae bacterium
GCTCTGTTGCCGCAAGGTAATAACCCGCGATTTTCAGTGGCCACACGCCACCGTATCGCATAAGCACTATCGGCTTATGACGACCCTTTACAATCGCAGGGCCGGTCGTTCCATATTTTCTATTATTGTTAAGACCCCTATGGGGTCTATTGAAAAAAACTTTTTACAAAATAATCTTGGATCGAAACTATAAGATGGCTGAAGTAAAGAACAAAGACGGCGTTTTTCGCCGGGTCTGGTTTGAGTTCTGGCGGTTTATCTCAGTCGGCCTTGTCTGGCTGATGTACCGCGTCACGGTGTACGGTAAAGAAAACATCCCGCACGCCGGCCCCGTTTTGGTGTTGAGCAATCACCAGAGCTTTGTTGACATCATGCTCTGCCAGGGCTGGCTGGGGCGGACGTTTTATTATGTCCCGCGTGATACCCTCTTTGTCGGCTTCTGGGGCTGGATGATAGACTCCTTCTACACTATCCCCATCAATCAGGATCAGCCGACCCTCCAATCCATGAAAGCAATTATCGAGATACTTAAACGCGGCCATATCGTCTGTCTGTATCCGGAGGGTTCGCGAACGCTGGACGGCAAAATCGACGAAATCAAACCCGGTTTTTCGCTGCTGGTCCGGCGAAGCGGGGCGGTCATGATCCCGACGGTCATTGATGGCGTCTTTGAGCGATGGCCCCGCGGCCAGAAATACCCCAAGTTGGGCGGCCGCGTTGGCGTCATGTACGGCAAACCGATCCCGGCCGAGCACATCAAAGAACTTGGCGAAGAAAAATTCATTGCCGAATTCAACCAAACCCTTCGACAGATGCACAACGACCTCCGCCAAAAAATGGGCAAACCCTCGCTGGATTACACCTGACCCACTGCCGACTCCCAATTGGCTCTTGCTGCCGGAGTAAATTTTTGTATACAAAGTCGGTTTTCTCCGGTATAGTGCGGTTTTATTGGACGATAGTGTTATAAAATGCTCAGCCGCGGCTGATGCGGAAATGGATGTTGTGTGAAATTTACTGATCTCGATTTAAAACCGGGAATTATGAAAGCCCTTAAAAAGAAGGGCTATGAGGACCTGACTCCGATTCAGGAGCAAACCTTTCCGCATGTGCTGGCGGGGCGTGATCTGATCGCGCTGGCGGAGACCGGTTCGGGTAAGACCGCCGCTTGCGCGATTCCTGTGGTGCAATCCGTGGACCCGGCCCTGAAAGAGGTTCAGGTGCTGATTATCGTGCCGACACGGGAACTGGCGCTGCAGTATGTCGACGAGATCGCCTGGATCGCCAAGGAGACGCATGTCGAGGCATTCGCGGTGTATGGCGGCTTTTCGATGGAGATACAGAAGGGCAAACTCGCTCACGGCGTGCAGGCATTGGTGGCCACGCCGGGGCGGTTGATCGACCTGCTGTACAATTCGCCGCTGCGATTGGCGGAGGTGCGGTATTTTGTCCTCGATGAGGCCGATGAGATGCTCAACCAGGGCTTTTTGCCGGATATCGAATTTGTCTTTTCGTGCATGGTCCATGAGCATCACACAATGCTGTTCAGTGCCACGATGCCGAACGAAATCAAGCAGCTTTCGAAGAAATACCTCCAGGACCCGGTCCTGATCGAACTGATCGGGGACAAAAAGGCACCCGATTCTCTGAGCCATTATTTCTACCACGTCAAACCGCATGACCGGTTGGACAAGTTGCGGGAATTGATCGAAAGCGAAAAGCCGGACCAGGCGATCCTGTTCTGTTCCAGCCGGAACAGTTGCGAAAAACTATACGACGAACTTAAAAAGAAGGTCAAATCCGTCGAGCAGATTCACGGCGGTCTGGACCAAAACAAACGGACCAGCTTGTTTCGGCGGTTCAAACGGCTGGATATTCAGTTTCTGGTTGCTACTGATATCGCCGCCCGCGGGCTGGATTTTTCGCACACCACGCATATTTTTAATTTTGACCTGCCGAATAGCTCGGAGGCCTATACGCATCGCACTGGCCGAACCGCCCGCATGGGCCGTGAGGGCAAGGCGATTACATTTGTGACAGCCAGGGACCTGCGCAAACTTCGCAATATTCTACGCGATAACAGGATCGAGCCGAACTGGATCGGCAACGTGCCGGACCTGGACAAGGCCGGGGGCGGCAAAAAGAAAAGCTACGGCGGCGGTCGCCCCCGCTCCGGCAAGCCCCGCTCCGGCGGCGGACGCAAAAACTTCAGACGCGGAAAACCCAAGCCGAAATCAGATTAGTGCTTTGGGGATGGATTTATGAAGAAAAGAAGGAAAAAAACTATTTGGGTCGTTGTCCTGATGGTGATCCTGTACTTCTTCCTACCGCTGCCGTTTGTAACCGAAGATCAAAAAATTGCTATTCAGCAAGCTGCACTATATTCTGTTTATAATCGCGGAGACTTTGGCCAGAAAGAAAGTGTGAAAACTCTTTTTGTCAATATTGGTGAAGGTGAATTTTTGGCGACATTTTTCGAAATTAAAGAAAATGGTTCGGTTTTTAAAATTAAAGACCCGTCCCGGCAAGTAATTCAAGCGTTAAATGGTTTTCCGGTTGAAATCAGATCTGGATCAGAGTTTGTACCAACTGACCCGAACTGGGTTTCCGTCGTGAATGAACGAGGAGAGAGAGGGATTCTTTTAGGCGTAGGTCCGATTATCAAGTCTCTTGGCTTAGCTCGATGTCGGACGTATTATGATGCAGGTCCTCTTAACGCTGCTGAATATGAGTCTTTTTTTATCTGGACCCCTTTTGGGTGGAAAAATTTATTTTCTTTCCCATATATGAAATCGTAAAAGTCCTCTCCAAAGCAGCATTGCTAAAAAGCTGTGTATGCGGTATTCTGTTTGTGGTAAATAGTGAACCATCTGTAGTATTAGGAACTCAATTATGGAATCAAAAAGACGACGTATTCTTGATACGATTGATTTGCACAAGAAATTGTTAGCGGATTTAGAAGCCAACTGTGTAGATACAATCGCTGCGGCAGCCCAGATGCTGATTGACTGCATTAAGTCCGGCGGGTGCATTTACATTTGCGGTAACGGCGGTTCGGCGGCGGATGCTCAGCATATCGCTGCAGAACTGGTGGGGCGGTTTTTGCGGGAACGCAAGGGGCTGCCTGCGGTGGCGCTGACGACGGATACGTCGAATCTGACATCCATTGCCAATGATTACGGATTTGAGCACGTCTTTCGGCGGCAGGTTGAGGCGTTGGTCAGTGAGGGCGATATTCTGTGGGCGTTTTCGACCAGCGGTACGAGCAGGAATGTTCTTGCCGCGGCTGCACTGGCCAAGGAAAAGGGTGCATCCGTTTTGGCGTTTACTGGTAAAAAAGATTCGCCCTTAGAGAACATGTCCGATGTGTGTATCTGTGTGGAAGGACCGACCGCGACGGTACAAGAGATCCACCAGGTCGCGTATCATATTCTGTGCGACCTGGCGGAAGAAGCTTTCGCATAGTTGCTGGAGTAAGTGTAAGGTTATTGAGTTTGTAAGGCGTTGATAAGTTCGTTAATCAGTGCATTTATATCCGCTGCGGCAGGGCCCTTGATGAAATCCTTGGGTCGTTTTTGGCCGTCACATTTCTTTTCGACCATCAGCAGCACTTCTAAAGCTTGTTCGTTGTATCCGCCTGCTATCAGATCATCCGCGATGGTGAGCATTTTTCCAAATACTCTAAGTTTGTTCTTGGCGGATTTTTTCTTGCCGACGCCTTCTATTAGATCATTTTCAACGGCCCAATCATATGTGTCCAGGATCTGTACGGCCTGTTCCTGGGATGACAGGACAACAGGGATTCCTTCGCCGGACAAAGCGACCTCGACAACGGGGTCATTGGGGTCATCACTGGTGAGCCGGAACGTTGCCTGGGCGTAACCTTCGAGGACAGGGTTATAAGAGATTTCAATGTCCAAAGCCGTGTTGGGCGCCAGTGTCAAAGGCATGACCTGTAAAGGTGTAAATTCGAATTGCAAATTCTCATCTTGTTCCAACTGCAATGATTGGATAGTTAACGCCGCGTTGCCGAGATTGTAAACGGTCAGGGTTCCGTATTGTGTTGTTTCGATGTCGGTCTGTCCGAAGTCGTAGTCGTATTGAGAAACTTCAATGTCGGGCTCGCTGACGACCCAACCGAGTTTGACGGTCTGATAGTAACTATAACCACCGCCTCCCATGATGAAACACTCCACAGAGAAGGCAAAAGGTGTTCCGTTTTCATACACACCGGAAAGCATCTGGCCCTGCAGGAAAAGTTCTGTGGTTTCGGGATCAACGGGAACACCGTCTATCGCGAAATCAGTGCCGTAAACCGTGACCTGGCCTTCGGGCAACGTGTCGTCGGATGTTGATATCAGAAGCATTTGGTCAATCTGCCCGCCGTAAATATCGAAAACTGCCCCGGAACCGGTGGCTACAAACTCGAGAATGTGGGCGGGTTCAACCATGATGACGTTTGCGTCATAAATCCATACCGCGCCGTCTACGGTGTAGTCGATTTGGGCGGTGACGCCTCCGGCGAACTCAATGTCTCCGTAGGTCATGCCGGGACGGATGCACAAAAGGACAGCGGCAAGAAGCGTGACGATTTTCTTTTGGCTGATTGTAGCATTGTAAGTTTTCATATTAACCCCCGAATTCAGCGTTCGGACCTTTTCATCTTTATCAGTTGCTCATACTTAAAATATACATGATAAATTTGCAAAAGCAAAAATTAAAGGGGGAATAAATTCGGTCGGTTCTGAGGGGATTGGCTTGCTTTTATCGGACAGTTTGAGGCAATGATTAAGATTTCAATGTCCGTTGGTGATTTTGCCGTGAAAGGCAAGAATGTGATTAAGAGAGCATGTCTTTAAGTCGATGAAAATGCGGTGTTATTGTGTTTGCCTTTTTTAATGAAACTGAGTTCCGGCTTAAAAGCAGTATGACGGAGAATCTTATGAAAAAGGGTTTTACATTAGTTGAATTGATGATTGTGGTTACGATTCTCGGCATTTTGGCAGCGATTGTACTGCCTGAGTTTCAGGGTCACGCAGCGGAATCCAGAGAATCGGCCATTAAAAGTTCCCTTCACACCGTTCGATGCCAGGTCGAATTGTACAAGATGCAGCATAATGGGCTGAATCCCGGATATTGGGGAACCCTTGCGATTTCGGGAACTAATTTGACAAATCAGTTTATCGGAACATCAAAAATCAACGGCACGTCGACATCTGCTAAAACGCCCAGCGGGGATTATTTATTCGGACCTTACCTGATGCAGATGCCCCAAAATCCCTTTAATAATCTCTCAAGTATCTTGGTCGTAGGGGGTTCTGTTACTGATTTTTCCACAGTCACCGATGACGCGACCGGTTGGCTATATCAGAGAGAAACGGGCATTTTCAAGATTAATAAATCCGGAACGGATTCAAGCGGCGTCAGTTACGTCAGTTACTGATTGTGTGACGAGATGATGCCGCATGTTTTCGGCACATTGAACACAATTTCTGCACAACAAACCGCTCTATTTCCGAGTAGATTGTCCCGTTTTAGACCCTGAATCAAGACAACTTGCACCTGAAATGAGCATTTTCTGCGGAACCGGCTGTCGCCTTAAATTTATGGTTTTCGAGATAGGTAAACAGCGTTTTTTGAAGAATAATGGGCGTTTGAAAAAGAAATTTTAAAAATTCAAAAAAGACCATCAAATTTTCTCTTTCCCATTCGCTGTTGATATATAGGAAACGGAATTCCGCTTGTTGCCTGAGGGATCACAAAATGAATAGTGCCTGACGGCAGAGACTGTCGGCCTCTTTACAAGTGGAGAAGATTTATGGGAAAACAGGTCTTTTGCATCGTGTTTTTTGGGATGTTAAGATTTGCGACTGCCGCAGTAACGCTTGATGTATACGAGTCCGATGGTGTTACCTTATTTGATCATCGAAATATCAGGGTTGGCACAGAGCTGAAACTGATCGTGTCTTCGGATTCCAACGACCTCTGGAGCGGAGGTCTTTTTCTCAATACAGAGAGTCGTGATTTGGGATATTTGGCCGGCAGTGGTTACGACCCGAACACACGGGACTGGGCGGACTGCCATTATTCCAATGCTGGCTCAGAGCCGTATGTTTCCGCATGGGAGGACTCTCTGGTTCAGGGATTCGATCTTTTTACCTCGTTGGAAGATGATGCCCAACCCGGCGTCTGGTTTGCAGTTGACTACGTTGCCTTGGAACCGGGGGAGCCGAATGTGGGATTTTACGATTATGCGGTCAGTTGGTATGACCCGAATGCGTCTGTCTTTCTGCACCAGGTTCCCAGGGCCGATTTTAATACGGACGGTATCGTGAACCTGCTGGATTACTCCCTGCTGTCTTCCTGTTGGCTGCAGGAGGACTGTACCGATCCGAATGGGTGTCTGAAGGCCGATATGGATGGAGACGCGGCTGTGGACGTGAACGATTTGTTCCTGTTCGCGGATTCCTGGTTGTGGGGCATGGAGGATTCCGCAGATCCAAATCAAAGCGAGCCGGAACCCGATCCCAACCTGATCTATCGTGTCGTTGACGCCAACGGTCTTGATGAGATATACATGACCGTTGGAGAAAGCATGACCCTGTATGTGGACATGGAAACGCTTGACGTCAATGACTTATGGATCTTTCAAATTGAGGTCGATATTTCAGATCCCAATCTGGGCTCCATTGATAACACCGCCTATGATCCCAACAATCCGCCAGGTCCCGGTACAGCCCGTATTCTGGCAGATCCGAATCGCTGGACGGCGTTTGACCGTTGGGGGCCGGGCTATCAGCAGCTTGAAGGTATCTATCTATCGGGTGTATGTGGGTCGGGAGCTTTCGCAGATGGACATCTTGCAAGCTTTGTCTATACATGTGACGGGGCGGGTGATGTGGTGTTGAATCTGATCAATTGGGATTCAACCGGGACGTCGGGAGATAAACTGTATCCCACACTCAGGAGCATTGTGATACATCAAGCCAGCGAGTTACTTGGCGGTGAGTCGATGGAGATGTCGAGCATGTCGATGGAGTCATCGACAACGACCGAAGAAACGACGACGATGAGCGGCGAGGAAATGGTTCAGTTCCTTGAAGAGATATGGGATACGGCCCCGGAGATTCAGAATACGATTGACGAGGAAGAGTGGAGAGAGTTTATCGAGAGCGTGGAACAGTCTTATTAGTGGTTTCGGCATAAGAAGCAATTTTGCGATAAGCATAGTTTTACTGTCCAACATAATTAAAGTTTTGTAAGTCATTTATACGAATAACTTTCCAGGGGAATAGTCCCCATGGAAAGGAAAAGTCATGGAGCGACGATTTGAAATACGAAAACAAGAAATTCT
>JAOUFG010000126.1 GCA_029858345.1 Phycisphaerae bacterium
CTCTTCGAGTAACTGCGATATGACAACATCTTTATCGTCCATAAATCATGGAATAGCAGATAGTTGTGTATCGCGCAAGTCTTTTTTGTGAATTTTTCAAAAATAATTGTGAATGGTTACTTTTCTTTTAATTCATTGCTGTTGCTGTAATTCAGAATTGTCAATACGCTGTTTCGCTGCTGGATTACAAGGATATAACCAACAAACATCGCCGGAATGAGGATAACCGCTCCGACTACGGGAATCAAGCCCACGGTACAGCACAGAATTGACAGCACGCTGTCTGTAATCGCTAACCGGCGGGACATCCGGCAATGTGATATTCCGATCTGATCCAGATAACGATTGGTGTCCGTCGCCAATCCCGCATAGGCAACAAACCACCAATAGAAACAAAAAAAGGGGATAAATCCGAACCCGACAGCCCTTGCCGGGGTCGTTCTGGCCCCATGACCCTGAAGAACAAACCAATGACGATACAGCAGAATACACCAGAAAATGGTGGTCGCCACCATGGCCATTGCGCCGAGTATTTCAATCGGAGGAACAAATGACCCGATGACTGAAAGCGGATACCCAATCCACCAGAATATCGTCAATAAAACAAACTGCGACCTGACGGAGGACTCGAAGTAGCTTTTATTGCCCACACAATCTCCTTATTACATAAAAAAATCCCGTGTTCTTATTATTAAGACACGGGATTTTGGATTTTGTTACAACTTTTTTGTGATTTTTTTGCGTTTTTTCGGGCAAATGGACGATTTCCTGTGTATCCCACCCAAAAACTGCCGGCAGGATGCCGACGTTACTATTCCACGATGGTGACGGACAGGATTTCAACCGGTTCGGCGGGAACGTCGTCGTGGTAGCCGTGGCGGGTGGTTTTGACGGCGGCGATGGCGTCCACCACATCCATCCCTTCGGTCACTCTGCCGAACACTGCATAGCCGATTTTGTCCGGCGACGGACCGCTGTAATTCAAAAAATCGTTGTCTTTGTGATTGATGAAAAACTGGTTGGTCGCGCTGTCCGGGTCGGCGGTGCGGGCCATCGCCAGTGTGCCGCGGTCGTTTTTCAGGCCGTTGGCGGCCTCGTTGATGATCGGGTCGTTGTTGGGCTTGGGCTTGAGTTCCTTGTCCATGCCGCCGCCCTGGACCATAAAGCCCTTGATGACCCGATGGAAAATCGTGCCGTCATAGTAGCCATTTTGGGCGTATTCGAGAAAATTTTTCACTGACATCGGCGCCGCATCGGCATCCAACTCAATGGTCATATCCCCTAAGGTTGTTTTCATTTGGACTGTTGCCATGGTGTCTCCGTAATTTTAGCCACAGATTGACTCTAATTTATACATAAACCACGAAAGGCACGAAAGACACGAAGAAAAATATAATAAAAATACCTTCGTACTTTCCGTGACCTTCGTGGTTATCATTCCTCTTGTGCGTTTTCTGTTTTTTCGGGTATCACCAGCGTCACGGACTCGATGACGATCGGTTCGACCGGAACGTTCTGGCATGGAACATTCTGCTTGTATTTTTCATCATAATACTGTGAGTTGTTTGTCTTTACTGAAGCAATTTGATCCACTACCTCCATCCCCTTGATGACTTTGCCAAATACAGCATAGCCGGGTTTATAAGGCCCGTCAAAATCCAGAGACTTATTGTCCACATGATTGATGAAAAACTGGTTTGTGGCACTATCCGGAGATTTTTGTCGAGCCATCGCCAAAGTCCCCCGGGTGTTGCGAAGTTTGTTGTAGGATTCATTTTTAATCGGAGGTTTGGGGATTTTGTTCACCATATCTGTGGTGATACCGCCGCCCTGAATCATGAAACCCTTAATCACCCGGTGAAAAATTTTACCATTATAAAGCCCTTCTTTCGTATATTTCAGGAAATTTTCAACTGTAATCGGGGCCTTGTCCTGATACAATTCGACTCGGATCAGTCCTTTGCTGGTCTGCATCAGGACGACCGGATTTGCCGGTTTTTCCTGTTTTTCCGCCGCCGGAGGCGTATTCGGATCCTGCTGTGCAAATCCCACTGTCGAAAATACGCCCACCAAGGCGACCCATAATATCGTGTTCTTCATGGTATCTCCTCAAAAAAATCGACTTTATGTTTGTATACCCTTCAGGGTAGTAAATTCCCGCGAGTAAATCCGTAACTTACGGTCGCAGCCCTACATAGCCGCGCAGAAACGGGAAATTTCAATCGTGATCAGTATAAGTAAGGGTTCATTTTACCGCACTTTGAAACCGATGTCAAAACCTACTCTGAAAAGGCGGAATCTCTGCGGGAAAATTTGAATACCGCCCATGACACCACTATCGCTGCACAAATGCCGAAACCCGCGATGGCAAAATCGAAAACGTTAAACGGCCGATCCCAAATCGGAGCGGCGGCTTTGACCGCCAGCAGCAGTCCCGCAGGCGCCGCCAGCGACGCCATGAGCCACCCCGCTTTGCCGCAGACGAACCTGCTGAAACGCTCCAGCCACTGAATCCAGATCAGCGTGATCGCGGTATAGGCCGTAAAATGAAACGCCGTGGCATACACCGCATACTGCGACAGCGTCATCAGACGGGACACATCCGACAGGACAAAAATGAATACGGCCGAGACAATCAGCAATGCCGACCAGAAACCGAAGACCGACAAGACCCCCATCGCCAGCAACACACCGAACAGATCCGCCATGAAATCCATAACATCCGCCGAACGGCCAACCCGCCCCTGAATGAGTTCATCGGCGACCCCGTACAGCACCACCGCCACAATAACAAGCCACACTTTGATTTTTCTCCAGCGGACTTTTTCGTAAGGGCTGATCGCAAACCAGACCAGGAAGGCCAGGGCGAAATAGGCCAGAACATGCATCGATTTATCGCTCATGCCGCTTTGGCGCGCGAGTGCGGGCACGGGAATATGGGTCAGCCAGAACAAAAACGGCCAGTAGATTCCCAGTGCCAGCAAAACCGATTTGTGTCGCCGAAGCAGTTTCATAAGATGCGTACTCTATCGGTTTTTCGCATACGAAACAAGCATTGTTTATTAAAAATCCTGCTCCGGCCCTTGCGGAGGGACATCCCCGGTTCCGAGTCCGGGAGGTGCGGGCGGTATTGAGTCTGTCGGTACAACGACAGGGCCTGCAGTCGGAACAAAAACATCAAAATCAGGGCCGAACTGGGCCAGAAACAGGGCCGAATACGCCCTTCGCCACACCGGCAGCGGCAACATCGCAACGGTACCAATATAGGGGAGCATGAAAATAATCCCTACACAGCACAGGCAGCACGCCCCTACCACAACCGCAAAAGCTATCATTCCCAGAACAATATTAACCACCACCAAAAATAACAGGAACAGAAAAAACGTCCCGAAGTTGGGTTTGCACAATGCCCAAAAACGCTTCCACCCGTCCGTCACGGTACACGCTTCCAGCCGCATTATCGGAACGACAAAATCTTCGGTCAATGTTTTCACGGCCGTTAACAGAATCGCTAACACAATAAATCCCAAAACAAGAAAAACCGTCGGAATGATTTGGGCAGCGACAAAGACCTTGAAATCTGTCTTTGCAAAGGCAATAACAATAAAGATCAACGGCACAATGAAAAATAAACTTGCCACCAATCCGGCCAGCCATAACACAATCTTAAACAGGAATAAACTATTGGCCTGTTGGGCGTATTTTTTCCAGGGTTTGACAACCTCGCCTTTGTTTTCGGCGACACAATGCAGGAACATAAACTGGCCGCGGCTCTTGAGCCACATCAATACAAGGGTCAACGCCAAAACAAGAATGATGACCACCGCAGCGACGGAAATCACCACCGGCAGATTTTGCAGGATAGCGTCTTTGGCATTGTTCATTTGCTGATGGAAATTATGCGTTCCGTCCCCTGAATGGCTGCCGGGGCTGCCGAAATTAAAACCTCCCCCGCCGCCGCCATTGCCCAATGTCGCCAGCCAGGCGCAAAAACCAATTGCAAACCATTTTATCATATCAAACGGCTGGAAAAGAATCTGTTTTGTTTTTTCGATCGCGGCGCCGATGGGCTCAATTATACTGATTTCTCTTGGTTGGGTTGTATCCATTTTCACTCCTTCGGATTCACCTTTTTTACTTTTCTTTTTCCACAGCAGCGCTATTTAGACTTTTAGATTTTTTTTGCGGAGGTAATGAACCCGGCTTACGCACATGGGTTCCTTTTCGCTTTGTCAGACTGTCTCCCAGATCAGAGCGTGCTTTTTCGCCCAAGGCCTTTAACTGTTCAACAATCTCCGGATGCTGGTCTTTGACATCTTTTCGTTCACCAATATCCTCTTGAAGGTTATACAATGCAAGACCGGTTTTGCCCTTGCCGCACGGCCCGGGCCATCCGTCCATTCCCGGTTTAACACCTTCATAGGAACGATATGTATGTGGAAAAAGCAACTTCCACGGACCCTGCCGCACCGCTCGTAACTCTTTGCCGTAATAGTAATAATACTCCTGACGAGGATCGGCTTTTTTGTCACCCTCGAGCAACCCCAGAATACTCACGCCATCGATTTTCTTCTCCGGCAGCGGTGCTCCTGCAATCTCGGCCATTGTCGGCAGCACATCAATTGTCGCCGCCAGTTTATCGCAGACGCGGCCCGGCTTAATGTGACCGGGCCATCGCATAATGCACGGCACCCGTGCACCGCCTTCCCACATCGTCATTTTGCCTTCACGCAGCGGCCCGGCGGAACCGGCGTGATTGCCGTAATTCATCCACGGGCCATTATCGCTGGCAAAGATCACCAGCGTATTCTGTTCGAGTCCATTCTTCTTCAGTGTCTGCAGTATCTGACCGACCGACCAGTCAATCTCCATCATGACATCGCCGTACATGCCCTGCTTGCTCTTGCCTTTAAATTTATCCGACACGGCCAGCGGCACATGCGGCATCGAATGCGGCACATACAAAAGGAACGGTTTGTCCTTGTTTTTATTGATGAACTGCACGGCTCGTTCGGTATACCGTGTCGTCAGCGTCGCCTGATCGTCCAGTGTGCGAATTTCAGCGGCTCTTTCATTCCCCTCAATCAATCGGAGGATCGGATAGTTTGCACGACCGTGTTTTTTGTTTTTTTCTGCATAGGATATACCGTCATAATCCACCGGCCACATATCGTTGGAATACGGCAGTCCAAGGTACTCGTCGAATCCCTGCTGCAGGGGCAAAAACGGCTTGTGATGTCCCAGGTGCCACTTGCCGAAAATCCCGGCGGCATACCCCTTTTTCTTAAGCACCTCGGCAATGGTTTCTTCGTCAGGATTCAGTCCGTATTGGGTTTTGGGATTGAGTGCCCCCAGGATGCTGACACGATTGGAGTAGCAGCCCGTCATCAAAGCGGCTCGCGATGCACTGCACACCGCCTGTGCTACATGAAAATCGGTAAATTGTATCCCTTCCTTTGCCATCCGATCCAGGTTCGGTGTCTCGAAATCTTTTGCACCGAAGCACCCCACATCTGCATACCCCTGATCATCAGTAAAAATCAAAACAAAGTTCGTATAGGGATCTGCGGCTGCTTGATGTGAGGAGTGCTGGGAACACCCGGCCGACACTAAAATGAAAGTTACCCATATAACAGAAAAAAACGTGCGTAGTTTATACATGACTCTCTCCATTAAAAACATACGTGATTAATTATACAAAACGCACGGGGACACCGTGCTGTTTCAAAAATTCTTTGGTTTCTTTGATGGTATAGGTGCCGTAGTGGAAAATCGAGGCGGCCAGGACCGCGTCGGCCTTTCCTTTGTCCAGCACTTCGGACAGCGATTCGAGGGTTCCTGCCCCGCCGGAAGCGATGACAGGGATATTGACCGCCTCGGCGACCGCGCGGGTCAGTTCGATATCGTAGCCGGCCTGCGTGCCGTCGGCATCCATGCTGGTCAGCAAAATCTCACCGGCACCGAGTTTTTCGGCTTTTATGGCCCACTCAACGGCGTCGATATCCGTCGGCTCCGAGCCGGCCTTGACGGTTACGTGCCATTTGCCGACTTTGCCAACCGTCCGGCGGGCGTCGATGGCCAGCACCACGCACTGGGCACCAAACCGCTCGGCGGATTCTTTCAGCAAATCGGGATTATTGACCGCGGCGGTGTTGATGGAACACTTATCCGCCCCGCTTCGCAGCAGCAGACCGATTTCATCGGCTTTGGTGATGCCGCCGCCGACGGTGAACGGGATAAAAACGTTTTCGGCCACTTTTTCCACCAGTTCCACAATTGTTTTATTCGAACGCAGTGTCGCGGTGATATCCAGAAACACCAGTTCGTCGGCACCTTCGTCACTGTATTTTTTCCCCAACTCGACCGGGTCGCCCGCGTCCCGCAGGTTCAGGAAATTTACACCCTTGACAACACGGTTATCTTTGACATCCAGACAGGGGATGATTCGTTTGGTCAGCATTTCAATTCCTCGTGACATAGGGCAACAAAATTCTTTAATACCTGCAAACCATCGGCGGCACTTTTTTCCGGGTGGAACTGGGTACCAAAGATATTACCCTTTTCAACCGCCCCCGTCACCTGAATACCATATTCCGTATAGGCCGCCTTCGCCTCGGGATCTTCAACTTGTGCATAAAAGGAATTGGCGAATGCAAAATGCCGGCCCTCGCCAAGGCCGTCAAACAGCTTCATGCCGTTGGCAAATTTGACATAGTTCCAGCCCATGTGCGGGATTGTCAGGTCCATATCTGTCGGAATGGGGACGACCTTGCCCTTGACCAGTCCCAGACACTGATGTGTGCCCATCTCGTAACTTTCCTCGAAGAGCAGTTGATAGCCCACACAGATCCCCAGCAGGGGTTTACCGGCGGCGGCTTCGCTCTTAATGACATCCGCAATCGGAGCGACTTTTTCCATCGCGTAGCCGCTGGCACCCACGCCCGGCAGAATCAGGCCGTGGGCCTTTTGGATCACCGCCGGATCGCAGCTTACCGTGATATCCGAGCCGATATAGCGGAATGCGTTCGTTACGCTCTGCACATTGCCAACACCATAATCGATAATGACTAACATACCAGTTTTGAGTTCGTAGTTCTTAGTTCGTAGTAAAGGGATCGACCTGCTGCCGAGCCACAGACTGAGATTATAGCCACTCGAGCGGGAATTCTCAACGGCGATTCACCAAAATTGCTAATTGCCGGTTAATTTATCTTTTTGTTGAGACTGTAGCAACAAAACAGAGTAATTTTGATCTATTTTGAGTCAGCATGCCGATATTCCACTATGGAAATAGAATTCTATAGTGGAGACTATCGCAATGCTTGGACCCGGTGACTATGTAGCA
>JAOUFG010000027.1 GCA_029858345.1 Phycisphaerae bacterium
CCCATACAGCCTGTGGAGAACCTATTTATACCATAATATACGATGGCGCAAGTCTTTTATTGAGACTTTCTCAAAAAATGCGAAACTGTATTACTGGAAACGGCACTAGTTCTGGTTGGTATGAGGCAGTACGAATATAATGTTCCTGAGTATTGCTATTTTTCAGTTTGTCGAAATATAATCGAAAGACGCTATTTTGTGAGTAAACGTGGTGCACCAAATGTTTTTCCTCTCTACATTTATCAAGAAGATCAAACACAAAAAGGAATACAACGTACATTTGGTGATGCAGGTATCGACTGGAGACCAGGAAAAGGTGGTCGTGTCCCTAATCTGGATAAGGGCTTTGTGGATGGTGTATCAAAAAAGATCAAACTTCAGTTTGTTAGTGATGGCAAGGGAGATTTAAAAAAAACCTTTGGGCCGGAGGATGTGTTTGCGTGGATTTACGGGGTGTTTCATTCGCCACAATATAGAGAACGATATGCGGAATTTTTGAAGATTGATTTTCCGCGGGTGCCGCTGCCGAAAGATAAAAAGCAATTTGCACAAGTTTGTGCTGTGGGGCATGAACTGGTGGGACTGCACTTGATAGAGGCGGATATACTCGAAGCCCCCGAATTACAACCTCGGTTTGATATTGAGGGTGATATGGAAGTTGCTGCGGGATATCCTAAATACGATAACGGAAAAGTGTTTGTTAATGAAAAGCAGTATTTTGACGGTGTTCGCGAGGACGTGTGGCAGTTTATGATCGGAGGTTATCAGGTTTGTGAAAAATGGCTCAAGGATCGGCGGGGACGAAAGCTGAGCTATAGCGATGTACAGCATTATCAGAAGATATGTGTTGCGCTGGGCGAAACAATCCGGTTGATGGCCGATGAACGGATAGCTATATTTGAGTGCCCCTCAGCTTGGCAAGCCACGTTAAAGATAAAAAAAATAAACTCCGAAGCAGGATGCCCCGGATCACGTCCGGCGTGACAATTTACAGCAGAATTATTCTTCGATGCGGAAGGTAATGTTTTGTAGGCCGAGGGCGTAGAGGACGTCATAGATTTTGACGACGGCGTCCCAGGCGATGGCATCGTCGTAGTACAGCTCGATGGGGACCGGGCCGGTCGGTTCCAGGATCTGGCGAACCGTTCGGGCCAGGACCAGCAGCGATTCCTGCGGATTTTGCCCGGACAGCATAATCGCGGGATGGTTTGCCACCCGCATCCGGCAGCCGGACCCGTCCGTCTCGACAAAAATCTTCAGGGGCGTCGGGTCCGCCGCAACCGCCTGTGAGGGCACTTTGCCGACGATGACCGGCAAAAGCTGTTCGGGTTCGGCGAACTTCGACGTCAGCACAAAAAACGTCAGCAGCAGGAAAATCACGTCGATCATCGGGGTCATCCGAAGGCCCATCGAACCCCGGCGGCGACCCAACCCGGTCATGGCCGTCTGATGAAATCCGGAGATGTACTGTTTACCGTTCATGCGTTCTGTCTAACTGAATAAAAGTTTCAGATTCAACCACACCGCAGCGCGTCTTATACTGCCCTTTCAGGGCGAAAAAGGATTTTTTGTCTTATCGACCCAGGGCGTTGCCCTGGGCTATATTACCTCGGCCTTTCAGGCCATACATTCGCTTTCCCCTAAATCGCGTGAACACTTACAAATCTTCAAAATCATAAACAAAAATATAATTGCCGAAAGACAAGTGTTTGAAATATTTGTCATTTAAATTTTGAATTTGTTTCGAGCTTCGAAATTCGAATTTCGGATTTAATTTTGGACCGGAAGCAGGCAACTGCTGAGTTCGGCGCCGGCGTGCAGGGCCTTAAGATTGATCTCAACCAGTGCCGCCTTTTTGTTCGAGAACAAATCTTTGACGGCCTGTTCGATGCTGTCCATGGAAAGCAGCTTTGTGTGCTCGATAAACGCACCGACGCAGACAATATTGGCCACCCTGAGGTTGCCGATATCGTGGGCGATCTGTGTGGCGTTTACTTTAATGCACGTCAGGTCCGTCCGCTGCGGCTGGCGTTTGACCATCGAGGTGTTCAGCAGGACCGTTCCGTCGGGTTCAAGCTCCGGCTCAAAACGCTCCAGCGACGGCTGGTTCAGGATAATGGCGGCGTCGGGATGCGTTATGATGGGGCTGGCGACCTCTTCGGTGCTGATGATGACCGCCGCGTTGGCGGTGCCGCCCCGCATCTCGGCGCCGTAGGAAACCATGCCGACGACATTTTTGTCCTCGATGACGGCGGCGCGGGCGATAATGTTGCCGATCACGACAATGCCCTGCCCGCCGAAACCGGCGATAATGATTTTTGTTTGCTCTCTGTCCATCAACTTTTATCCTTATACACCCTTAAGGGTGAAAAATTCCGCGAGTAAAGTTGAAATATACAATCGCTGCGATACTTGACCACGCAGAAACAAGATTACATTTAACTGCGATCAACATAGACCCCCAGCGGAAACGCCGTTTTCATTTCATTGTTGACAAAATCAACCGCCTTGGCCGTTGACAGTTTCCAATCCGTCGGACACATGGAAAGCACCTCGACCAGTGAAAAGCCCTTGCCGTCGATCTGGTTCTGGAACGCCTTTTTGATGGCGCGTTTTGCACTGATGACGTCTTTGGGCGTACTGACGGCGGTTCGTTCCAGGTAGCAGACCCCTTCGAGCGAACTTAACAATTCGCAGACCTTCAGCGGCGGGCCCTCGCCGTGTTCGCCGCGGCCGTCCTGCGAGGTGGTGCTGAACATGCCGGTCAGGGTGGTCGGGGCCATCTGGCCGCCGGTCATGCCGTAAATGGCGTTATTGACGAAGATCACGGTGATGTTCTCGCCCCGATTGGCGGCGTGAATGGTTTCGCTGGTGCCAATGGCCGCCAGATCGCCGTCGCCCTGGTAGGTGAAGACGATTTTATCCGGCTGGACCCGCTTCATGCCGGTCGCTACCGCCGGCGGACGGCCGTGGGCACACTCGATGATGTCGCAGTTGAAGTAGTCGTATAAGAGAACCGCACAGCCAACCGGCGCGGTGCCGATGGTTTTTTCACGAATCCCTAATTCGTCGATCACCTCGGCGACCAGACGATGGATAATGCCGTGTCCGCAGCCGGGGCAGTAATGGGTTTGAGCATCTGTCAGGACTTCTGTGCGTGTCAGATTTGGCATACTATAATTTCCCCTTTACAGCAGTCGCGGACGCGGCGGCCATGGATTCGATCTTTTCGAGGATGATCTCCTCGGTGGGGTACCAACCGCCGCCTTTGCCAAGAAACTCGACCGGACATTGACCATTGACAGCCAGCTTGACATCCTCGATAAACTGGCCGTGGCTCATTTCGACGACCAGCATTTGCGAAGCGGTTTTTGCGGCACTAATGAACGGCTCATTCGGGAACGGCCAAAGCGTAATCGGCCGGATCAGACCGGCAGCGATGCCCTTGGCACGGGCCATACGAACGGCACCCTTGGCAATGCGAGCGGTAATCCCATAGGCGGCAATCACGATTTCAGCATCGGTCGTCTGATATTCCTCGCACAGTGAAAGCTCGCTTTCAATGCGCTTGTATTTTTCCTGCAAGTGCTCATTGTGGGCGATTAACCCGTCGGCGGGCTTTAGGATCAGGGTCTTAACAACGCGGGGCTTGCGGCCCTTGCAGCCATCCAGTACAAAATCTTTTTCAGGCAGTTCCAATATCGGTTCATAGGGCAGGATCTCAACGGGCTCGGCCATCTGACCGAGGATGCCGTCACCCAATATCATCACGGGATTACGATAGTAGTCGGCCCAGTCAAAAGCGTTCATGGTCAGGTTGTAGAGTTCCTGTAGTGAGGCCGGAGCCAATACAATCAAACGGTAATCGCCGTGTCCGCCGCCTTTGACGGCTTGGAAATAGTCGGCTTGTGAGGCGCGGATATTACCCAGACCGGGACCGCCCCGCTGCATGTTGGCGATCAGGCAGGGAAGCTCGGCAGCGGCAATATAGCTGATGCCCTCCTGCTTGAGCGAAACGCCCGGCGAAGAGGAACTGGTCATGCAGCGAGCGCCGGCGGCAGAGGCACCGAAGATCATATTAATTGCGGCGATTTCGCTTTCGGCCTGAACAAAAACGCCGCCGACCTGCGGCATGCGTTTGGACATGTATTCGGGAACCTCGTTCTGCGGCGTGATGGGGTAGCCCGCGAAAAACCGGCACCCCGCCTGCACCGCGGCTTCGGCCATGACTTCATTGCCTTTTAGCAGTATTTTTTGGCCCATCGTTTATACCCCATTCCTTTGGTCGGCTTCGGCGAGAAAAACCCGCCGCCATCCCTGATTCTACTGTTTTTTGTCTTTTGCAACCTGTTGGTATACTTCAATAGCAACATCCGGGCACATTCGGAAACAGAGACCGCACGCCGTACAGCAAGCGGGGTCGATTTCTTCCGGATAGGACAGTCCCTGATCGTTGAGATCCTCCGACATGCGAAGGTTTTTCTGCGGACAAAATAAAACACACAGCCCACAGCCCTTACAACGATGCTTTTCAAAGTGAATTTTCTTCATTCTATACCTTATGATACCAATTTTATGCTATTAATCATACGGCCAAACGCACATCGGGTCAACCCAATTTGTTAAAAGACACGTCCCAATCCTTCCAAACCGCTTCATAGCCCTTTGAACGGATCATTTCGGCCACTTCATGAGGGGTGCGGTCATCGGCGATCTGGAACTGTTCGGCGGCGTCCTTTTCGCTGCCATAGCCGCCGGGGTTTGTTTTGGAACCGGCACTGAGCCGTGTGACACATAAATTCATTAAATGGTCCCGAAATGCGGCATTTTCACGGGTGGATAAAACGATTCCAGCATCGGCAAAACAGAGCCGCAACGCCAGCATCATCTGGACCATGTTGGCATCGGACACCAGGTGCGGCCACTGACTTTGGATATTGGTCGCCGGTCGGATACGGGGAAACGAGAACGAAACCTGACTGCGCCAGTATTTTTTCATTAAATACTCCGCATGTTGAGCCATCGCCAATGTTTCGGTTCGCCAGTCGGCCAGACCAAGTAAAACGCCCAAGCCAATCCGGCGCATTCCGGCGGAAGCAAACCGATCCGGGGCCTCAAGGCGGCTGTCGTAATCGGCCTTCGGACCGGCCAGATGGTACTCGGCATACACATCCCGGTCGTAGGTTTCCTGATACAGTGTAACGCCGTCGATACCTGCGGAGAGAACGCTGCTGTATTCGGCTTGGGTCATGGGGTAGATCTCTATCGACAGCGATGAGAACTTCGCCCTGAGTTTGCCTGCCAGTTCGCACAGATAATCCGTGGATACAAATTTCTTGTCCTCACCGCTGACCAGCAGTAAATGCCGAAACCCCTCAGCAGCGATGACATCCGCATCAGCCAGTGCCTGCTCGATGGTCAGGCGTGTTCGCGGAACATCGATGCTCTCATTGTAGCCGCAATACTTACACCGATTGATGCAGACATTGGACACATAGAGGGGCGCGTACAACTGAATCGTCCGGCCGAAACGCTGGATGGTCAACTGCCGTGCCTGTTGGGCCATTTGTTCGAGATAATCTTCGGCTGCCGGTGAAACGAGCACCGCCAATCGTTCCGGAGAAAATTTTCCGGCAGATATGGATAATTCTCGCTCGACGTCTTGATCGGTTACGCTGTTAAGTATATCTGTCCAGCGTTTGCGGTCCTTGTCCAACTGACTTTCTGATAAGATTGAATGTATGTTTTCTTGAAGACGCATTAATTCTTTCGCCCTTGCAGGGCTTTTATTCATCTTGCTTATCTCCACCGGATGCCCACGCATCCGGCTAACAACCTTTTGGGCCTTCGGCCCTGATATGATATTACTTCTTCTTCATGTCTCTTCATGTGCTTCATGGTCAATTAAATACCACGACCACCACAGGGACTCAGGCAGGGATGCCTGAGCTACCTGAGAAAGCCGGTTAGAGGGCTGGAGGCGCTGGCGGCTTGGCTTTGGGGGGCCAGGCCGGTTTCGTAGGCGATTCGCCCCGCTTCGGTTGCCAGTTTGAACGCCAGGGCCATTTGGGCGGGGTCGTCCGCGGCAGCGATCGCGGTATTGACAAGAACAGCATCGGCACCCATTTCCATCGCCTCGGCGGCATGGGAAGGAGCCCCCAAACCCGCATCGACCACCACCGGAACCGTTGCCTGCTCGATGATAATCTCGATGGAGGCCTTTGTTTTCATTCCCTGGTTGGAACCAATCGGGCTTGCCAGCGGCATGACGGTTGCGCATCCTACATCCTGCAATTTCTTCGCTAAAATCGGATCGGCATTGATATAGGGCAATACGACAAAGCCGTCTTTGACCAGAATTTCGGCGGCCTTGAGCGTTTCTTCGCCGTCGGGCAGCAGGTAATAGGGATCGGGGGTCACTTCCAGTTTGACCCACGCGATCCCGCTGGCCGCCCGTGCCAGGCGGGACAAGCGGACGGCTTCGTCCGCGTTTCGGGCGCCAGAGGTATTGGGGAGCAACTGGTACTTTGTTCGGTCAATCGCCGCGAGCATGTTGTCGTTTTCGTTATTGATATCGACCCGCCGCAGTGCAACGGTCACCATTTGTGTGCCGGACGCCTCGATGGCTTTTTTCATCACCTCATTCGACGCAAACTTGCCCGTCCCGACGAATAAACGTGAAGAAAACTCTCTATCCGCAATTATTAATAAACCCATCTCGACCTGCTATTATACATTATTCATTATACATTATTCATTTGAATCAGCCGCCGCCGACGAAACGGATCAGCTCAATGGACTGTGCTTGGTTAAGCGCCGTTTTTTCAAAATCCTTTCGCTCGATGATGCGGCCGTCGATCTCGGCAACTACGGTTGCGGCGTCAATCTCAAGGGTCGTCAGCAATTCACTTACGTTTGACGGCAGCCCGTCATCGAAGGTTTTCTCGGTTCCATTTATCTTTAGTACTGCACTCACGTTTTTTACCTCGCTAACTTTGTATGTAATTCATTGAGCAGGATTTCCGCAATAGCATTGGCCTGATGATACGCCGCGATGCCGACACGCGGCGCTGTTAACGGCACACCGGGACCGGTTCCGGAAACGGTATCGCCCACCAGCACGAGCCGGTCCGAGACGCGGCGGGTGACGATTTCATTACTGCGGCCATAGCCAGCCAAGCCGCTGACAGACACAACAACGGCGTCTTTCATTTTTGTCAAAACGGTCTCGACAATCATCTGTTTTTGGTCGGGCCGGTCAAAGCATTCGGCGATCACATGGCAATCCTTAAAAACCTCGATAATTTTTTCGGGCGTCAGGCGTACTTTGCGGCCCTCCAGATTCGCATCCGGGTTGATCCGGCGAAAATTTTCCATCGAAGCATCGACTTTGTGCTGACCGATCTGGTCGGCAAAGTAGTTCTGCCGGGTCAGATTGCTCTCCTCGACCACGTCAAAATCCGCCAAGACCAGCTTGCCAACCTTGAGCCGGGTGAGCGCAACGCCCACATTGGAACCCAAGCCACCCAAGCCGGCGATTCCGACAACGGCATTCTTTAATTCAAAATATATCTGTGGTGCCATTTCCTGGCCTCATTATACCCTTTAGGGTAGTAAATTCCCGCGGATAAAGCCGTAACTTACGGTCACGACCCTACATAGCCGCGACCCAACGGGAATTTTCAATTGTGACCACTATATAAAAAAAGCTCCTGCTGCGAAACGAACAGGAGCACACATTTTTACATTATGTGTCTCCCTTCGCCGGGATTAACCGGATCAGGTTCAAAGGGTCATCTGGACTCTCAGCTCTGGGCGTTTTAGCCCATTGCTCCCCTGACACTGGAACTTATACGAACCATCTTAGAAGCAGGTCGATAAAATGCAAGAAAATTAGGCAAAAAAGGGGGATTCGCCGAAAAAACAGCTCTGTTGGGTGATTTTAATATTTTCTGCGGAAGCGGGCCGTCGGGATGTTCAGGATTTTCCGGTATTTGGCGACGGTTCGGCGGGCGATGGTGCCCATGCCCGCCTCCTCGAGTTTTGTGCGGAGCGCATCGTCGCCGAGAGGGTTCGATTTGTCTTCGTTATCAACGATTTCCTTTAACTTGGCCTTGACCGCGTCCCAACTGTGCTCGGTGCCGGACTCGTCTTCCATGCCGCCGCTGAAGAAACTGCGAAGCGGCAGGATGCCCTGGGGACATTGTACATACTTTCCTGAAACGGCCCGTGAAACCGTCGCGAGATGAACACCGACCTCGTCGGCAATCGCCGACATCGGCAACGGCCGCAAGTGCAGTTTGCCCTTGTCAAAGAAGTCTTTCTGGTGATTGACGATTGCGCGAGCCACGCGCAGGAGTGTGTGCTTTCGCTGCTGGATCGCATCCATGAACCATTGGGCCGAGTGGATATTTTTCTGGAGAAACTGACGCGTCTGGTCATCGATTTTACGGTTTTGAGACATCTTCTGATAGAAGTCATTGACCCGAAGATTGGGCAGCCGCGTATCGGTTAACGAAACACGATAACCATCTTCAGGGGTTGGTTCAACAATCACATCGGCTGTAATGGGATGGTTATCATAACGACCGACCCGCAAACCGGGGGATGTGTCCAGTTTGCTCATCCGCTCAATAGCGCGATTGACCTGTTCGAGGGAGCAGCCCATTTTTCTTGCGACTTTCGGCAAATGATTTTCCAGAAGCTCATCCCAGCACTGACCGGCCATTCGCATCTCAAATGACATGTCTTCGGGAAACTGACGCATCTGAATCAGCAGGCACTCACGGAGATCCCTGGCCCCCACACCTGCCGGTTCCAGCTTTTGCACCAATTCCAATGCCTGCTGTAAGTGCTCGATCCCAAAGGCGTGCTTATCTTTGTTATGAAGGTGTTCTAATCGGGTGGACAGGTACCCTTTTTCATCCAGGTAGTCAATAATCAGATCGCCGGCTTCCCTGACCAGCGGCTCGGCGTCGACCATTCTCCATTGTTCTTTGAGAGAGTCCAGAAGCGACTGTTCGGCAGCAGCGGTATTATTCATCGCCTCCAGTTTTTTGTCGGGGTCGCCGCTTGAAATCCTCTGATATTTTGGCTCAAACTGCATCGGCCCGGAGCCGTCGAGGTAATCGTTAAAATCATCTCCGATATTTTCAAGACGCTGAAAATCCTCGACATTGTCAGAATCATCCTGAACAACCAGTTCCCGCTCATCCGACATGTCCTCCGGTTCCGCCTGGGACCCCTGCAATTCTTCGGGGCGCTCTTCTGCCACCTCCAGAACCGGGTTGGTACTTAATTCGGCCTCGATCTTCTCCTGCAAGGCCAGAAAAGGAAGCTGTAAAACCTCCATGGACTGAATCATGCGCGGCGCGAGCTTCATCTTCTGCTCCAACCGCATTTGACCTGTCATGGAAAGTTTCATTGCCATACGCTAAGTCCCTTTTCTACAAACACCTGTCGATACTTGAGTATATTATAACAAATGGTGAGCAAGATTCATACCAAAATCTAAAAGGGCCGATAAAATCAAATCTCACAGCGGTTCAAAATCGCGTCTGTCAGGATATTCCCGGTAGAAAATTCGATTGTCGAGCCGGCGGGCAGCCCGCGAGCCAATCGGGTTATCCTGATATTCAACGAATGAAGCAGGGAGTGAATATACAGCGATGTGCCATCGCCTTCGAGGTTTGGATTGGTCGCCATCACCACTTCCTTGACGGTACCGCCGCGAACTCGCCTGACCAATGCATTAATCGTCAGGTCATCCGGTTCCACACCTTCCAGGGGGGCGATATGCCCGTTCAGGACGTGATACACCCATTTGCAAAGTCCCGTTTTTTCCAAACTGATGACATCTTTCGGCTGTTCGACAACACAGATCACTTCGTGGTCCCGGCGGGGATCCGAGCAGATCGAACAGACTTCCGTTTCAGCCAGATTATAACAGATGCCGCACTGATGGATATTGGCCTTGACATCGGAGATGGCCTGCGCCAGTCCGAGTGCCTCCTGTGAAGACGCTTTGAGGATATAAAACGCGAGGCGTTCAGCGGTTTTAGGGCCGATGCCGGGCAGTTTCGCGAACTGCTCAATCAATTCATTTAAGCTTTTTGTATACGCCGGATTCATGTGTTAATCCACCTGCTCCTGAATTGCCAGGTCCATCTGTTCATCATCTATGGGGATTTCGATTTTCTGTATTTCCAGCGGGGTCGCGTCCAGCCCTTTCAGGACCATCTGAACCACGGGGTCATTGAGGGCCTCCTGCCGCTGCCGGCGGTTTATCTGCGGCGCTGCTTGAGGCGGCTGTTCGGGAGATTTGTCTTTCGGCGCAGGTTTTGCCGTATCCTCCAGCACCAGACGAACCTTCACCTCCGTAGATAACGCCTGCGACAATGCCTGTTGAATCGAAGCGGACTTGCGGTCACACATACTCTTGGCTAACTGTCCCTGACCGTTATTCGTAAACTGAAGAGACACCGTGGAATTCTCAAAAGAAATCGGACACGCCTGCGAAAGAAACGCTCCGAGAGAGGAATCCGCCTGTCCGCACTGAGCAGTGAAAGTTGGCCATGAAGCACGAATAGAATCGATATCCGCATCGACGGCAATGTCTGCTTTTGGAGATGCTGTACCGGTTTTTGGTAAATCGGTTGTGACCGGTGAAGGATTATTCAGCCATTTTTTTTTTAGCGGTGCGCCGGCTGACGGTGCCGCCGACAGCTTTGCACTGAGCTGGTCCAGACCGATGAAGTGCTCGCTGAGGGCCAGCCGCAACAGGGACGCCTCCAGCAGCGCCCGGCTGGTCTCACTGGTTCTGAGGGTCCATCGTAATTTTTCGAGTGCCGTGATGTTGTAAATCAAAGCGGCGACGTCGAATTTGTCGGCAACCTTCTGCAATTGCTGTTTTTCTTCATCGGTCAGCACCAGGACCTTGCTGTCGGCTCCGGCGCTCTGCAGAACCATCATATCCCGCATGTTTTGAATCAAAAAGTCGCAAATCTGACCGGAACTTTGACCGCTGTCAATCAGTTGTTCAATCGCATCGAGGACTCCTGCGGCATTGTGATCGGCAGTTCCTGTCAAAAGATTCATCACTTTCTGATTGTCGGGGATGCCCACTAAATCATTCAACTGCTGTGCGTTCAACGGCTGTTGACCGGCACTGATGAGTTGATCCAGCAAGCTCAGGGCATCCCGCATGGAACCGCTGGCTAACCTGGCCAGGTGAATAATCAGGTCCTTTTCGTATTTTATTTTTTCATCTTTGAGGATGCGTTCGAGCTGGGCGCCGATTATTTCGACACTGATATTCTGGAAGTCGAACCGCTGGCAGCGGGACTGAATCGTGGCAAGCACCTTGTTCGGCTCGGTGGTGGCAAAGATGAATTTGACATGTTCCGGCGGCTCTTCGAGTATTTTCAGCAGCGCGTTAAACGCCCCGGTGCTGAGCATGTGGACTTCGTCGATGATGTAAATCTTGAAACGCGCCCGCGCGGGCCGGTAAGCCGCATTTTCACGAAGTTGGCGGATGTTATCCACGCCGGTATTGCTGGCACCGTCGATCTCGATCACGTCGATGTCTTCGCCCACGTTGACGGAAACGCAACTGTCGCATTTGAGGCACGGTTTTACCGTGGGGCCTTCGGCTTTGAGGCAGTTCAGCGATTTGGCCAGAATACGGGCCATGGTGGTTTTGCCGACGCCGCGTGTGCCGCAAAAGAGGTACGCATGGGCGACACGTTCCATTTGAATGGCGTTTTTCAGCGTCTGCGCAACGGCGTCCTGTCCGACCACGTCGTCGAACGTCTGAGAGCGGTAACGTCTTGCTATAACTGTATAAGCCATTTCAATTGTTTATTGATTAATGGTTATTGATTATTTTTTTCGTTGAGACGTTTTTCTGGATGCAACGAAGATCGCTGTCAATTCATGTGCCTCATCGAGTAAACTCTCACACTGCTTAGTCGACAGTATACCTTCTTCCGTGAGAAATTCAATCCAGAAAGCAGTTTCATCTGTTTCTTCTATCACAATGCTCATTTTTGATGAAAAAGAGGCCTTGGATTGTGCCAGACAAACCGCCCTGTAATTGGCCGCCACCGAGGTCGAACGGCGAAACATCTGATTCCGAATATGGTTCGCCAAGGGATTATTGGGCAGCGACATCGCTAATTTGACACTCCGATGAGCAAACTCCTTTGTCCGCTTCTTCAATTGATCTGCGTTCATGATACCTCCAATTATCAATCATCATTAGTCAATAATCAATATAAAAAGGCGGTCGGGTTGACCACGCACAACAACGGTAACGCTTATGGCTGCTCGGTTCCCCGCCTGACCAGGTTCGCGCCCGCCGCTTGCATGGGACCCGACCACGAATGTGATTCGACAGTGGTTCCCCGCCCTCAATAATAAGGGCTGATACTGTAGGCAATTCAGTCTAACAAATCCAGCAAAAAAATCCACAAAAACAGCAGAAATTGTTTTATTTCGGCGTTTTTAAGGTATAATGGAGGTCGTCCTGTTCCTTTGATTAGGAGAAAACGATGAATGTTCGAATCGAAGATAACTGCACCGCATGCGGGTTGTGCGTGGATACGTGCCCGGAAGTGTTTCAAATGGGTGATGATATCGCCGAAATCATTGTCGATAACATCCCTGCGGAATTAGAAGCTGCCGTCCAGCAGGCCGCCGACGAATGCCCCGTCGAAGCAATTGTGGTGGAGTAAAAATCACCCCTTGGACAACTCTTCGCCACGGTTACGAGCGGCGGTGATGGCTTTTAGGATGGTTTCGCCCAGTTTGTTCTCGTTCATCACCTTTAAGGCCGCTTCGGTGGTGCCGCCGGGACTGGTGACTTTTTGACGTAACATCGCGGGATCCTCACCTCGTTGTTGCGCTGATTCGGCTAATAGCGCCGCACCCTTGGCTGTCTGGAGCACAAGCGTTTTGGCCGTTTCTTGCGTCAGGCCCAATTGACCCCCTGCTTTAATCATTTCCTCCATCAGCAGGAAGAAATAGGCCGGACCCGAACCACTGACGGCCGTGACAGCGTCGATCAATGATTCATCTTCAACAACAATTGCTTTGCCAACTGAGGAACAGATATCCAGTGCAATTTCCAATCCGTCTTTTGATGCGCTAGCGTTATAGAGCCCGCCGGCACCTGCACCGACCAAAGCCGGTGTGTTGGGCATGACACGGACGATCTGAACGGGACCTAATTTTGCTTTGATGGCTTCGGTGGTGATTCCGGCGGCGATTGAAATCACTAACGCATCTTGTTTCACTGTTCCGGCGATACCCTCCAGCACATTGCCCATGACCTGCGGCTTAACGCTGAGCACGATAACATCGGCATGCCGGGTCAGTTCGCTATTGTCCGTGGTGACCTGAATACCGTATAGGCGCTTGAGTTCGTCCAGACGCTCGTTTCGGACATCTGAAACCCAGACATTTTTCGCCTTAAACAGACTGGCTTTGAGCACGCCCTCCAACAGGGCCTGTGCCATGTTCCCGCCGCCAATAAATCCTATTGTTTTCATTCTGCACACCTTTCTTAAAAAACAACCACGAAGCTCACGAAGAACACGAAGATAATTCTTTTTTATGGCTTTCAAGCATTCCTCAACACACTCAATTCTTATTATTGCAAAACACTTTGATTATGCAAGAGCATTTATCTTATACGCAATCGGGCAGCTTGCGCTGCCGCGCTTTTGTTTTACCCGGTCAGCAGGTCGAACTGTTCGGGGCTTAAGCTTTGACGGAGTTTGTGCAGGGCCTGCAGTTCGATCTGGCGGATTCGCTCCTTGCTCAGATCCAGGTCCTCACCGATCTGTTTGAGGGTTTTGGGCTTTTTCTTAATCACCGCCGGGTCCAGCGCGTAATGGTTCAGGATGATATACTGTTCGCGGCGGTCCAGGTTGTTTTTGATGATCGTCTGGAGGTCCCGCTGGGCCTGCTCCACGGCGGCCACATCGGGCAACTGTTCCAATCGCAGATTGATGGGCAAATTCGCAAAATCCGCCCCGCCGGCACGATCCGGGCGTTTGGCTTCGGCGGGAATCAGGCGGGCGAAGGCCTTGGCAATCGCCCAACTGGCATAGGTGCTGAATCGATAGCCGCGTGTGTAGTCAAATTTTTCCACCGCCGCCATCAGGGCGACGCTTCCTTCACTGACCAATTCATTCATTTGGGTGCCGGCCGTTAAATGCTTTCCGGCGATACTGACGACCAACGGCATGTTGGCTTCGATGATGATCTTGTTGACGGCGTCGATCTGGCTTAGCAGCGATTCAATACGGTTTAATCGATCCGACCGGGGACGGCCCCGCTGTATTTTTGCACGTTCCTGAGACGCGCTGAACTTCAGGTAGTTATATCGCCGGAACAGCTCTGCTTCCTGCTGACGGCTCAAGAGAACACGGTCTTTGTCCGGAAGGATCCGCTCCAGCGAAACGGACAAAATCGATTGCTCCGCAGCCGGGGCCAAAAATTCCTCACTGGGAATGAACTCGATTTTTCGGCTGAACAGCTCTTTGGCCCGCTGCTGATTGATAATCCGGTAAATCGAGCTTCGACTGCGGCCGAATGTTTCCATGAGCGTTTTTATGGGAACGTTTTGACGGCTTAACCGGTACAGATGCGAGGCGTCTTTGGATGCGATTTTTCCGCGTGAACGGGGCAGATCATGCGAATGTTTTTTTTGATTTTCGGCCTCTTCCAGAACCGATCGAACGGTATGGCGGGTACGCCCGACCTGCCGGGCAATCTCGCGGAGAAGTTCGTTTTGGGTGCGAAAACTTTTTTTGCTCGTCAGTTCCTGAGCGAGCGTCCGTATTTGCTGTTTCTGCTGGGGTAATACAAGTGAAAACTTCGCGGCCTTATCAACCAGATCGGCGTGGTCCCGCACAAATAAATCGACTGTCGATTCTGCAAAGCCCAATCGTCTTCGACCACTTTGGAAAACGTAGATTCTGCCCGTTAAGCCGCGTTTTTGCCATCGGCGTATGGTCTTGGTCGAAACATTGAACCGCTCGGCAAGCTGCTGCACCGTCAATATGGTTTCATCCTGTTCAGAGGCGTCTAATCGCAGTTCGGCGCTGAGTTGAGCGATCCACACCCGCAGGGCCAACAGCAAGTCCCTGCCGGAGATGAGCGGTTGTTCCGGCTGGACCGGGGGACGATAGCCCGTGATCCGGTAGACGATAAAATCGAAAGGATACCGGCGTTCGGTGTCGAGAATCATGAGAAGCTTTTCGGAAGCGGCGAGCTGTTTTTTCTTCTGCGGCGTCGGCGCAAATCGCAATTGATCGAAAAAATCCCGTAAAACCGGATGGTTGATCCGTATCTTCATAAATTTACCACGTGGTAAAAACTAACGAATCTCAATGGTATATTTTTTTTCAAATACTTCCGTAAAATCAAACACGCCATCAAAATCTTCTATCGTGTCTGTTTCCTGCGACGTCATCCACCCGTGATCGATCATCAGGTAAACAATTTCGCCAAAATCGCGGGGGGTATTTACGTTCCAGGAGGACAGGACCATCGCCGCCAGGCGGCCCCAGCGTTTTTGGGCGACCTCGGCCAGACCCCACGCCAGTTCCTGCCCTGAAATATGCCGGGGCATGTCTTCGGCTTCGGGCTGCTGGCGGATTTTTTCCACCGTCGAGGCCAAGCCCTCGAACACGAATTTCAATGCCCGGCCGTCGTAACGCCCGTCGTCTTGCGCAATTTCTTCGATTGTTTTTTTCATGCGTTGTATTTTTCGTATGGGTAGACTATTTTTTCATCACGAAGGCCACGAAGATTCATTTTTGATTTATTTTTCTTCGTGGCCTTCGTGGTGTAATTCTTCCTTAATGCACACGCTGTCCGGGCTGGGCGCCGCTGTCGGGGCTGAGCAGGAAGATCTCTTCGCCGCCGGGGCCTGCCGCACACACCATGCCTTCGGAAACACCAAAACGCATTTTTCGGGGCTTGAGGTTGGCTACGCACATCACCAGCCGACCGACAAGGTCTTCGGGCCTGTAGGCCTTGGCAATACCCGCAAAGACATTCTTTGTAACGCCGCCCAGGTCCAGTTCAAGCTGCAGGAGTTTATCCGCACCCTCAACCGCTGAGGCGGTGGCAATCTTTGCAATACGCAAATCCACTTTCATGAAGTCCTCAAAGTCACATTCCGACTCCAGCGGCTCAGCCAGTGTTGTCTGCGGTTCGGCTGTTTCCGCTGTCTGTTGCGGCGTTTGCTGTTTACTTTCTTCGACCATTGCTTCTACCTTTTCTTTTCCAATGCGTTCGATTAAACGAACAAATTCGTTTATTTTATGATTTTGCAGAACGGTATCCACGTCGGCAAAAGCCAACGGGGCTACCCCCAGAAATGCCTCGATCTTTTCAGCAAACTGCGGCAATACCGGTTTGAGATAGATCGTCAGGACCTTCACCGCGTTTAATACCGCCGTCAGCACCCTGCGCGTTCCTTCTGCATCCGTTTTGATGGTGGACCAGGGCTGATTTTCCTCGACATACTTATTGCAGAGATCCGCCAAGGCGGCTATCTTCCGAATAGCGACGGCATAATTCAGCGTTTCATACGCTTCGACAATCTCCTGTTTAGCTTCCGTCAGTTCTTTCAGTAATGCCTTGCCTTCGGCGTCCAGTATTCCGAGCATGGCACCTAATTTCTTTGTCAGCATCGGACCGGACCGGCTGGCCAAATTGGCCAACTTACCGACCAGGTCGGAATTGACGCGGTTGACAAAGTCCTCGGTGTTCAGTTCTATGTCGGCAACGTCACCGCTGAGTTTGGAAGCATAATAATACCGCAGGTACTGAGGATCCAGGTGTTTCGAATATGTTCTGGCCATAATGAACGTGCCTTTGCTCTTGCTCATCTTCTGGCCGTTAACAGTTAGAAAACCGTGGACAAACAGCTTGGTCGGCATCCGCAAGTCCGCACTCATTAACAATGCCGGCCAGAACAAGGCATGAAAATACATGATGTCTTTGCCAATAAAGTGGCATATCTCATACTCTTCATTGTTCCAGACATCGTCAAAGTTCATACCATTTTTATCGCAGTAATTTTTAGTCGAGGCCATATACCCAATCGGCGCATCCAGCCAGACATAGAAGTACTTGTCATCCTCGCCGGGAATTTTGAAACCGAAATAGGGACTGTCCCGCGTAATATCCCAATCTCTCAGACCCGCAGTAAACCACTCATCCAGTTTGTTCTGGACAGACTTCTGGACATAGCCGGTTTCGAAAAGCTTTTTCAATGCAGCCTCATAATCGCCCAACCGGAAGAAAGAGTGAACGCTTTCTTTAAGCACCGGAGGATTGCCGCTGACCGTACTAACCGGATCAATCAGCTCTGTGGTTTGATAATGCGCACCGCATGCATCACAGGAATCACCGTACTGGTCAGGCGACTTACACTTGGGACATGTTCCCTTGATATAACGGTCCGGCAGCCACATCTTTTCCTGTTCATCATACGACTGCTGGATTTGCTTTTTAACGATAGATCCTTTTTCCTTGGCACGCGAGTATATCATTTCGCTAAACTGTCGATTTTCATCTGAATGGGTCGTATAGAAATTATCAAACTCAATCCCAAAATCAGCAAAGTCACGGCAATGTTCTCCCTGCATGCGGTTGATTAGTTCTTCGGGTGTAATCCCTTCGCTTTTTGCGCGGATCATAATGGGAGTTCCATGGGTGTCATCAGCACAGAAATAATAACATTGATTGCCCATGGCTTTTTGAAACCGCACCCAGATATCGGTCTGAAAATATTCGACCAAATGCCCGATATGAATCGGGGCGTTCGCATACGGTAATGCTGAAGTGACTAACAGTTTTCTCGCCATCTTATTTATTTACTCTCCAGTTGACTTCGGTTTACCCTCATTGGGGGCCGATTGCTTCGTGTTTTGATTATTTTGCGAATTCTGACTGTTTGGGCCGTCTTTGGGGCCGCGTTTTTTGTTTTTGGAACGTCGGCGTCTCTTTTTTTTGCGCCTGCCCTCCTGCCCGGAAGCATCCGATGTTTTGGGCTGCCCGGAAGAATCGCCACCCTTTCCGGGCGTCGGCTGTTGATGTGGTTGGGCCTCCAACATCTCCTGTTCACTTTCAGCCATTTCAACAAGTTCTTCCGTAACAACAGCATCTTCCAGCAAACTGAAAGAAGCATCTGCACCCCCCTCCTCTGTTTCATTCTTTCCAGATGTGTCTTTTTGTCTCGCTTCACTGGGATCGACCTTCTTGATTTCATCCAGCGGCCAGGCATGGCGATCCCCTGATTCTGTCTGAACCACCACGAGCTGCGTCAATACCTGCACATCTACAACTTTACCGACTCCTTTGGGTGTTTGAACGGTCGCATTGCGATTGGGCAGTTTGCGTTTAAGCTCTAGGTAGTTTTCGTCTTCATAACGCAAACAGCACTTCAGCCGGCCACAGTGTCCGCTGATTTTAGACGGGTCCAATGTGGCTTTCTGCAGTTTGGCCATGCGCATATTGACTGGTTCCAATATCTTCAAAAAGCGGCTGCAGCAGCACTGCTGGCCGCAGGATTCATAGTCACTGATGAGCCGGGCCTCGTCGCGTGAACCGATTTGCCGTAATTCAATTCGTGTCTGGTATTCTCTGGCTAAACGCTTGACTAATTCACGGAAATCGATGCGGTTTTCGCTGGTAAAATAGAAAATAATCCGCTCTCCGCCAAAGATGTGCTCTCCCTCAATGACTCTCATCTTCAAGCCCAGTTCTTCGGCGATGCGCTGGCAGGTTTTGGCTTCACCAATCGAATTTTTCTCCAAATGCTCCTGCTCTCGTAAATCATCATGGGTCGCAAAGCGAACAAAATCGCCCCCTTCCCCCAGAGGATAGTCCTTTGTACGGTTGCAGAAATACTGTTCGACTTGTTCGGGGCTGCTTTTGAACTGGCCGCCGCGATAGCTGTGAATGCCGACAATCTCCCCCAACTCCAGCCCGCGTTCGGTTTTAATGATCACGTGGGCATTGAGCCGCGGAATGTGCGATTCGTGATGCTCAAACCAGCCCAGTTGACCCAGACGGCCATAGCGAACCAGCATCTGCTTGGTGTTTTTCTGGCCCTTGGCCTTTGTATTGTCAACCTTGGTCATCTATCTATAAACTCCTGATATAAAAGAAGATACATTCTTATCTTCAAGGATTCGTGCCCCAAAAATATACTTAAGAAACATTTAGTATATCCGAATTGGCAAGATTTAACAAGAGTTGTTCGAAGATGAGTTTTTCGTTGACGCTGGAATCGATCCACTTGTGCATCCGATAGCACAATTCCACACCCCGGGCGGCGGTTTCGGCGTCGATTTTTTGTGCCAGAACATGAACGGGACCAGTCTGATCAAGATTCACAAGGGTGTCCGATTGGCCGGAATCGAGCTTCATCACATCGCTGAACAGGCAGGCAGTCATTCGGATCAAGCCCTTTTGTGCCCGGCGATTGATATCGGTGGTGCTGACAGTGTCGAGTTTTTCGGTCCATGCGGCGGCGATCTTTTTGGCGGTCTTGCCCATCCACTCGGCGGTATCAATGGCGTCGGCCAATTCAAGTGCCGCGATTTTTTCGACCAGCTCCCGTTTGAGCGCATACACCCCTGACGGGGCGACTTCCAACATGGCCCATGCCAAGGCCCGGCCCAGCGACCCCTGCGAAAAGCGTGCCCAGAAAACGGCCTCTGTTTCGTCCACACCCTCGACGGTCAGCCGTTCGACAATTCGGGATTCCTGGACGGGGCCAAAGCGAACCAACTGGCAGCGTGACAGTGTCGTCGGCAGCAGATCATCCAGCCGGGAGCATAGCAGGATGATCACGCAATAGGCCGGCGGCTCTTCAAGCACTTTCAGCAGCGCATTCTGGGCTTCGTTGCTCACTTTTTCAAATTCGTCGATACTATACACTACAAAATCGCCTGCGGTCGGGCGATTGGACACCTTGTCAATCAGGAACTCCCGAATCACATCGATGGGAAATTTGACCGGCGTTTTCTTGTTTTTACCGTCTTTGGTGAACCGCACCAACTCTTTACAGAGCGGACGGAAATCGGGATGTGAAGCCGCATCGAACATTTTGCAGGAATGGCAGGTCCCGCAACTATCGACAAAGGCAGGGTCCTCGCTGACGGCTTGTTTGTTTTCACACAGCAGCATTTTGGCCCAGCCGCTTGCCGTGGTAAACTTGCCCACGCCGTCGTCACCGGCAAAAATATACGCATGCGCCATCCGCCCGGCGGCATACGCCCGCTGGAGTGAACCAATTGCTTTGTCCTGGCAAAATATTTCTTTTAAAAACATCGTTCGCTTAATCAAATTCCACTTAATCCATCCGGCGTATGTCACCCCGGACTTGATCCGGGGTCCAGGGCGTTAACGGCTGGATGCCGGATCAAGTCCGGCATGACAAATCCTGGACAATTTTCAATACATCGGTTCGAACCTGATCAACGGATCGTGTTGCGTCGGCGACTTTCACCGTTGGTTCAATTTCCGGCAGCTTTAAAAAACCTTCTCGCACTTTGGCGTGGTAGGCATCGCCCTTTTGTTCCATGCGGTCCAGATCCCGCTGCATCCGTTTCGCCGCCGTTGCTAAGTCCACATCCAGAATGACCGTCACATCCGGCCAGACGCGCTCCAATGAATCGGTCGCAATCTTGATGACCTTTTCTATGCCGAAACCACCCGCCCAGCCCTGATAGGCGCAGGTGCTGGACAGCCAGCGATCCATGAGGACGCATTTGCCCGCCGCCAGGTCCGGACCGATGTGCTCCTTGTAAAGCTGGGCCCGCGCGGCCATATACAAAAGCACCTCGACATTGTCGCCCATGCCTTCATGCGCCGTATCCAGCAGGATGTCGCGAATTTTTTCACCGATAAGCGTCGTGCCAGGGTCACGATAGGAGACCACATCCACGCCCTGCTCAGCGATCCACTGACTCAGCATCCGCGTCTGCGTACTCTTGCCGCAGCCGTCCGGGCCGTCCAGAACCAGAAATTTTCCTTTTAATTTTTCGTTCATGCGTAACTGTCCTCTTCGCTTGTTTTGATACACTCCGCATCAAACTGCTGCTGTATCCAGAGTACCGCAATCAATGTCAGTGTCAACAATATGAATGAAAAAATGGTATGGTGCAGGCCCGACAAGACATAGTAGGCCCGGCTTCCCTGCTCGAAAAATGCAATCGGCAGCGTTGACAGCACAATCATGACAAAGCCGGCAAAAGTGACCTTGAAAATCCGGTCGATCCCCTTGAGTGAATAATACCGCATCTGAAAAATCGCCTGAAATGTCGTGTCGTCGTACACGATCATGCGCGCGGGAACCAACAGCATCGGTTTGAGCACGATCAGGATTCCAATTAAGGCGCCTGTTTGCACAAACCACTGAGGCAGTTGATTCAATTCGCGGCCCTGCCATATCAGATACCCCAGGAAGGCAACGATGGCCATGTTCAGGAACATCAATGCAATGCCAATGAGGATTTGGAAAAACAGAATCCTCCAAAAATACGGACGGCCCGAACGGAGTAGTTCCACCGGCTGTTGCGGTTGGCTGCCAAACACCGCGGCTGTTTTCAGGAAGCCCAGATAGAGCATCTGCCAGAGAACCGCACAGAGAGCAACTCCAATACCCAACAAGAAACTCGCCCAGAACGGCATTAACGCGGCATTTGAATCCATCTTTTCAGAATCTGAGACAATTTCTTCCAGCAACAGCATCATGGAGGCCTGTAAAACAACCACCATAACCACTTCCGGCCAGCGTGTTTTTAATATGTCAATCGCTTTTTGAAACAATCCGTTTTTCCTTATTGTTCAACCCCTCCGGGGTTGTAAATGTATCGTAAATTCATTACCACGGGTTCCGGCCTACGGCCTACACCCGCGGCTACCATTATTCAGGCCCTACGGGCTTATAAGTAAATCATTAATTCCGCATGAGCTTTACTTTTCCGCGGCCGACGACTTTTTCCATTTTGGTGCAGAAGTCCACGTCTGCCCGTACGCTGAGCGATTTATCCGCCATCGCCACAATCCGGTAGCCGCCGGTGGTCTGAACGCTGACATTGAGCGGACTCTTACCCCGGTGGCTTTTGCAGAGGTTTCGAATCGCATTGACCTTTTCTTCGGTCATATCCAGACTTAACACGTCCACCCATACCCTCGCGGCTAATTGCTCTGTCGCTTCATCCATGCAAATCAATTCTTCACAGATGATGTTCGGGTTTTCGCGGCGGCAATCGACGGTTCCTTTGACAAAGAGAATTTTATCAACTTCCAGCAAATGTCCGAATTTGTCCAGTGTTCTGGGGAACACCACCACTTCACACTTGCCCTGTACATCCTCTAACTCGAAAACCGCCATCTTCGCGCCTGCGTTGCGGCCGTTTTTGGTCACTAAGTGGCGAATCTTCATGACCATCCCGCCAATCACAATCGAGCGGCCCTCGGATTTCTGTGTCAGTTGGCTGGTATTGACCGTGGAATACACGCTGATCATATCCGCATGTTTGCTGAGCGGATTGCTGGTGACATAAAACCCGAGCACATCCTTTTCAAACTGGAGCATCATCTGTTCGGGCCACGGCTGCACGTCCGGCAAATGCTGGTCATCGTTCTGTGCGCCTCCGCCGAAACCACCTTCACCGAAAAAGTTCATCTGGCCGCTGGCCGCGTCGGCCTGCATCGAAGAACCCACCTGCATCGCCCTTTCAAGGGCGGCCATCATCTGGGCCCGGCTGCCGCCAAGATTATCAAATGCTCCCCCCTTAATGAGGGCCTCCAAAACCTGTTTATTGACCGCCCGCAGATCCACATTTTCACAGAAATGGAACAGACTTTTGAAACGTGCAACTTTTTCTCTGGCCTTGATGATCTGCTCGACCGCCTTTTCACCGACGCCCTTGACCGCCGCCAGACCAAAACGAATCACGCCGCTGTCCCTGCGATGGTCATGTTCCTCGTTATAGATGACGGTAAAGTCCACAAAGCTTTCGTTGATGTCCGGCGGGAGAACTTCGATCCCCGCAATCTTGCATTCTTCGATGTACTCGACCACCTTATCCGTGCTGCCCATTTCGTAGGTCAGTACCGCCGCCATGAATTCGACGGGGTAATAGCACTTCAGCCACGCGGTCTGATAGGCGACAAATGAATACCGTGTCGCATGGCTTTTATTAAAACCATAGCCGGCAAACTTTTCGATCAGGTCAAAGATCTCATTGGCCTGCGTTTTACTGAGTCCTTTTTGGACGCACCCCTCGACAAAACGCTTCTTTTCGGACTTGATGACTTTTTCTTTCTTTTTACCGATGGCTTTAATTAAGCCGTATGCCTCGCGCAGCGGGATGTCGCCGAGCCGGTTACAGATCCGCATGACCTGCTCCTGATAGACCATGATGCCGAATGTCTCTTCCAGAACCTCACGCATGATCGGATGCGGCACGTCCCATTTGGCACCGTGTTTTCGGTCGATATAGTCCGGAATCAGCGCCATCGGGCCGGGACGATACAGCGCATTGGCGGCAATCAGGTCCTCGATGCGGTCCGGCCGCAGTTTCATCAGCAAATCCTGCATCCCGCCGGATTCAAACTGAAACACGCCCTTGGTACGACCCGCACCGAAAATTTCCTTAAAGACCTTCTGGTCGGTAATATCAATCGCCTCGACATCAATGGTTTCATTGTGCAGGTCCTTAATCAGGTCAACCGCCCGCTGAATAATACTGAGCGTCTTCAGGCCCAGGAAGTCCATTTTTAATAAGCCCACTTTTTCGACCGTGGGGCCTTCGAACTGCGTGATCAGATCGCTGGACCCGGCCTGTTTGTACAAGGGCAAGAAATTGGTCAGCGGTTCATCAGAAATCACTACGCCGCAGGCATGTACCGAAGCGTGGCGAGCCAGGCCTTCCAGCTTTCGCCCGACATCAATGACCTTGCGGGTCGTTTCGTTTTCGTCATAGGCCTTTTTCAGGTCCGGCTCAACTTCCAGCGCCTTGTCCAGCGTCATCTTCAGTTCCGCGGGGACCAGTTTGGCCAGCCGGTCCGCTTCGGCCAAGGGCACATCCATGACCCGGCAGACATCACGAATGACGGCGCGGGCCTTCATTGTCCCGAAGGTGATAATCTGGGCGATCTCGCCGTATTTTTGACGCACATATTCCAGCGCCGCCGGACGGGACGCCTGACAGATATCGATATCGATATCCGGCATCTCGTCACGTTCCGGATCCATAAACCGCTCAAACAGCAAATCGTACTTGATCGGGTCAACGTCGCAGACACCCAGACAATAGCCCACCACGGTCCCAACGGCGCTGCCCCTGGCGCCAACCGGAATATTGTTCTTCAGGGCATAATTGCAAAAATCCCAGACGATGAGGAAATAGCTGGCAAATCCTTTCCCGGAGATCACACTGAGTTCCCGCTCGATCCGCTGTTCGATCTCGTCGGTAATTTTGCTGTATTTTTTCTTTGCTCCCTCATAAGCAAGCCGTTTGAGCAGGTCCTCGGGCTTGCTGCCGTCGGCGGGCCGATAGACCGGGGCATGTCTGCTGGTCAGGTCGAGTTCGACATTGCATCGTTTCGCAATTTTCAGCGTGTTATCACAGGCCTCGGAAATATCGGCGAATAACTGCCGCATCTGATCCGGGGTTTTCAGGAAAACACTGGGGGGATAGGTCATGCGTTCCGGATCGGTTACTTTTTTGCCGGTATTGATACAGCACAGAGCATTGTGGGCCTCAAAATCATCTTCATTAAGGAAGTGAACGTCATTGGTCGCAACCAAACCAACGCCCATCTCACCGGCCAGTTCGATCATTTTGCCCATCAGATCCGGATGCTCGTCATTATCATGCTGCTGAATTTCCAGGAAAAACCGTTCCGGCCCGAAAATTTCAAGGTAATCATTAACCGCTTTGCGAGCGGCATCCCAGTCATTTCGTACAAGCGCCGACGGCACTTCCCCGGCAACGCAGGCCGTCAGACAGATCAGTCCTTCGTTCAGTTCGGCTAAAACCTGTTTATCAATCCGGGGACGGTAATAAAATCCCTCGGTAAAGCCGATACTGCTGAGTTTGAGCAGATTTTGGTATCCTTTTGGGTTTTCGGCCAGCAGGAGCAGATGGAACGTGTTTTCTTTGACGCCGCCGCCCTTTTGCCGCTCAAAACGGCTGTCCGGAGCGATGTACGCCTCCATGCCCAAAATCGGTTTGATTCCCGCTTCCTGGGCCTGCGTATAGAAATCCACCACACCGAACATGTTGCCATGGTCGGTAATCGCAACCGAATCCATTCCCAGTTCCTGACAGCGGGCAAACAGCTTTTTGGCCGTAATCGCCCCATCCAAAAGGGAATATTGCGTATGTAAATGAAGATGCGTAAATCCTTTACCTGACATCGTTTCTCCGTGATTTCAAGAATTTCATCACCAAACCGGTATCATAAGCGACCGGCCGGAGAAAATCAATTGCAACCTATGGCTATTCTGAAAAGTTTTGATCCTTTTTGATGGGCAATTAACGACAAAACCCCTAAAAAATCTCTTGACTTTATCGTTTAGATGGTTTATTAAAATGTCGTTAATGTCGGTGAACGGAAATGAAGACAGAGAAGAAAGGAGAAATATGGCTCAATTTCCTAAACACGAAGCGCAGATCGTTGCGCTCGCCGAATCGCTCAAGGCAGGGCTCATGAGTAATCCCGCCGTTTTCCCCGCTCCACCTGTCATGGGGATCGGGATCGGGATTAAAAGAAACCAGTTTCTCACCGCCCGCAATAGCGCCCTGTCCTATGCCGCGACCGCCGAAGCGGCCACAACGGCCAAGGACGCCGCACTCGAAGCGCTGACCGAGGCGATGAAGACCGACCTGCGGTATGCCGAGAACACGGTCAATTTCGACGATGACCAACTCAAACTCATCGGCTGGGCGGGCAAAAAGGCCCCCACCCCGCTGGCTGCCCCCGGACAATCCCGCCTGCTCGAAGCGCCCAAACAGGGCGCCGGATGGGTCTTCCTCGACTGGAAAGCGCCCGACAACGGCGGCAAACCAAGCTGTTACACCGTCCAGCGGCGCTACCGCCCCGACGGCCCGTGGGAAACGGTCGCCACGGCGATCTTAACCGAGATTACGCTGGTCGATCAGCCGACCGCCGCGGAACTGGAATACCGCGTTCTCGCCGTCAACAAAGCCGGAACCGGCCCGGAAAGCAACACCGTCATGGCCGTCCTGTAAAGTAGGTCAGGCCTCCGTGCCTGATAAATAGAACAAGGAACCGCAGATTTCGCGGATGAACGCAGATTAAAAAATAAAAAATTCGCCGCAGAGAACACAGAGGAAACCGAGGGGAAATAGAGACTCAAAGTTGAAAGGAAAATAAACATGACACCTTCGAAAGCAAAAACAAGTACAGGTTCTTCAAAAAAAAGAGGTCGAAGGACTTCTCCAAGTGAGGCTGAAAAGCCACTCTGTTTTGTTATTATGCCCTTTGGCAAAGAAGGTTCCGATGAACATGAACATTACACGACTGTCTATGACCATATTATCAAGCGAGCAATAGCAGACTCTGGATTTGAACCCCTCCGTGCGGATGAAATACCTGATTCTGGACCAATACCGGAAGAAGTCAAAAAAAGGCTTCGAGTTGCAAACCTTGTACTTGCAGACTTATCAGACCGAAATCCAAACGTCTTTTATGAACTTGGATATCGACATGCTCTCAGCAAGCCGTTAATCACTATCGCAGATGATGTAAGCTCAATTCCTTTTAATTTATCTCCTTATCGCACCATCCAATATGCGATTGATGACGTGACAAAAGCCGATAAGGCCAGAGACCTGATTATAAAATATGCAAAAGAGATAAAAGAAAGATTAAAACGGCCGTCACAAAAATCAACAAAGCCTGTTGATTCAACGATGAACTCGTTACCCACGTTACACGACAAGGTCGAACAAGGTTTTTCAAACGTATACCAAATCCTTTCTGAACATTTACCCACCGGACAAGAACAACCGTTACTCAAAGAAATTCTTTCTCAAAAAACGACTCTTTCACAGATCCAATCTTCGCTTAATAATGTGCAGAATAATGCCGAAGCCATGGTCGCGGCTTCGAGATTACTTCAGCAAACTGTAGATTTGGGCTTAGTCGGAATTCATGCAACAAGAATGGATGCATTTGAAGATTATTTCTTTGCTACGATGGAACGTGAGGACAAAGCAATAGACATCGTTGGAAGTACAATCTTTGGGTTGAAAGGTCGCCATCATGTCACACGGGATCGCGTACTCGAACTTCTGAAATTAAAAAAACAGCAATTTGGCTTTAAACTTAGGATTCTCTTAACTCACTGGGAGTATATCTCGCATCGACAGGATCAAGAAAAAACAGAGAAAAATATTACGCGTTATGTCATTTCAAAAGAGCTTAAAGAGGCCGTTGATCTCCTTAAACATTACAATCTTACCGATTGTGTCAGATTCTATCAAGCTGCCCCGACATGCTTTACCGTGATTTGCCGTGATCAAGGATTGATGCTTGTTAATCCATATCCTTATCAGAGAGAAGCATACAATAGTTGGACGGTTATTTTCCGCGAGATCCAACAGGGGGCTGTTTACAGTGTGTTCAGTGAAGCACATTTTGAACAGCCATGGGATAATAATGAATTAGCAATACCCTATAGTAAAGAGTGTGAAAAGGCTGTGGAAGAAAAACTGAAACGTGACCTCGAACTAGCACAGAGTGAAATGGCAGCAACATATAAAGGTGAAGGACAATCAATAGGGAAACATAGTGATGGGAAAAAGTAATAGGACGCTGTCGAGGTGGTGTAAGCCGATATCGTGACAATGGAAGCGTGACCGGTGGCAAAGCAAGCGTTATCCGTGGCGGAGTAGCATGATCTGTGGCAGAGTAAGCTTGCTCCGAGACAAAGCAGGCGTGACCCGTGGCGGAATCGGCTTACTCCGAAGCAGAGCAGGCGTGACCCGTGGCGGAGTCGGCTTACTCCGTGACAAAGCAAGCGTGACCGGAGGCAAAGAAAGCGTCCTCCGTGACGGAGCAAACGAGCCAAAAGACAGATAAGTTGTTATTTTTAATGGAGTTAGATAAAATAGAGTCAAAAAGCGGGTATTTAGCCACAGAGGACACAGAGAAAAAGAAAAAGTTTTGACAAGGAGAAAAAATGGCAACAAAAGCTGCTAAGAAGAAATATCATCATTGGGATTATTATGTATCTTTGACGAATGACCTCGAAACAATCTCACATTATGTTGAGATACACCCAGATAACTTCAAGACTTATTCGACAGCTTTTACGCGATTGTACCTGTCAGCGGGTTCAGAGGTGGATGTTGTAGCAAAAATGTTATGCAAAAAGTACAATCCCAGTTCAAAAGCCGACAACATCACTGGTTATCGTAAGGAACTTCGAAAACAAGAACCAAAGATAAGTTCGATCATTATCAATATGAAACGGTGCGGACTGGAGTTTGTTCCGTGGCAGGCATGGAGCCAAGGCAACACAAATCCTCAATGGTGGAAAAACTATAATAATGTCAAACATAACAGAGACATGAAGTATAGGGAGGCAAATTTGGAAATGTGTCTTCAATCTCTTGCTGGTTTGTGCGTCCTGCTTGCTTATTTGTATCCAGATCGAATGTCTGAACCAATGGGCGTAAGACGGCCAGCATTATTTTTAGCTGATGAATATAGGAAAGATGGCGTTGCTTTATACTCAGCGGCATATGAGTTGCCTCATTAGTATCATCCTTAATTGTAGCTTCGTGACTATTTGTAAAAATGACCAATGAAATATTGAAAAATGAAGGAGATTAATTAAATGATAATTGAATGCCCACATTGTGAAGCAAGAGTAGATGGTGAAATTATAGGTGAGCATGAATCCTATGATCATGAATGCGGTATGCCTTTTAAGGCTGTTTTACTAATTTTACTGTCCAATTTCATTTTCGTTCTTTAACCCTTAGTGGAGCCAATAGCTTATGTCGCTTGTAATGATAAAACCGAGCAAGCTCTCTGCGTTTGCTTTTTCG
>JAOUFG010000127.1 GCA_029858345.1 Phycisphaerae bacterium
ACGACAATCGCAACGTGTAAAAAGCAGAACCAAAATGTCTTTGACTTTATTCATGAATCTGTTATTGCTCATTGGAGCGGTAAAAAATATCCGTTGTTAATCTGTTAAAAACTGTGAACGGTTACCTGAAATCTATGATAAGCACGCGATGAATCGTACCCACTTAATAAACCTCGAATATGAGACCCCGGAACCGTCCGCCCCGGCCTATCACCCATGGTTGTCAAAAGGATTATATCTGACAGTCATTGCAGTCACAGCTTATATCTGGTTACGGTATGCAAGGGCAAAATACTGGCTATTTGTGCTCTCGGTGACGCTGCTCGCCGCCATGACAGGCCGGTATTTCGGTGACGATTCGGAGAGGGCTTATATTTTCGTGCATGATCCGGGAGGTGGGAGGGCAGGGCTCTTTTTCGGTTTGCTGGTCGGTATCTGCTATGCATCACTGGTGACGCACTGGCTCGAAAAAAGAAAACCCGTCAAGTCCGTTATCGGGTTTGCGACATCTGCGGGCATGGCAGCTGGAATCGTTTCGGCAACCTTGGTCCACATGATGCTGATGATTGTCATTAATGATACAAATTGCTCCGGCATCGTCATAGGCATTCCCTACGGCGTAGGAGCCGGCGCCGTCCTTGGACTTATCAGCGGCCTGATTCTGCGAAAACTATACAATGAGCCCCAACCCATTGAGCCAATTACTGAAACAGGAGCGATAGAATGAAAAGGGCAGAAAGCATTTTCAATATCATTGTAATAGCCGTTGTCATGCTAACCGGCGGTATTTTTGGTGCTTACATAGGATCTGCTTATCAAGGATTCGTGTATAATCATTTTGATGAAAGTTTTGTGTGGGCAGGTATGACGGCGGGCTTGGTCGGTGCTTATCCATTAGCGAAATTATACCTGCGGAAAATGAGCAAGGCGATAACCGAAGAAGGGAGTAAAAAGGAGGTTTGGTCAATCGGCACGTTTCTGGCAGGATTATATGGAATCATTTGCACTGTGTTCACGCATGGTGTCATGATGGTTTTTTCGTACTTTCGAGGCGGGGGAGATTTGCTTCTCGGGCTGATTACCTTAACTGTTGGATTGTTTGTCGGTGCTGTGACCGGAATTATTGTAGGAGCGATTTGTTCTTTGGTTTATGTTTTGTCAATAAAGGGGAACTAAAATGACAAAAGGCGAAAAGGTATTTAATGTTGTTGTTAGCATAGCTGTTATTCTGACCGGCGCGGGGTTTGGCGCTTTGACGGGCTTCGCTTATTCGGAAGAGCGTTATTGGTGGGTTGGGCTGATCATAGGGGCTGTTGTTGCCTTTCCTCTGGCAAAGCTGTATTTGTGGCAACTGAATAAGACATTTATGAAAGCATGCTGTAAAAAGAAAACATGGTTCTGGGGGACATTTGTAGCAATTATCTGCGGTGTTATTTGTACAACGGCGGTACATGCCCCTCTCGCGATTTTAGTTTACCCGGCCGGCCCATTTAACACTGAGATCGGGAATTTAGTTCCAATCACCATCATTGTTGGAGAAATCATTGGCGCCGGCGCCGGTTTGATTGTCGGCGGGGTCTGCTCGCTGGTCTATGTGTTAAAGATAAAAGGCAATCACAGTGAATCTGCGTGACTGGCTAAAATTTGCTCCTGTGTTTTGGAAGTGTTTGGGCAAGCTTCCCGTTAAGCATCTGCTGTATATGGCAAAGCAGGTTCGGTACGAAAATCCGCATTCACATAACGGCCGGGTTCATATCAATTCCTTTTTTCCGCCGTATCCGTCCAAGGCGTTTGACAAATTTCTCGATGCCGTCATCAACGGCTGGCGGGTGCCGTTTTCGACCTATTTTGCCGTCACGGATAAATGCCCCTACAAATGCCCCCATTGCAGTTACGGCAGGCACATCACCGGTTCGCTGGATACGCAGCAGGCCCTTGATGTCATCCGCCAGATTAAATCCATCGGCACCGTCACCCTCGGCTTTACCGGCGGCGAACCGCTGGTCAGGGACGATATCGTCGATCTGGTCCAAGCCGCCGGAGACGACACCGCCACCGTACTGTTCAGCACGGGATACAATCTGACAAGCGACCTTGCAAAAAAACTCTTTGATGCAGGGCTGGATTGCATGACCATTGGCCTCGAATCGGATGATGCCGAAAAACACGATTGCGCTCGAGGTGTCAAAGGCAGTTTCAATACGGCGATGCAGGCCATCGATTTGTCATTGAATGCCGGGCTGTATACCGCCATTTCCACCATCGGCAGCCGGGACAAACTGCACGACAGGACGCTTGAGCGGTTAGCCGCATTGGCAACCGAGCGGGGCGTCCATGAGTTCCGCATCCTCGAACCGATCCCGACGGGCAGCTTTACCGGCGAAAACAGTCAAGTCCTGACGCTGGAAGAATCCCGGCAAATCGCACAATTCCATAAAGATTGGAACCGCAAGGGCGCAGGACCTGCGATTGCCAGTTTTGCCCACTTGGAATCGGATGCCATGTTCGGCTGCGGGGCGGGCTTTCATCATTTGTTCATCGATGCGGTGGGCAATGTCTGCCCCTGCGATCTGACCCCGCTCAAACTCGGCAATGTACTGGAACAACCGCTGACTCAAATCTGGAATGAAATATCCGAATGGTTCGATCTGCCCCGGTGCGGCTGCCTGATGAAGAAACTCTGTATGGAAACCGATGTATTTGAAAACGTGACGGAATTGCCCTTAAGCACCGAAAAAAGCAAACAATTATGCACCCAATTACAGCGTGACGAAAATCTACCCCAAGTGTTTAAGAATTTGTTCAAGGACCGAAAACCAACAAATCCGCCAGCGAACCAACGGTAATGAGAACAACGCCCGCATACACAAGCGGAATTGCTTTTGCCGCCGACAGTTTTAATGACCACACCGCCAATGCAATCGTAACAATCGAACTTGCAAGATATATCAGCTTGCAGTATCCCAGCACATAAGGCAGCATCGACAGCAGGGCGGCGGCCATAATAATGACTCGTGCAGTCATTAAGAAATTCGGGCTTTCGCAAAACGATTGATTACGCTTGCGAATACTGTCCCCCTGAACATCCAGCGTATCTTTGAGCATTTCATAACCAACAGCCGTCAAAAACAGCCATACCGGAAAAATGGTTAGGGCATTGAGCCGGGGTGTCGAGACCGGGTCTGCAAGAGCAAATGAAAGCGGATATAATGATACGGTCAACACGGCCGCCATGATGTTCTTGAGAACGCCCATCTTCTTTGAATAGCGATCGTAGATAATAAGTCCAACGGCAACCAGGACAAGGCCGGCAAAAAAACGCCTGCCGCAAAAGACAGCCAAAATGATCCCGATGGCAAAAAGAGCGATGGATTGAATGGCAGCCGTTTTGGGTGTGATGATTCCTTTGGGAAGGGCTCGTTCCGGGCTGTTGATAGCATCTACCCTAATATCACAGACATCATTCAGCGTATATGCTGCCGAGAGCACCAGATACAACGAAGCACATGCGAACCAGAGCTTTGTACCGAGAACGTCGAAATCGCCCCCGGTGATATATACCGAAATAACGACCAATCCGCAGGACAGCGGTAACGAATAATAGGGCCGGGTCAGCTTGATCAAAGCAAGTATCATTTTACCGCCACACCTCCCAGGTAACGATGGATGATCGAAAGATTTCCGTCATGCAGATATTTTTGTTCGAGAATTTCTGCAAATCGCCTGAAAACCTCATCGGAATCCGCATCGGCCGCGGCATATTCAAAGCCCGCTGCCGCCCCCGTGGCTCTGAGCCGTTCGATTGCTTTGATGCCGCTTTCGACCTTGTAGGATTTACTTCCTCCCCAGACATCCAACGGTTTAAGACCTGCCAGCCGCAGCCATGTCCATAAGTGCCGTTTGCCCATCAGGAACCGGAATTTCATCAGGTTTTCAAGCTTGTCCGGTTGTTCCATAAACGCCAGCGTTGAACAGACCATGACTTCTCGCAATGAAAAAATCGTATTGTCAACAATGCCGCATTGGCCGCCTTTTTTAAGAACGCGTTTTATTTGCCGAAGCACTTTCAAGGGTTTCGAATATCCCAACCCCCAGCAGCAGGTAACAACATCGGCGCTTTCATCCGGCAACTGTTTGAGGTAGCCCAGGATGTCGGCATGGAAAAACTCACAGGTTTCCGGATAGTTTTGGCGGGCTTGCTGGAGCATCCCTTCCGAATTGTCAATTCCAATGACGTTTACACCGGTTTTTTCGGCGATAAGCCCGGACGCATAGCCGGTGCCGCAGGTAAGGTCCAGGACTTTTTCGCCGGGCCTGATGTCCAGTTTATTGATGAGGTCAGATGTCAGATCCCGCATGTGCCGGGTCCACGTTTCGTCATAACCGACGCTGATACGATCATAGCTCTTCCGGACCATCTCTTCTGTCCGGTTTTCCTTGGAGAAAAACAGTCCCAGCGTTCGGACCAACATCTTAAAAGGTCTTTTTCGGAAATTCATGTCTTGAATTATAGCCCTTATTCGAAGGTTATCAAGGTTATTCCATGATTCTTTGGTCATTTGCGGTTTTTATCGGTCTTTCTGTTTTTGCGTCTTAGCTATGCAATCCGGGGCGCGTCCTTTTGCATGAATCCCCTTAAAATCTGTCCTCGGCGATTTGCGTTGATGGCCTACATTTCTTACGTTTTAGATGTAAGGGACCGGATGAGGATTTCCGGCAAGTAAGAAACGATGTTTTCCGTGGGAGAAAATAGATGGGCTCGTGGCAAAGCAAAATCCTGTTTACACTGGTTGTTTTTGGTGCGGGATTTGTCACGGCGGTTTACTTCCTGGTCCCTTGCTCTGCAGCGGCTGCAGAACAAACCCGCATCGGCGAAATGAGTACCGGGTCATGTCAGACACAAACCATGACCGGTCATCCAGACATCACTTCGCAGGCATGGGCCGTCTCAGTCCGCTCCGGAATCGATACGTGTATTCGCTTCGCCGAGGAATACGCCTTGCGGGCCGCCGACTTGATTCGGTCAAAAATGGGGCAAGGCAGCGACACCAGCGGCTGATCACCGCGTTGTCGCACAAGGCGTCAATGCCTGTCTTTAGGTATCGGTGGTTCTTATGGTCTGGTACGAAAGGGCACAACCGATAACAGCAAACACCGGTCGAACACTGTGGGGGTCTCGGCCGGTGTTTCATTTTTTATTCATCCAGCGATTCCAGTGACGGCGTTTCCGATTTTGCAGGCGCCTGCATTTCCGGCAGATTCAGACGTTTTCGGATTTCAGACGCGGCGACTTTCAGCGGGTCGTTGGGGTCGGTAACGCCGAGATTCAGGATTGCACTGTCGAGCATGTCCAGGGCTTGTTGATTGCCGAACTGCCCCAGGTGACCGGCGGCCCACAGACGCACCGAACGGGCGATGCTGTCGGACCCCAGAACCGAAACCAGCGCATCGGCGTCTTCGTTGCGGATCATTTTCCAGATGTCGCTCATTTCGGCGATGAGGTTTTTCCGCTCGGCGCCGGCGGCCTGTTCATTCTCAATGATCTGTTCCAATGTGTCGCGTTCCGGGTGATTGGCGATGAAGTCCGGATGGGGCCGGGTGATGAATGCCTTGTCGATGCCCCAGAACAGGACGCCGCACGCGATGAGAAAGCCGGCGGCGATGGACAGCTTGCGCATGTAAAGCGAAACCGGCTCGACGGCATCGCCGGCGGGCTGCCGTTGGTCATACGCTTCCAGAAGCTGCTGCTCCAGTTTATCCTGATGCTCCTTTGAAGGGGCGTCGTCGAACCGGAGCGAATTGACGTAGTGTTCGAATTTTTTCTCGTCGTTACTCATAATCGAATAGCTCCTCAGCGGTTTGCTGTTGGCGGAGACGGTACAGTTTTTTTAACTTTTTCAACGATCGACTGAGCTGGCTTCGGACCGTGGCCGGATTCATATGCATCACCTCGCCGATCTGTTCACTGTTGAGGCCCTGAAAGTACCGAAGTGTTACGATGTCCTGATGGTCGGATTTCAATTGACCGAGGGCCGTTCTCAAAAAATCGATTTTGGCCTGGTTCTCATCATCAATTTTTTCTTCGGGCGTCTGCCGGGGTTCCTTGGCTTGCTGCCGGAGTTTGTCCATGGCCCTGCTGTGCCTGGCGGATGTTCTATAGAAAGAGTTGACTTCGTTGCAGGCAATCCGGAACAGCCAGCAGCGAAACCCGGTTTCGTCCCCCGTAAAATTGTCAAAATTTCTGACCATCTTCAAAAACACCTGGCTCGTGACATCTTCAGCGGTGCCCCGGTCCGGCAGCCGGCGGGCGCAATAGCGATAGATTTCGTCGTAATGCTGACGAAACAGGGCCGAAAACGCCGATTTGTCCGTTCGAGCCGCCTCGATCAGACCGGCCGAAGATGCCTGCTGAGTTCCGGTCACGATTGTAAAGTCTCAAAACAAGTTCGAAAATATCGCTCATCATCATAAATACAAACGCCCCAAAACGCAAGCTGTGAACAATTTTTTGACAGGATTTACAGGGTTTTTCATGGCAGTTCAGAGCCGCGCCAGTAATGAAGCGGGCATAGGGCCGAAGGCCCGATAGGTTAGTAGCCGGGGTGTGGAAGCCCCCGGACAGAGAATGCTCCCATCCCCCAAGCCCCAACGGGGCGAAAGGGAAACGGAAATTTCTTGACAGATTTAGGCGATTTTTGTAAAATGGGAACAACTGCGGCGAGGATTATCGGGCTGCTGGAAAATCAAGTAAATGTAATACAGGGAGAATTTAGAATGAGGCAGGGACTTCTTTTTTCAATCATCGTATCAACCGTTTTCTGTACGCCGGTTTGGGGGTTCGGAGGGGACATGGGAGTAGGCACTGAACCGCTAACCGATGGCTCTGCACAGTATCCATATCTAATTGAGGATTTGGCAGACTTCGATGAATTTGCAAGCAATTCGTCCTATTGGGAAAGTGGTGTTCATACTAAGCTCATGACTGATATCAATCTTTCGGGTAGAACTTATACTTCCGCCGCAATTGCACCGGATATAGACTCTGATTCAGGTTGGGATGGAACTGAATTTTGGGGGAATTTTGATGGCGACGGCCATGTTGTCAGAAATCTAACCATTGATGGATTTTATGTAACCATTCACAATTATTTTTGAAAAATTCACAAAAAAGACTTGCGCGATACACAACTATCTGCTATTCCATGATTTATGGACGATAAAGATGTTGTCATATCGCAGTTACTCGAAGAGATTGCT
>JAOUFG010000002.1 GCA_029858345.1 Phycisphaerae bacterium
ACAATCTGGGCGTAACGCGGCGTCGAGTTGAGAACCATGCGGCTGTCTTCTTCCAAGGGAACATAAGCACGCCCACCTTTTGATGTCTGATATGTGTAGCGTTGTACCTGAACGGCGCCGTAAGGTGAACCGCCGACACACGGATTTTCAGTGCGGTCCGGGGTTTCGTAAGTATTTGTAATTAAACGGTTAACAACGACACTGTAAAGACTTACGACGCCAACCGAAGCTCAGCCGAACGCCAACAGTAGCTCAAAAGTGCATCGCTGTTGCAAGTTCTGTTGCAGATTCATGACTTGGATTAACCTTTATCTTGGTTTTTGAGCCAAGAAATTCCTCCCACGCGAGCTCATTCAAAATGAATTTTTGTATCCATTTGTGTTCACTTTTTCCTTCGCCACGCTCCAGAATCAATAGGGGGCTTCCCAGAAGTGTAAAGTTGCTCATCTTACATCTCATGCAGCCCTCCTGTAGTATTTCAGGAGTCCGCCAAGACGCTCCCGGCAGACGATCTCACCCGTCCCCTGAGGAGGGGGTTCGATCATCTCATCGTCCAGACCCTGATGGGGGCGTTCATGGTTATAGTGCTCCATGTACTCGGTCACGATATACTCCAGATGACGTTCTCCAAAGATGAGCATTCTATTGATGCACTCACTCTTGATACTTCGAACAAATCGCTCAATCATGCAATTCAAATGAGGAGCCATCGGCAGGGTGCGGATGGGCTTGACGCCCGAGTCTTTGAGAATATGCCTGAACTCTTTAGTGAAGAGGGGGTCCCGATCATGGATAAGATACTTTTTGTCTCTCAGGAAGCCCGACAGGGGGTCTGTCAGGTTGCGAGCCATCTGCTTCATCCAATTTCCATTGGGCTGGTGGGATATACCAACAACTTCTACTTTTCTTGTGGCATAGTCGATCGTTACCAGGACATAGTATCGGGTCAATCCTGCCCATGTGTAGATTTCCGTGGTAAAGAAGTCAATAGCCGCGAGGGATTCCCAGTGAGTCCTTAGGAACTCCGCCCAAAGGGTCTTTCTGTCACGGTCTGGACTGGGGTTATAGCCATTTCGTTTAAGAACCTTATCAATCGTGGTATGGCAGATATTGAAACCCAAGTGCTTCAATGCTCCCTTGATCCGTCTGGAACCCCATGTCTTGTTCTTACGGGCAAACATAATAATGAGGTCTTCCAGTTCAGGAGTGATGCGTTTTTTACCTCCCTTACGATTACCTGAGCCATCATATTTCGAGGCGATGAGCTTTCTGTGCCACATGAGGATTGTGTCAGGGGAGAAGACACTACAGGCTTCAGAGAGGACCTTCCTGCCGATACGCTTGCCCAGTCGAGCCAGCCGCATCCGTTGATTATCGTTGAGGATAATCCGTTTTGTGCCCAGTTTTTCCCGTAAGATCTTGTTCTCTTCCCTGAGGTACTCGATCACATCCTGCTGATGTCTGTTTAGCCATCCTGCCATCATCATCAGCAGCATCGTCCAAGGTCGAGTTCTCATTTTCATCACCTTAAATGCATTATTTTTCTGCAACTGAACGGAATTATAAATAAAAAGGAAATGAATGTCCATGCCGACATTGAAGCCACGCAAAGAAAAATGACACAGGAGAATACAAGACACTGGGCATCTGGATATGTGCAAATGGAGTTTTTTCTTTGACGAAATTTAGTGAAGAGGATATAATGGGTTAACTTCAACCAAACAATGACTTTAGGAGTGAAAATGAGCGACTATCCGCAGCAGGTTCGATTTCAGATGCCATCGCCATCCAAGCTGTTTACTCCCGCCGTAACGGTGATTTTGGTTTTAATGGTCATGAGTCTTCTTCTTACCATATTTACAGGGGGCTTTGTCATCGATTTATTTGGTTTGTCGAAACAAGGTCTGACACGGGGAATGATATGGCAAATAGTGACATACTCACTGGTCAGTCCTGAACCCATGCAGTTGGTGTTCAATGGGCTGGCTGTTCTCTTTTTAGGAAGCATGATCGAACGACAATGGCGAACGATGTCTTTTATCTTCTTGTGGGTTGTGGTTTCCGGTATTTGTGGCTTGGCATGGATACTCTTAACAACCCTGATGGGCTCTGGATCAGTTGCAGTTGGTGCAAATGCTTGTATTTACGGCATGCTTGGAACATTTGGAATTCTTTTTCGCAGGCGTCGATTCTTTATGTTTTTTGCAACACTTGAAACGAAATATCTTATCTGGATCCTGATTGCCATTGGTATTTTGATGTCACTCTCACAGCCGGTGATGCTGGTTTGGATTCTGGGAGCGCCGGTTGGATATGGTTATACGAAACTGATGTGGAAAATTGGCTCGAACCGAGCGAAGACTGCAAGTGAAAATACGCAGAACAGCCGTTTTGCTGACCTCGATTAGATGATTTGTGAATCCTGAATGCTATAATTTAATACGACAAAGAAAAGCAATCATTTATGATCAATTGGGGTGCTGTCGGTTGTGCCCGCATGAGTGCGGCGTCAATCGCCTTGAAGGCGAGACCGGCGTGTGCGGGCTGGATGCCAAGGGATATTGTTTTCGGGAGATGGTCAATCTGACCGAGGAGTCGGAACTGGTTCCATCGCATCAGGTTTATTTCGCCGGATGCAACTTGAAATGCGGTTTCTGCTCGGTGGCGGAGTGGAACGATCAGCCGATGGTCGTTCCGACCATTGAAACGGGCGATCTGGTCCGGCAAATTCAACTTCGGCGAGAGCAAGGCGCGAAAAATCTGAATCTGCTGGGCGGGGAACCGGCGGTAAGCATTTATGGCATTTTGGAGTTACTGGAACGGATTCCACAGAAGACACGGATTGTCTGGAACTCGAGTATGTATTACAGGCAACCGGTTCGGGATGCTTTGGAAGGATTGGTTGACGTTTATTTGGCGGATTTTAAGTGCGGAAACAGCGATTGCGCCAAAAAAATGCTGGGTGCTTCGGACTATGTTGAGGTTGTACAGGAAAATCTGCTTTGGGCAGTTCAACAAACTGAGCTTATTATCCGCCATGTGGCCATGCCGGGGCATATTGACTGTTGCGGCCGTCCTGTACTGGAGTGGATCGCCGAACAGATGCCGGATGCAAAGGTTAGCTTGAAATTTGATTATATTCCGCCGTTACCGGCAGGGATGTGTCCGGCCGGGTATATTCAGGACAGCGAAAAGCGAAAAATGCTGGAAATTGTGAAACAATTAGCTCTAAAGGTCATCTTATAATATAATGCGTAAGCCGTATCAGCGAAAAGTTGGGGATTTTGAGATTCGTATACTGCCGGATGGGCGGGTGGTGTTTGTCGCCCCCGATGAGCAGTTGGCCGAAGTCGCCGCAGGGCTGGAACAGCCCGATACAGCTATTATTCAAGTACAGGAGAACCACGATCATGCCGGATGAGAAGATCATTGAGCCCGTCACAACTAATTTGCCGAAAGCCCGGAAACAGAGCGATCTGGAGATTCTGATCCGCGCGCGGTATCCCCTGATCTATGTGGTTAGCTGGGAGGAGCAGCGGGTCATCAAAGAGGTCAAGCAGATCGCCTCGCGTTTGAATAAAAAGGTCTTTGAGTGGTCCATTACGATGGGCCTTGTTCCGGCGGGCACCTCGATTCAGTCGCAAAAGCAGAAAGATACCGCTTCACAGGACCCGCTGGTAGCACTCGACACGGTGATCGAGCATGTCGAACCGGCTTTGTATGTCTTCAAGGATTTCCACCCGTTCCTCAAAGGGCAGAACATGTCTGTCATTCGAAGAATGCGTGAAATCGCCGAATCCCTGAAGAATACGTATAAGACGATCGTGATCGTCAGCCCGACGTTCCAAATGCCGCCGGACCTGGAAAAAGACCTGACACTCTATGATTACGATTTGCCCTCAGAAAATGATTTTCGAATTCTTCTGGATCGAATTATTGAAGAGATCAAAGATAATCCAAAGCTGAAAGTTGAACTCAAAGATCCGGTACGGGAGCAGGTCATTCATGCGATGCTCGGCCTGACCCTGTCGGAGGCGGAAAATGTACTGGCCAAAACGCTGGTTCAGAATCGCTCTCTCAATGCCTCCAGTGTTGAAGTCATCAACTCTGAAAAGAAGCAGATTATCCGCAAGAGCGGGATGCTGGAATATTATGATGCTCAGGAAGACATCAATTCTGTCGGGGGGCTGGACGAGCTTAAGGGCTGGCTCAAAAAACGAACCGCCGCATTTACAGACAGAGCCCGGGCTTATGGGCTGCCGGCCCCCAAGGGTGTGCTGCTGCTGGGGGTGCAGGGGTGCGGAAAAAGCTTAATGGCCAAGGCCGTCAGCAATGTCTGGCAGTTGCCGCTGCTGCGGTTTGATATCGGGCGTGTGTTCGGCAGTCTGGTCGGGTCGTCTGAAGAAAATGTTCGCCGCGTGATCAAGGTGGCTGAATCCGTGTCACCGGCGATTTTATGGCTGGATGAGATCGATAAAGCATTTCGGGGTTCACGCTCCAGCGGCGGAAGCACCGACGGCGGCACCAGTGCCCGCGTGTTTGGGACGTTTCTGACGTGGATGTCCGAAAAGACCAAGCCGGTTTTTGTTGTGGCGACGGCCAACGATGTGAGTGCTCTGCCGCCGGAACTGCTGCGAAAGGGGCGATTTGATGAAATCTTTTTTGTTGACCTGCCGTGTATCTCTGAGCGGAAGGATATTTTCAAGGTTCATCTGACAAAGCGGAAATTTGATCCCGCCAAGTTTGATCTCGAAAAACTGTCTCTTTCTTCTTCCGGATACAGCGGAGCGGAAATCGAAGAAGCCGTTGTCAGCGCGATGTTTGATACATTTTATGAAAATAAACCCCTGACGACCGACGATATCCTCAGTGCGATCCAGCAGACGGTGCCGTTGTCGAAAACAATGAGCGAGGATATGGATCATCTTCGGGACTGGGCACAGGGAAGGACCCGTCTGGCAACCAGCCCTGCCATTATGAATGAGCCGGGATCGGATAAACGAAAATTGGAACTATAATTTTAAGGCATCAGAATGAGTACCGTGATTATTCTTACACCGGTGATTATCGCCAGTTGGCCGATTATTACGGCAGCGGTGGCTGCGGCAGCGGCCGGACTGGGAATGACCGTCAATGAAGCCCTGAAAGAGGCATGTCAGGAAAATCAGGTCGATACCAATCAGGCCGTGGAAGTAGAACTGGAAAACAGCGAAGTGCTGGCATCACAGGTGGCCGCCGGTAAGGAACTGGTTCTGACCAAAGACGGCGTTACGATCAAAGTCACCCGTGATGCCCGTGGCCGCTGTAAGGTCTGTGCAGAGGGAGTCGGATACAGCAAGGCAGAGTTGAAACGGCTGGCGCAAGAATTTACGCAGAAACTGACACAGTGTTTTGTCTATCATCGGACGGTATCGGAACTCAAGAACAAGAATTTTCAGATGATCAACGAAGAAGTGACCGAAGACGGAACCATCCGTGTCCATGTGCGACGCTGGGTGGAATAGATGCAATCATAATGTGTGAAGGGGTAAACTATGGGAGTTGTGATTATCTTAACACCGGTGGTAATCGGAAGCTGGCCGTTGATCGCGGCGGCGGTGACGGCGGCCGCGGCGGGGTTGGGCCTCAATGTCAGCGAGAAGGTGCGCGAAGGTCTACATGAGGAAGAGCGAGCCACCGAACAGCAGGTCGAGGTGGAACTGGAAGAAAGCCAGGTGCTGGCCGAGAGTGTGGCCTCCGGCAAGGAACTCGTGCTGACCAAGGATGGGATCACGCTGAAAGTAACCCGTGACGCCAGGGGCCACTGTAAGATCTGTGCCAGCGGCAAGGGGTACTCGCAGACAGAACTCAAGCAGATGGCCGAGCAGTTTTCGCAGAAGGTATCACAGTGTTTCATTTACAACCGGACCGTGACGGAATTGAAAAAGCATAATTTTCAGACGGTCAATGAAGATGTAACCGAGGACGGGACGATCCGGGTTCACGTTCGCAGATGGGTGGATTAGACCATGGCACAACACGATATTGAAATTACGATCTCAAAAACCGGCGAGGTGCGGGTGCATGTCAAAGGGGCCAAGGGCAAGAACTGCATGGAATATGCCAAATGGCTGGCGCAGATCATCGGCACGGTCAAGGACCAGAAGCTGACCAGTGAGTATTATGAGCCGGAAGAAAAGAACCGGATCGATCTGAAGCAGGAACTCCATAGTGACGACTGAGAGGGCTGATGCGTTGTCAACGCTGTGAATTTGAAAACATGCCCGGATTGGACACGTGCATGCGCTGCGGTTCGGTGCTGGCAGCCGCGGCTGAACCGATTGACGTGCATCCCCCGCGTATGTCCGGCTGGAAAAAGCCGATTCGGGGATTGTTTCGCCAACTGCGCAAATTAAAACCGGCCTCGAAGAGAACCGCTGGCAATCTCCATGAACATCATTTTCCGGAGTGGATCGACGGAGCATCCCGTGTTGCCTTTTTCGGGGCTTTTCTTTCATTGATTCCCGGCTTGGCACATGCGGTCCAAAGACGTTTTCATACGATTCGGTGGTGGGTGGTTGCATGGCTGATAATGCTGCTTACGGGTCTTTTTCTGTTCGGCTCGCCATTGGGATTGATCGTTCTCGGTCTGGCGATAGGAATTCATGTGTGGATTGCAGTACACAGCGCCTTACTGGCCGAGTATCATCAATTTAATTATCGCATGGCGGGCTACCTGATCATTCTGTTTATTTATTTTGTTTTGTACCAGGCGTTGGGGCGTGTCGTTTTCTTTAATCTGCGCGGCGGGTATTCGGTCATCAATGTGCCTTATGCCCAGGTTCATCAGGGCGATTTTCTACTGGGACTTGTCAGCCGGACCGACCCCGAAGAGATTACGCGCGGCTGTTTTGTCCTCGTACGGCTTGAAAATGTGGCCAATCATGGACTTGGAAGACGGACCAATACAGCGTATGCACAGGTCATCGGGCTCACCGGCGATACGGTCGCTATCGAAAATGACCGGTTTGTTGTCAATGACCAACTGCTGGATGCCGAGCAGTATCCGCTTCCGACCTGGCTCCGCCGGCAAAAATTTTCAACGGTGGTTCCGCAGGGGTCCTATTTTATTAGTGCTCAATACCGGGGAACCGGTTATACTGAATCTCAGGCAATTGAAGTGTGCGTTGTCGGCCAGGAACAGATCGTAGCGAAGGCGTTTTTGCGGTGGATGCCGCTTCGCCGCCGCGGGTTTATACAGGTTATTGAATGAAGCGGTTTACCAATCTTGAATTTGATGATTCGTCCGGCTCGCGGAAGCCGTCCGGCAACGGGGAGTCCGTCCGCGATGCGGTGTATTTTCATCAGCGGGCCGTCCAGTGTTTTCTGCACAGCGATTTTGAGCTGGCCCTGCGAAACTATTCCAGAGCGTTGGAAGCGAACAGCTCATTTTTTGACGGCTGGGCTGGTCAGATCTGGATGCTGATTGAGTTGGGCGAGTACCCAGAGGCGATGGTCTGGGCGGACAAGGCGTTGGAGTCGTTCCCGGAGCATCCGGAACTGCTGGCCGCCAAGGCCGTGGCGTGTCTGCGGGATGCCAAATTCGACAAGGCAAAAGCGTATTCGGATAACTCGATTTCAAAAGATCATGTCGGACCGCGGATATGGCTGGCACGAGCGGAGGTATTGCTTCAAAGTAAAAGCCGCGTTGCGGATAACTGCCTGAGCAAGGCGCTGGCCTTGTCAGACGATGAATCGGACTTAATCCGTTTTGAGGCGGGGCGTCTGCTGCGAAGATACGGACGCTATTCAGCTGCGGTTGAATATTTGCAGGAAGCGGTTCGGCTGTTTCCCAAGTCCGCCCTGGCATGGTATGAACTGGGATACTGCCAGTCGCGGCTGGGGTTTTCGCAGGCCGTCACCTCGTTGGAACAATCCCTGCATCTGCATCCGCATTTTGATGATGCCAAGGATGCACTCCGGTATGCAAAAGAAGGTTTTTTGGGAAGATTATTCAGTCGATTGGGTTTGAGGTAAGCGATGAAAATTACGAATGAAATGCAAAAGATTCTTGCGCTGGCACGCCGCTCCAATGCGTCGGATATTCATATTGTTGCAGGGCTGCCGCCGTTGTTTCGAATCAACGGGGAAGTCATCCTGGCCGATTCTCCGCCGCTGTCCCGCGACGATACCAAGCGGATGTGCTACGGCCTTCTGAATGCTGAACAGATTAAAGTGTTTGAACGGGACTGGCAGATCTGCTGCAGTGTGTTTGAAGAAAGTTTCGGGCGGTTTCGTGTATCGATTTATTACCAGTCGCACAATCCCGAGATGGCCCTTCGTCCGGTAATGGACCAGATACGCACCCGCGAAGAACTGTCTTTGCCGGAAGAGCTTGAGGATCTGTCGCGAATGGCGAGCGGGCTTGTTCTGATCACTGGTCCGACCGGCAGCGGCAAGACGACAACACTGAATTTTATGATCGATTTAATCAACAGTGAGCGGCGCTGCAAGATTATCACGGTTGAAGATCCGGTGGAGTATGTGCATTCTCAAAAGAAAGCGATTATCGTCCAACAGGAACTCTATACGGACGTCAAGTCGTTTGGCAGTGCGTTGATCCATGTGCTTCGGCAGGACCCCGATGTGATCTGTGTGGGTGAAATGCGGGATTTGGATACGACAGCGACGGCATTGACCGCGGCGGAAACGGGGCACTTGGTGATTGCGACCTGCCATACGCCGAATGCGTTTCAGACGATTGAACGAATCGTATCGATTTTTCCGGACACTCAGCAGCCGCAGATTGTGGCACAACTGGCCAATTGTCTTAAGGGGGTTTTGGCCCAGCGACTGATTCCGACAGCGAATAAGAAAAACCGCGTTTTGGCAACAGAGTTTTTGCTGGTGGAGGCACCTGCACAAAGGCATATCCGGGAACATGAATTCCATCAACTGGTTTCGGTGATCCAGACCGGCCGAAGAAAAGGGATGCATACCATGGACGACTCCCTCTATGACTTATATCAGGCCGGCGAAATTTCCTATGAATCCGCGATTAATAATTCCAGCCGTGCTTCGCAGATGCGCGAAAGAATTCTTAATGAATCTCGGGAGATGCAATAATACCGCTTTGCTTTAGGAGGAATTGCCAGCAATTATGTTTGTCTTCTACTCCAGCGACCATTGTATTGAATACCGCCCATGGTTGGCTTATCTGTTATTTCCCGCGATCGTGGTTGGTGCTTTCGTTATGGCAGTAGAAGGTCCGATGCCTGAACCTCGAAGCATGCTATTTTCGTTTTTTTTCGACATTTCCGGATTAGTTATATTGCTTTATATGATCGGCACATTCTTTGTACTGTGGACGTTTGGAAAAGCGGTATGCTCAAAAATCGGGAATATCTTATATTTGATCACCCTTGTGCTGTCGACGGCTCTTGGACTTGGCATGATAGTTATTTTTGGCGAAGATACGATTTGGCTCTTAACCTGGCTGGTTCACTGTCTCGCTGGTATGTTTCTGATTTTTTGTCCGTTAAATAGTGTGGATTGTTTTATCTTCATCCCTCCCTTTCGGTCATTTTCATTTAGCGGTTTATGGTCAGTCATCGTGTGGCTCATAATCGATATACTGTTCTGCTTGGCTCTTGGGTGGGCTGTGGCTGCAATCTTACATCCATTGTCCCTGATCTTTGGGACATTACTGGCATTGCTTTTCTTAAAGATTCCATTTGTCGGTGATGGAATCGGTGATATTACATTGTGGCAGTGGATCAAGGGTGAAAATCCGGACGAAGATTTAGCTTGGAAAGACTCGTGGAGTGTAAAACGACAGGAAAAAATGAAGCAGCAGCAACAAGAGCAACAGCGAGAAGAATCTTTAATAGAAAAAGAAAGAGAACTTGTCAATACTGTTGATATTGGTGAAGCGGAAGAAACCACGAGTGTTTTATGTGAATGCGGGCAAATAATTCACGTCCCAATTAGATTTGAAGATAAAACCATAAAATGCACTGACTGCAACCATCTTATTCATGTTCCCAAGTTAGGGGATTTTAAATAACATGTATCGGAGTCGAATTATTTTCGATGCTAAACATCCCATTTAAGTTTGTCTTGATTCAAATAGTAAAATCGGCCCAATAGATGCATCATTATCATGACAAGATACAACTGAACCGGAAACAGAATGATGCATCCAATCATTGAGCTTTGAAAAAGAAAGATTAAAAAGACCCCGCCAGCGATGACAAGTGATACTTGAATGACCAGTAGACAATAAGAAAAGAATGTGCAGACAATTGAAACCATGTGGATAAATGGGTTGTAGCCAGACGATGAATCAAAGATAACAACCGCCATAAGCAGCATCGGAAAATAAAATGTTCCGGCAATCAATAGGATTACAAAAATATGATCGAACCGCTCCGTAAACATTTGATACAAAAGAGCTGGCAGAAAACAAACTAAAGCCGGGATGATCATACTAAGATATTGACCCTGCAGACTAAAATATCCGCCCAATGTTGCGGAAACCCCACCGATATCAAGGGAATCAGTGAGCATACTGTCCGGTGCGGAGATGGCCCCTGAGGCGCTTTCCCGAATACAATGATACAAATAACCTATCATCTCAATCGTTACAATCAAGCCGATAAAACCCACGGCAATACCGGCATAGCCGATCATCGCGGACCGAACCAAAGTCAGAAACAGAAAGCACACCGTGTATATGGCAATATGCCCCAAACCGGTCAGGTTGGCTGGAAATAAAAGGGAGTCGAAAAAACGATGTGGTGGTTGTGGTTCATTCGTTTCGTCCTGAATATCTTGGTATCGCAAAGTCGATCCTTAATCTAATAATGTCCTTTTAAACGGCTTTAAGATACACCATTCTGTTTATGATACCATTATTTTCACAAAAAGATATTGCACGGTCAAATAATATCTTCCTAAGGATGATTTAGAGACATTCCGTTTGTGGGTGAACCGCCGATTCACGGATTTCCGATTGTCGATGTGGATTGTAACCTATTTAAAATCTTCCATTTTAGGCGTAAAATTAAGCCCCTGGATTTGTTGCACGTCTGTTGCAAAGTGAGTCGTATAAAAAAAACCAAAAAGTGTCTTATTTTCAACTTGTTTCCACATAACAGCTTATATTAACAGATAAATCTTACCTTAAACCATCGACACTCGGATGTACCATCCGTGTGTCGACACCACTGACCAAGGAACCACGGACTTTAGTTCTCGCAGATTTTCTGGCTATGGGTTTATAATGTGGGGTCATCTAAACCAGAATAGCCATCTGACCAAGAGTCTATTGATTCTTTTTTGATGCAAAATGCTTCATCAGCTTCACTTTTACTAGAATAGGTTCCGAGTTTAAAGTGTATAAAATGTTTTGATTTCTCATCAAGCTCAATTCCTATAATTGACCACTTATTATCTGGTCTTTCACTTATTACTAAAATTAATCGATTATCCTTAAGGATTACAAATTCAAGCACTTTTAGCTTGGGACAAATATCATCAAAATCACTATCAATAATTGCCAATACCGCACCAACTTTTAGATTTTGAAAGTAATCGTTAAGAGGGTCAGTTCCAAAATCTTGAGGGCAACTAGGGAAACGAGCTTCTGCTCTCCACATATATTGCGCACACCACGGTGTTAAGGACAACTCTAGCCCTGGCTCTCCATCAAGACCAACTTCCCATTTCTGTAGTGGTTTATAAACTCTTTCACCGAAAGAACTTTTACGAATGGTTTCATCTGTTGATCCACGCGATTCCTTACTTGCCCAAATATCCATGCGCTGTTTACAATTTTTTGCTTCCTCAGGCGTTACCGTTCGCATCCATTTTAAGTTTGGTTCGCCTTGAAGTTCATTTAACATTGAAGGATTTTCAAGGAACGCTTCAATACTACCGCAAAGATATTCAATCTTTTTTCGAGTAGCTGGATTTTTAAGTGCATTCTCTAAACGAGTGAGCCATCTCAAATTTTCAGGGCGGTTATTACTACGGTTTGAATCAATGTGATCTACCACATATTTCGGGTCATGTGGGTCCCCGTGAAAAGCTGTGGCCACAATTCGATGAACCTGAACCCCTGCTATATATAAATAGCCTTTATCTCCTACTTTGCCAAATGTCCACTTATTGTCATTGGGGCGTGCACGTTTGCCTTCTGGCTGATGACGAAACACCGCTCCATTCTCTCTAACGGAATAACGTTCTCCATTATATATACACTGTTTTTCTTGGCCGAAATCATTAACATCAACTGCTGTCATATCGTCCACCTTATTTATTCCTCACAAATCTCCCCACAAAGAGCTTTTAATTGGGATACTGCGGTTCCAATTGCTGCCTCATCCAGATCATCTGGTATTTCAACGAAATAATCGTCCTTGATCCGCATAAACTCTTTGAACCGGCTGGAATCCTCAGGCGGCATATCCACATACAGATCCTCATCCTCAAAATCATAGTCCCAGAGGATTAGGTAGGATAATTCCTCGACCTGAATGAGCCATTCCTCATGGTCATCGCAGCCTTCATCTGGCAAATCTTCGCCGTCGGACTCCTTTCGGGCGGATAGGATCATTTTACGCCAATCGCTTTTCATTTCTGGGTCATCGATTTCAGCGGCCACCTCTTCCTTGATATACTCGAATACTGCGGCAATGGCACTCTCCACAGCGGCAGTGAGCTCGCAAATCGGCTCTTTGGGATCCAATAGCCCCTTGCCAATAATTGACAACACAGCGGCTTTCTGGCCGTAGGTCATACGGTCAAAGGCCGGAGGGCCCAGAAAACACTCGCCATCAGACTCCTCAAGAATCGTAGCGCAGTCCCAGAGTGCTGCAGCAAAGAGTTTTGCCTCAGCTCCTTCTAATGTTCGATCTCCAGTGTTTGTGTGCCACATGATATATCTCTGTTACGCACAATGACGACTCAGTCAGGGATAGGCCAACAATACCTGAGTATCCTTGGCTGTGGTCAGGTTTTGTTATTACTATTGCCCCGTCCCACGATCTAACCTCTAGCAAATTCGATTAGGGGCTTCATTGCGATCCAAGCATCTACCATAACTTCAACTGCTTTTTCAGACTGCATACATTTGGCAGTATAAGGAAATCTCGGTTCTATTCCGAACTGAATATTAGTCTTTTTATTAATTAGTATCTCATAAATAGCCTCAGCCCACATTGGTTGATGTTTCAAAGTAGAATTCGGAATATCTATAAGTGTACGTAAATCTACTTCAATACGTCCGTCCGTTTCAGGAGACGAGCGCTGCGATTTGTAATGTCTCTGGACAACATAAACTAAAGGTTTTGTGCCCGGGGCCTTTTTGATCGGCCCACGAAGATTCTTTTCAATTTCTTTCAGCAAGTCTTTGAAACCATCGATGCCTATATCTTTGAGCTTATTTTTGAAACCACCTCTTATACAGTGAGGGACAGTGATGGCAACGATGGCAACTTTAGGCCAAACCCCAAATGTAGCATGAGGATATGAAGTGAATGCTGCGCCTTTTGCGAATATTAATGGAATGAAATCCCAAACCGCACCTTCTCCTCCACGTGTTATTGCCGGACGTCCATCGCCTTTGGGGTCTATTCCAAGGCCCTTGACCAGACGTTTTTTCTTCCGAAACTCCTCACCCAAAACCTTGATCTGCCGCTTCCCTTCCCGATAGGTATATGGGTTTTCTTTTGAAAAGTGAAATCCTGAAAACATTGTCATGGTCCCCTTAATATTATAATTCTGAGCCAGCATTTTTGATTCATATATTTCCATGTAATCAACAAAACAAGTGGCCCATGACGATATACCTGCTTTGTTGACAAACCACTTATAGACTTGTTTCCATGTAACATATATCACTCTCGCCAGATGTGTCTTGGGGGCATTGACAGCTATCACGACAACAGCATTGTTGTCATACCCATAGCTTTTGGCTTTGTTCTGGTGCCGCCTAAGTTGGTTATTTGAAATACCGGCTTGGACTTTAGATTCAATAATAACAGCCCATGATTCATTGTTACAAAAATAGGCATCCGGCACGCTATTTTGGTTTTCCAGAATAGGCGATTGTTCCTGGCCTGGGAGACTTTGAATGCCAATATCAATGTCTTTGAGAGGTGGAATATTTTTGACTTTAAGCCAACTCAAGAAAGGTCTTATGAGTTTGGGTTCATGATGGAGCGTTGAGATCAAAGCATGGGTCAGCTTGTTCTCTGCCTGATCATATTGGTCAAAAATATTTCGCAACCGGAATAACCTTATTCAAAACAAGTGCTTTTGATTAAAATCAGTAATAAAACCGTTCTGCCTAAGTATTTCAAGGTAATCGGCCTTAGTGATTCGAACGAAATCATCTATTTTGGCCTGGATCTCCGTGTTCCAATACTCGTCATAGTCGAGAAATTTAGGGTCCAAATCATCACTGAACAAGGGGCCGCTGGTGGACCGGACATGCCCGGCCTCATCGGTCTCAATGGCGAAGATGTCGCCGCTTCGTTTGTGACGGTATAGGGATTTCATTGTTTTATCTATTATTCCATCTCAACAATTAAGGGTTGCCCAGGGTATCATCGTCAAGCTGCTCAAGCAGTCATCCTTGGCTTCTGATTTTGATGTTCCTTTTAGACATAACTATTTACCAGCTTTTACAAGTGCATCAAAGTTTTCCATAACCTTCACCTTCGCTTCTTGACAAGAAATATTCCAGATGTCACTCAAGTCAAAGCATACATCGATTGCTTCCCAAGGCATAATAGGCTTACCGTTCAGAATGGCAAAAGGTCCATCTGACTCCGGCAGCACCAATTCGGAAGGGATTCTTGAAACCAAGTCTTTGCCTTTTTTGCTTTTGAGCATTAGTGAATTGACACTGAAGTAACACCTCATTTCGACGGCTTCTTTCAATTCGGTAATCGATCCAGAAAACCAGTGCATTATCTGAATGCCACAATTCGGGTACTTTCTGATGATTGACAATATCTTGGAAGCGGCTCCTCTCGAATGAATACTGATGATTCGACCACCGGCTCTTTCACATTCTCGGATAGTGCTATCAAAAATCAGTTCCTGTTTGCCTAATGTCTTTGAATACCTCTCAGAGCCATCGATCCCAACCTCTCCGACGAAATCAGTATTGTGGATCGAAGTTAACAGAAGGTCCAGTTCATTGAACTTTTGGTCAGCGACTTCCGGATGCAAACCGAGAGCGACCTTGATGTTATTGTATCCCTTAAAAACTTGTGAGGTCGCTACCCATGCCCTTGGACTCGTTGTAACAGCCAGTGTGAAATGGTTTTCATTATTGACCCGGGCGAGGATATCGAGTGCGTTGGGGTATAAATCAAGGTGTGAATGTAGATCGATCATATCACCCCTTTTTCCCGTAACAGTTCTCCGACCTCGTTAAGCCCTCGTGAAAAAACTCCTTCGAAGTCATTTCGTTCCTGGTCGGCAAAAGACAAGTTTCCAGAGATCAATCGCTGAATACCTGACTGTTCAGCAACTAAACAAGCGTTGGAAACGGCCCCTACATCGTCGGGATTCCCTTGATTTATCCGATCAAGTTGATCTGAATAATAACCACCGGATGTTTCGTCAACTTCTCCCCAGTGTTTGAACGCAGCTCTTCGAACCAAGCACGGAACACATCTGCCACAATGTTGCATTTTATAAACTCGATATTTCCCACAACTCACAGATTGAAAAACCAATTCTTTCAATAGATGTTGATTTTTACATTCTGCAAGTATCTCTCCTTTCGTTTTGAACTGATAAGGCATTATTAGATTTATACTTATACCTACTGCATGCCAGATATTCTGAATTCCTTTCAAGTAAACAGGATGTGAAGTCTTAGTGCTGAAACTGCCCATGCGCCCTGAATTGAGTGGGATATTCAAACTGATAAAACCATTTTCGGGTACAAATATGTCAACTGGGGAACCGGGCTGAACTTCGATTGCAGACGTAGCCAAAGCCGCAAAAGCAAAGAAAACGATTGAGCGGCCTCTTGTCGAACCTTCGGACTCCCCTTGGGGAGGATGAATCTTGTGGCTCCATTGGAAATGAGGGCTTTCAGATCTGATCCTTCCAGCATAGGCTCTTTGTGTCTCAGCATCGCCTCTCACAACTTGTGATACGAATATCGGTTTATGGTCGTTTGCTGTCAGATCAATCGCTCCGACTAAACTATCAACACCGCCCGACAGCAGAGAAACACAGTCACAATCGTATCGTTTCTGCCTTTTTGCTCTTGGAGGATTGACTCCATCATCTTTGAGATTAAGAGACCAAAAATCCCCTGTAAGAAATCTTAATGTTTTCTCTAATTTTTGCTTCACAGGTTCCCATGCACCTGGATTACAGAGGTGAACGGTTAATTCTATTTGTCGTGTCCACCCATCTGCACTGTTGCTTCTTGTCAGGGAATTGTCGGCGGCCGCAACAGCCAAAGCGATTGTATTAAAATCCCATACCTTTTCTGAAGGACGGATACCAACTCTTTGAATATCCCTTATCAGGGTAGAACCGAAATATCCGACATGTTCTCTTCCAGTATTCGAGTATGTCGAAAAATACTTTGTGTCTTCCTCGAGTTGCTGGGGGATGATATTTTCTGGTGCACAAATGATCTTCCTCATACTTCCTCCTCGAACACTTCGAAAGTGATCTTAATAGCCGTTTGAAGCAAATTGTTCATTTCTGCTTTGGTCGGGTTAGATGTCTCTGTTCTTAATTCTTGTATTTGAGCTGAAATTTCGGATTTAAGATACTCTCGCATATCATTCATTCTGGAGACGGCTTCTCTTGGGGAATATTTGGCACTTTCAAAAAGCTGGCCAATATCAAGGTTGATCCGATTGAAAGCTTCGTTGGCCATGAATAATTCCATCACGGTCCAAATGCTGTCGTTATCCATATTGAGCAAGTCAACATCGGGGTCGATGGTCAAGAGGTCCGACATGGCTTGGGCCATGGAATCCCTGCAAGACTCCTCTTCAAGACTGCCTCCACTTGATACTACCTGATCAATGATTTCGTCGGCAACTTCATATGCCGAAAGATTCTTTGATGTAAGCTGGTTTACCCAATCCCTGATTTTGGTGTCAGAACTGTCGCGAACTCCTTGCAGGAAATTGAAAAGCCCTGCACCAGCAGAAGTTGACGTCCGCATTCGGCTGGCAACTTTAGAAGCTCCCCCCATTCCTTTTCGGGAGTAGCTCCCAAGGGCTTTCTTCAAAGAAGCCCTGTTGCCACTACTTGCATATTCACCAAGATGCCGCCGTGCATTGCCAAATCGTCTTGGAGGAGCAACATCTACAGGCTGTACTGTAGGTTCTGTTTGCTGAGAATTTTGCCCTGATTCAGGAGGTTCACCGGAAATCTGCTCCAGAGGAGATCCAATTTCCGAAGCTACAGAACTTAGCCAAGGGGGATCAAAAGGGACTCCAGAACCGGGACCTGAACTTGACGAGGAAGTTCCCATTATTTACTCCTTGTTTTGCTCTTAATTGCGTTTTTCACTGGAGTTGGTGAGTTTTCATCCGTCTCCCAACGGGACAATAATTCCTTAGCCCAGCTTTCTGATGATAGTAGAGGGATCAATGCCGGATGTCTTTTCCTAGCGGGTATTTCGTCAAGCATGGCAATGAAAGAAGTCGCCAATTCAGGAAAAGCTTTGGGGAGATGCAATGCTTGAATGATAACGGTAGACTCCCATTGCTGGTTTCTGGCTCTCCTTTTCATTCGAGTAAGGATTTTTTCTGACTCAATCGCTCCAATTTGTGTGATATTGGTAATAAGAGGTTGCATCCACCCCTTGGCTTCACAAAGGGCCGTCAGCAACTCTCTCCCTTCAGGAGAAAGTTCATCAAAACTGGCAAGAGATATTGCCTTGTCCCTGCTCAAATAGAGTAAAGGACGCAGATCAATGTCTGATAGCGGTGGACTTAATTTCAACCAGTCTGAAATAAATGTAACCCTCCAAGACTCATGCAGAAATGTGAGTTCTTCTGCCTTGGCAACTTTCCCTTCAAGTTCCTTCAGGAACTCTGGTTTGCCATCCTCGCAGTCACCGACTTGCTTGGCAAGATATTCAAACGCGGCGGCAGGTGCGCATCTTTCAAATAGCTGCAGTTTGACCAGTTCTTCAAAAGAAACACTCATTTCTTGGGCTTTGGCAATTGATTCCCGAATAATAAGGTTATTCAGAAACCTCTTGATGAGTCTCGGATTGCCTGCTATGTGATCTGAGGTTGCCATGATATTAGCGAGCTGGTCCGCCAAGTCGATTTGAACAGCAAGTTTTGAAGCTGCTCCACCATAAGCGTCTTCGATTACCTTTTTGGTTAGACCGCCAGCCCATGATTTTTTGATAGCGCGCATGATTGCATCATGACCTTTATCTTTCTCTTCCTGTGTGATTTGACCGCGTCGTTGAGCGAGATCGGCTAAAAGCAAGATCAGATATCCCTTGACCTCATTGGCTCCGAGACGCGGGACTCTGAGCGGAATCTGAATTAGCTTGTCGAAGTAACTTGTTACAAGTTCATCACTGAGGTCGATATTGCCAAAGTGGGATCTCACCGCATTACGGATCATTTGTTCGTCAGCTGCAATGATAAATGCCGTTTGAGGGATGAACAGCAGCAACCGCATTGCCTCAAGTGTGGAGATCGCCGTGTTAGGTAAACACCGATCGAGATCATCGACCAGAACGACCAGGGTCAGTTCGAGTTCTTCCAGCAACTCCTGGAATAGTGACCTCAGGGCTGCAATCTCCTTCGGAATAGACTTTTCTTCTTTCTCATTTAGGAGTTTATGCAAATCGGGAGCAACCTGATTATAAGATTCCTTGACCTTGTTTAAGTCCTCTTGGCTCGGCATTCCACTTTGACCTAACAAACCGCTGACCGCACCTATAAAAGATCCAATAGGACCCGCAACTGCACCACCGGTAATGATTCCAGCGGCAACCGGAGCCATAAATTTTGCGGTTCTCAACCAATTGATGCGTTTGATAAACTCTTTGGCCTTAACGACACAGGTTTTCCGTGATTCCGCCTCCTCCATTATTTTGTCAGCGACTTTTTGGAGAAGAGCCATGCGAGCGTCATCATAGCCCTGATACAGCCATGCATTGAAATTGATAAAGATGTAATTTTTTCCACCATCAAGTTTTTTGATTGACTCACCAATCATTTGAACAAGAGATGACTTACCGGCTCCCCAGCTTCCTGAAACTCCAATGGAGATAGGCTGGCCGTTTCCGTCTTTAATCATTTGGGCCGCCGTATCTGCGATAACCTCGAAATTCAATAGGTCTTGAGTTGTTTCTACATCATTCCACATAAGTAACTATTCCTTAAAGAGACATGCCTTGTCCAACCCTGTCAACTTGGTTTAATGACAATGAAATTTCATATTCCATTGCATGTATCTCTGGATCACTGGCGATGGCATAGCGAATTTTATCTGATATGTTTTGGGCAATAATGATTCCCCTCACAGGCTTCCCATTTGCAAGGTTAATTTTTACCCAGTTCTTATATCGAAGCACCTGTGCAGGCGCATAATCTGGGCCACGGGCAACTTTCAGCTCGATTATAACGAATTTCCCGTTTTGATCCACAGCTAGAATATCGATAAAACCAACGCCAATGGAATATTCAACACCGTCTTTTCCTTCGTCGTCAACGTAAAGCTCCAATCCTTCTTCCACTATGTGTAAGTTTTGGGCAAGATAATCTCTCAAATGCGATTCAGCGGCAAAACAAGTACCAACTTCGTCGGGTTCAGTTTTTCCAGGAGGCTCCTCGGGCGATCCATCGGTTTTTCGGACACCCAATTTCCCATTATCCGAACAATAAATTTCCCATATGCCATGTTTCTGGGGATCATACATTTCTAAGAGACCTGAACTAGGTCGGTAGAGAAAATCATAAGCCCCGTTAGCAATTCGAGGTTTTTTATTTTGGGGATAATGAATTCGGGAGTCATGATTTACCGTACATACAATAATCTGGCAATTTATCGTATTAGCATTTGTTTGAGGATGTCTTTTCAGTATCCAGTTTTTTACCGATTTATTGGTAAAGCTGTCTCCCAGTTCATCCGCAGCTTGTTTAACCATTTCCCAGACAGACATAAAACAATCTCCTTACATTTCATTGGATTAATGGCCTTATAATCCAAAAACCATTATTTCTTCACAAACACTTACGCATATACCTTCCCGAACAATAGAGACACATAATCCTGATCGTCGTCCATGAACAGGATGTTATGGGCATGGAACATTTCCATGCCTGCTCCCGCGGCCCAGTGGGATATTTCACTGTATCGGGTCGGGGACAGGATAAATGAATTCAAAACGACGGTTTCATCCTGCAGACGCTGGCGCTCTATTCGCTTAATCGTTTCATTGAAGCGAATCTTGCTGTCATCAAAACTGCGGGCATTGCGCAGGCCATGCGGATCAATGAACGTGATATACTGCTTATCTTCATCCAGCAGCCACATGATGAAGTCCGGATAGAAATTGCCTTCTTCAAAGAAACTGATGCCCTTGCCGCGGCTTTGATTGCGTAGGACGTAGAGTTCCTTGCCGTCAAGAAACTCACCGGCGTTTGCCTGGCACCACGTTTTCAGGTCTTCAATGAATTTTTTCTCGTATTTATTCAGGTGGGTTGGTTTGACGGAAATGCCCACGCTGCCCTGTGCAACATGGATCAACGGCTGGTATAAATGCTTGTCAAAATTGAACACTGACAGACTGGCACACTCGTACTCCTGCAGCTGACCCTGCTGAAGCCGTTCACTGACGACATGCAGGTCCTGAATCAACTGTTCCTGACTCTTTTCAATCGCGGCTCGATATTCAATCCGCAAGTTCTGCAGGAATTGTTTGTTGTGGCGTTCCTCCGGATCATCCATGACCTGCTGAATGGTTCGGTATTCCTGATACGGGGCCTCAAATTCATCCTTGTGGAAATTGTAGAATTTGCGGCAGTATTTCTGCAGCAGGTCGGCGGCGATTTCCTGCCAAATATCAACCTTGCCGAAATTAGAAAACTCCAGCAGGTGGTTGGGGATGCACAGAACATACCAGTCCGTTTGCGATAATAATTCGCGGATAGACTCTTTGCTGATTTGAAGATTATACATCGCATTCTGCTTCTTGAAATGCAGCAGGTCCAGATACAGCTTGTCATAATCCAGAAACAGACGGTTCTCCGGTTTCAGCGATGTTTCATTAAAATGGTTCTCGTCCGTTGAATGCAAATCATAGCGGGTGGTCCGGCTGTCCAGACGGCCATACCAATCCGCTGAGACTGTGGTACGGATTCGGTCATCCCGGCTCAATACCGGTTTGACTTCTTTTTTGAAGTCCGGCATATCCCGTTTAGGCAAAATAACCTTCAAATCCGTACGGGCCAGATTTTCCAGTGTCGGCAGGACAATGATTTCGGTTTTCTTTTCCGAATCGACATCCTCTTCCTCGATGTATTCATTAAACGCCTGCATATAATCGGCACGAATCCCGAATACATTCAGTGTTTCCAACTCCGCGATATATTGCGGGTGCTCAACTTCCGGCAGGTGGCCGCTGCGTTTCAGACAGAAATCCAATCCTTTCAGGCGAACACCACGACCGAATAACTGGATGATCTGAGAGCCCTCGTTGCGGCCGATATTGACCAGCCCCATGCAACTGACGCGCCAGCAGTTCCAGCCCTCAATAAACTTCTTGGCACCCACCAGCAACCGGATTTTGCTGTTGGGAGATTTAATCTCATCGAACAGAGACACTGAAAACTCCTGTTCGGTGCAAACAATTGTCTCGCCGTGACGGGCCTGCAGCAAATCCCACAGCTTTTTGGGGTCGCCAACATTGATGACACCGAAGTACTCGCCGCCATCGCCAATCCGCAGACCGATTTCACTGCCGCTGCCTTTAAGATGAACGGCATGGAGCAGGCCGCGGCCTGTGGTATTGAACACGACCTCCAGAATGTCCCTGAATAGGCGGGTCGCTGAATCTGTTTCGGTTGCCGGAAACAGGTGGGTGATGTAATTAAACGCATTGCGAAAGACCAGACCATCCTGATCGTGAAGGTCGTCGCGATGGCGAATCAGCAAATCCAGCATCCGGATGCTGTCCCGTTCGTCGGCAATAAAATCGGCAAAAAACTTCAGTGCCGTTACCACGTCTGTATCGTGCGTTTGCTGACGCTGGCCGGTGACCGAACCACCAACAAACACCATCAGCGGATCGTCAACCAGATAACTGGCATATTGACCCTTGCGGTCCTTGTATAAGCGGCATTGCTGATAAAACCGTATCAGGCAGGCGGTCAGATAAATCTTGTGCTGCTGGTCAATCGCGCCGCCTTCTTCCTGGCGATAGTTGAGAATATGAAAATCCTTGCCGTAACCGTCGCCAAAGAAGAATTTATACGAATAGTCAAAAATCACGCTCTTGGCATAAAGCTGGCCCATTTCCTTTTGTTTATTTCCGGACAGCGCATTGACCGACTGACCGAAGGTGGCGGAGTATTCAAATGAAAATCCATCCTCACAAAGCTGCTGGCGTTTGCTGAACCATTCCTCGCCGCCTGAGCCGCGATGGCCTTCATCGACCATGACAACATTATTGCGGCCAAATTCATCGACCGAAACGGTCGTCACACCGGTCTTTTCCTTCAGTTTGGTGATTTCGATGACCTCGATGATGGCCTTGTTCAGCAAGGCACCACGGTCGCGTTCGTAGCGTTCGGCGGGGATTCCGGACAGATCGAATTCCTCCAGATGTTGTTCGGAAAGCCCCTCATTGGGCGTAATCAGGATGTATTTGTTAAAATGGCGGTCCAGTTTACGCTGTTTAAGGTAATCATCCAACTGGCGGATATTGCAGTGCATAATCAGCGTCTTGCCGCCGCCGGTGGCGATCCAGTAGGCCAGCTTGGTCAAATCCTGTCCCGTAAACGGTTCGACATGGTCCGATGCTGCACCGCGACCGGTAAACCGCAGGTTGAAGGTTTCACAAAACGCATTCAACTCATCCAGCAGGGTTGTCTGGCGCTGCTGAAGGTCACGGGTCCAGCGATCCAGATAGTATTCGGTAAACAACAGGGAGAGATACTGAAAATACAGCGGGAAAATATCCCGGTGCTCGACCGTGCGGCGTTTACGGGTGATCTGTTCCCAGTGCCGGTAGATGTTCTGGTCGTATTCAACCAATAAATCATTACCGACCGTCCGATGCGACGGCAGGGACAGTTCAAGCTGCCTGCGGAAATAAAAGACATTCTGCTCATCCCAGCCGGTTTGCGTCTCTTTAAGGGACCGGCTGAGTTTACGCATGCCGTTTTGGGTATCGGTATAGCCAAGCTGACCAAACAGCCATTCGTTCAGGACCAGTCGTTTATCCAATCGTGCCATATCTGGGTCGGGCTCCTAAAGCTGTTTGATGTCAAACATCAGGTTATGGAAGATTTCTTCGGTTAGCAGAATCTTTTTATGCGGGTCGTTCAGTGTTGTATCGCCGTTGATATAGATCGCGTGATATTCGGTATCGGCGGTATTGATCCGCAGCGTCTCGGTGACAAACTGCTCCAGGGCGGCGTTGTCTTTTTCGGTGACATTGCGCCAGATCACCAGCACTGTCTCTCCAACCGGATTTTCGCCTTCGATGGTCAAAAAGCCGTCCCGCATCTTGACCTCGCGAACACGCAGGCCCAGCAAGTAATTGAAGGTTTCGGGCAGGTCGATCTGTTTGGGTTCGGCGGTGCCGGTTTCGCGATTGTAGATTTTCAGCGTCGTATCAAACGGATTTTCAAATCGATCCAAGGCCAGCAGAGAACCGCGGGTTTCGATGTCCAGCATATAATTAATCAGATACTGCTGCTGTACCTCATCCGAAAGTCCCAATAAGTCCTGCTGGCGATCTTCCATTTCCAGATTGTTCAACGTGTCCTCATAGCTTTCAAGACGGATATATTTGAAGCATTGAGAGATACCCGTGTTTCTTGCACTTGGCTTACCTTGGCTCCAATCTATGCTATATGTTGCTTTTTGGATACGGGATTTCAAAACCGTGTCAAAATATTCGCCCATTTCAACCAGAATGTATTTTCGTTGGCCCCCATCTTCGCGATTAAGATTAATAACAGAATGCCCTGTCGTGCCAGAACCAGCAAAATAATCGAGAACACAGCTTGTTTTATCGACATTGGAAACTCTTAAGCAATCTTCCACTGCATGAACAGACTTAGGAAACGAAAATCGTTCCTTTTCGCCCATGATATTTGCAAGGAGATTGGTTCCGTATGCAGTTGATGAGTACTCTTTTTTGTCCCAAATCGTTCTAGGGAGAGTACCTTCTTCGTTAATGCGAGCTTTGCGATATATGGCTCGTTTCCGATCCTGATCAATTCCTACTCGAAACTCTTCGGGATTATCTCTTGCAGTGTCACTGCCCCATTTCCATGTTTTATCTACTCCTGAAGAGTCCACAGGATAGATAATTTGTTCATCGGTACGTGGTTCTTCATTTAAAATCCACTCATTATTATCCACATCCCATTCCATAGATGGTATGCGAAGGTTATCTTCAGATGCAAAAATTGGATAAAATAGTTTGGGGCGAGCATATCGGTTAGCATTTGCACCACCATGCTTGCGAAAATTGACCCATTCAAAACGTCCTTTCTCATCTTGCTCATTATATCTCGATATTTGTTCTTCTGAATGGCTGAGCCGACCTATTGCTGTAAATTCTGATTTAGTTGTAAATAACGCATATTCATGTGAAATTGAAAAACCCTTCGGCGTTGCTCTACCTGAGGGGTTATTTTTAATCGCAGCTACGCCTACAATTCCTTCCTCAGAATATAACTGTTCCAAGAGGTATCTAAGTCCAGCAAATTCAAAATCATCAATTGTTATGCACTGCATGCCATCTTTGCTGATTAAATCTTTGCCTGTAGATATACGATTTTCAATATAACTTAGCCATGAAGAACTCTTATATCCATTTTTATAAATTATCTCAGAAGCAGATGTGTTATATGGTGGATCAATATAAACACATTTAATCTGCTCCTTATATCGTTTCTGCAAAAGATTCAATGCTTGAAAGTTTTCCGAGTGAATCAGGAAGCCATTAAGCTGGGCATCAATGTCATCAATAGAGTCCAGCAGGCGGTATTTGAAATCCGCATCGAAAAAGCATGTATCCAGTACCAAAAACGGGTTGGCCTTGAGAAATTCCACGGTTAATGGATCTGAGTATGCCGGGCTGCCGGTTTGGAGCAAGTCGCCGGTTGCGGCCGTAATTTCATCAATGGCAAACAGCTTAATCCATTCTTGCCTTTGGGCGTCATTGGCAGCAATTTCGGAGTACATGGTTTCGGGTATTCGGTCCAGCGTGATACAGTAGTTGGTTTCATAGATGAATTTCTTTTTAAGCCACAGTTTCTTTTGAAAATCCTCAAACTGGGCCAAAAAAGCAATCAGGTCCTTGGCGATCAGGCGAATCGCTTTGATCTTGCGAATTTCCGCTTCCAGATAATTGGCGGGCCTGTCATCGATGTCGTCCAGGTACATCACTTCATTCTTGATATAGAAGTCCAGTTCATTGGTCAAAAAGGCCCCGAGGTCTTTATGGATGAAGTAATCGCTGGTGTTTTTCTTCGTATAGTTCTGCAGGTGTTTCTGCAGGACAGTCCGACCGTCTGTACCAGTGTAGGTTTCATCATTAGTACCCAGCCGCTGTTTCCATTCGGTAGGCACCTTGGCATTGATAACGGTTTCCAGTTCGGCCACGAGCTGGTTGTTATTCGGGGTTCGTCCCGTGAATTCTTTGAAGTGGAAGGGAATCACCAGGGCATTGTCCACTTCCTCAACATCGGCTTCATCGTCGATGACAAAAAGGCGTTTCGCTACATTATTATTCTGGACTGCGTCCATACGCGACAGTTTGAATTTGACACGATATGAATTGCCGCCTTGTTCGATGTTGAAGGTGTAATCCTTCATGTCCTCGGACGATTTGATATAGTACTGGTCTTTATTGGCCCAGTGCAGCAGGACTTCTTCGCCATTGTAGGGAATCGCATATTTACTCTTATTGCTGCTGCGGCGAAGCGAGATAAAATCGGCGTCATCGTAATACCGGCTGAAAAAGTCGTATAAATGTGAATAGACTTCCGTCTCGATGCGATCCAGATCGGCGGCATTGCCGGTGGTTTCCAAAAGGGACAGGTACTGCTGGCCTAACGAATCCTGCTGTGCTGCGGTATCGACCAATGTACCGTTATCGTCAAAGGCGCGTCTGCCGAATTCATCGATGATGCGGGTCTTCAGTTCTTCCAGACGCTCGGCGTTCTGTGCGACGGACAGTTCGGATAAAACGGCCTTGACCTTGCTCGGCAAAGTCGCGGTCAGGTACTGTGTAATCTGGGCGTGTTTTTGTTTGATAATGCGGTGGATGCCAAAATCCAGGTCGGCTTTGTCCAACTCGAACAATTCGGCCAGTTTGGCAACCAGTTCTTCAAATTTACTCATGTATGATTTCCCACTATCCGTAAAAGGTTAACTCATTTCCCATCGTATCATAAACAGAGGGCTTAGCTCTGTATTCTGTACCATCTTTTTGCGCAAAGCATCGATCAGCAGATCCCGCTTTTCCTCGGCCTGAGTTTCGACTTCGTCGATCTGCCGCCGAGCCGCGCGTTTTTTTCGTTCCAGAACTCGGATGTTTTCCTGTGCGGCGGTTTGCTCGTCAACCGTTCTGGCATAAGCGGCCTCTCTTCTGGCCGCACGAATCTCGGCTTTGGCCATGTCCAATTGCCGTTCGGCGGCGGCCACAACATCATCGACCCAGCGATTCAGCTGCAACTGACGCTCGACAAAGTGGTGGTTATTTTCTTCCAGCGACCGGGCAAGGGTCGATTGTGCGAACACCTGAGCATCCGCATTGAGCCGCTCGGCAATCCCTTCCGGCACGTCAACCGGTCCCTTGGCGGATGCATCCAGCTTGAACAACTGCTCTAAAACATCGTGACTGAGATTGCTGCCAGTATCGGTAAACCCGGAAAACAGGAGATATTCTTCCTCGTCCAGACTGTTGATCCGCAGCCGATTTAATATCAGCCAACCGCTGTCGGCTTTAAGCGACTCCAAAACGGATATTTTAGACGCATAGCCGGAAAGGTCAAATGTTACTTTGCCCGCCTCGGTCATCAGTTCTTTTGCCTGCTGGATACAGTATTCTCCCAGCGGATGGGACAGGCGATACAGGAAGATGTTTTCCGCATCCACCTGACCATCCAGCGATGAATCTTTGATGCGGACATCGCGTTTTCGGTTCAGGTGGTATCGACCAAGCGGCAGTTGGGGAACCGGCGTGGTGTCCAGATAGAAACTGAGATCGTCCTCATTGAACCGGGCATTGCCATCCAGCATGAACCGCGTCAGTCGCCAGAATTTACGGCCAACCGCATCCAGCATCTGCAATGCCTGATCGTAATCGACCTTCAGGCGAGAATGAACTTCTTCATCGAAGTACTCCAGCACTTTCTGACGGGTGTCCTGCAGGCGAAGCTGAATCTGCTCATCCAATTCCTGCTGCAAACGACGGAACCCCTCTTCGATTTGCTCAGGGGTGCGGCACTGCTGGTACAAGTCCAATATACGGGATTCAAACGCAGCAGAACTGTCCAGACGGCCCAGGACTTCATCGGATGCCCCAAAGACACCTTCAAACAGATTGAATTTATGCCTCAGCAGGTCATAGACCCGCTGGTCGGCGGCATTGCGTTCATTCAGGAAATTGACCACCACGACATCGTGCTTTTGACCATATCGATGCACGCGGCCAATTCGCTGTTCAACCCGCTGTGGATTCCACGGCAGGTCAAAGTTGATCAGCAATGAACAAAACTGGAGATTGATCCCTTCGGCAGCCGCCTCTGTAGCAATCATGACCTTCGCTTCCTTCTCAAAGCAGTCTATGATGGCATGACGCATGTCAATGGCCCTGGAACCGGAGATTTTTCCGGTGTCCTGATTCTTGTCGAGCCATTTCTGATATATCTGTGTCGATTGCGGGTCCGTATTCGAGCCGGAAAAAGTGACGACCTGTCCGGCATACCCATTGCTTTCCAGAAAGTTTTTCAGATATTGCTGGGTCCGGCGGGATTCTGTAAAGACCACTGCTTTTTGCAGTGCCCCCATCGCAGCCATTTTTTCATAGCCGATTTCAAGACCTTTGAGTAAATGGCGGGTTTTTGTGTCAATCCCGATGCTGCGAGCCCAGCGAATATATTGATCAATTTCCTGGATTTCCGCTTCCAGCTTGTCTTTGTCTATGACTTCATCTTCCTCGTCTGACTGAGATTCTTCGGTTTCTTCTTCCATTTCTTCGAGAAGTTCTTCGATCAGGTCTTCATCCAGATCGTCCTGGCCCAGCAGAATCGATGTCATATCCTGCGTGTCCACCGCCTGATCCCTTAGACCAATGAGCCGCTGGCGAATGACTTCCAGCGTTCCGGCAAGGGCAACCGGCGAGGAAGCGAGGACCTTGCGGACGACTACAACGGTCAAGTGTTTTTGCTGCTTAGGCAGCGCGTAGGTGCCTTCCCGCTGGAGGAAAGCGGAAACCGATTCATACAGCCGGTGTTCTTCATCGTTCGGGCGGAAACGAATGGTTGTCAGTTTTCGTTCGGTGTATTGAACAAACTCCAGCACTTCCCTTCGCAACGTTCGCTTACAAAAACCGTTCAGCCGTGCCCGGAGGTCTTCAAGGTCGCCGTCTGAATTGGCATACAGCGTTCGGAATGTCGGCAAGTCGCCAAATAACTGGTCGTCAATCAGTGTTGTAATCCCATACAATTCCGTGAGTGAATTTTGCAGCGGCGTCGCCGTCAGCAGGAGTTTGCGGCGGTCTTCCAAAGCCCAGCGTATATTTTGACCGATTTTATTGCTGGCACGGTAGGAATTACGGAGTTTATGAGCTTCATCGATCACCACCAAATCCCACTGGACCTGCCGGATGTCGGCCGCCATGCAACTGGCATAATGAAGCGATGTGATAACGATTTGTTTTGTGCTGAAGGGGTTTGGATTTCCATCTTTTTGGGCTTTACGATACAGTTTTGAGTCCACCACTGTGCAGGGCAGGTTAAATTTGTCCTCCAGTTCAATCTGCCATTGCTTGCGTAAGGATGCGGGGCAAACAACCAGCAAGTTACGCTTCCGTTCGGCCCAATACTGTGAAAGAACAAGCCCGGCTTCAATGGTTTTGCCCAGACCGACTTCATCCGCTAATAATGCCCCTTTGGAAAGCGGGGACCGGAGGGCAAATACGGCCGCCTCAACCTGGTGGGGATTTAAGTCGACACACGCATCGAAAAGAGACTGCGAGAGACGATCAATCCCCTTACCTCCTTGACGCGTTAAGTCATATGCAAAATATTTAGCGTGATAATCTGTACTCATACAGTCCTGTTTTACAGAAGACGGCCTTCTTGACACCGAATGATAACGCTGAAAAGCTCATTTTACAACCCAATTCCAGATAAAACTCGTTACTAATTACATTTACGTAATAAATGAATTCTCTGGACCGAAACACACAAGCGGCAACCCCTCGCAATCGGCCTGATCGAAGCAAAACAGACGTTTAAACCGGTTTTTCAGGCTATCAGGGCCGGGGAATAGGTGTTTTTCGACCTTCTTGAAGTCTTTCGGACTTAAACTGCCCAGATATCTGCAGAGTCTAGCCCAACGTTCTGGATCAATACCATCGGAAAGCTCGCGCCAGAGACCAGTTTCAGAAACAGTAGGTTCGGCAAACAATAAACCTTGTGAGGACATGGGAAATTCCTTTCAACCAATCGTTCTGGATTAGTTAAAAGGGCTTAGGAGGGAGGTGGGCAAGCCAGAGCTCGGTGCAACCCTTACTGTAAAGGGTTATTATATCGGCAAAAGGGTTTTATGCGAATAAATTTTTCTGTCCTCTTGCCTTGAAAGCCTGTTTTTAGTATAATTTCGGCGATTAAAACAGGAGATACTATGGCAACGAAACCGACAAAAATATACCAACTCGAAATATGGTTAAATGAGATTAAACCTCGTATCTGGCGGAAATTAGAGGTTTCCGCCAGTGTTAAACTGGATAAGCTGCACGAGATTATCCAAGAAGTCATGGGGTGGACAAATTCGCACTTGCATTCCTTTAATGTAGATGGATATGAGTACAGCATGCCGTATCCGGGCGACGAGGCTTACAATGAAGGGGTGCTGGATGAAAGAAAGGCCAAATTGACCGATTTGGTCGGCCACGTCAAGGACCGGTTCGTCTACGTCTATGATTACGGCGACAACTGGGAGCATACTGTCGAATTGGTGGAGATCAAGGAACCGCAAAAAGGCGTTAAATACCCGGTCTGCCTGGATGGCCAGCGAGCCTGCCCGCCGGAAGACTGCGGAGGGCCATGGAGCTATCCGGAACTTCTGGAAACCCTCAATGACCCCGATCACGAGGAATATGAGGAAGTGCTCGAATGGGTCGGCGATGAATTCGACCCGGAAGTATTCGATGTCAATGAGGTCAACGACCTGCTCCGGTAACTTGAAATCAGCCCTATATTTAAGCAACAAGCAAAGGCACCAATGGCTTCGCAATATCAACCAAAAGATCACATCCAGCGACTGGACATCGCTCCACGGCCTGAAGGTGTGTTTGATCAACGTGAGATTACGATCCAGTCCTACCAAACAACGGTTCCATTTGATTATGCTCAGTTTGATGCAGCTATTGAATCAGCATGGCTGAAGCCACAAATCCGATTCGGGGTATTCTCCCGCACCCCTGTAGTAGACAACAGCGAGCGATCCATAGATGTTGTCCTTGGTCTGCAGGACGAGTTGTCTGTGCGTGCCTATGATTATGACAATCGCCGACCAATCTACTATTCATGGCAGGATTTGGTTGTCGATACGGTAAGCATCCACTATTTCTGCGATGAAGACGGACTCCTTCGTTTCACCACAACAGGCGGCGGCCGGAAGATCACAGATGATCGACTGTACGATTTTAACGCATCTTTTCTGGAAATCCCTAAGGATGCGGTGAGCAAACGACACTTCGATTTGGATAAGCTGCGGGAACTCTGCTTTGGTCGTTTCTGTGACCGACTCCACATGATCAAAGTAACCGATCCATCTGATGAAGGATATCGAAGTATTGACCATGCTCAGTTCCAAAGCCGTGAGTACTTCGATCCCAAAGCTGACAGACTCAATGAACTTAAAAATGATCCAACGGTAAAGGTTGAATCGTTCGATTCTGATATTGAAGTCCATGCGGATATCCTGGCTCAGAGCATTAGGGTCCGCTTCTTTATTCGCGGTTCAAGTGGCTCACTTCGTCTTCGTTTGCCCAAAATCCACTATAAACACGAATACAAAAGCGTTGATGAGCAGACACACGCTTTCTATAAGCTGGTTGACACAGCTGTTAACTGCATTCTTGATGCAGACTACTACTCCCAACAAAAACGCTCGCTTGAGGATTTGAGCAGTGAATTGCAAGTCTTGTCTCCTGACCTGGTTGACCTGGCCCCATTTCGAGATGTTCTTGTTAGTGAGAATGAGCGGCAAAAGTTCTTCGACGGCCTTAAATTGGATCGATGGGAGCAATGGCAACCTCATATGCGCGTATTAAATGAATTGATCTCCTCTGAAGTTATCAAAAACCATATTGAGGGATTGCTGAACAGGCTCGTAACAACCGAACCATTGAAAGCGGCAAATCTCTTAGTGGAATGTTGCAATGGCGCTCTCTTGAATGACATCGGTACGATTCTCGCCCATTCATGTGCCGATAAACTCCAGGGAATCGATGAAAAACACCGCTCATATCTTGAAGAAGCAATTCTGGCATGGGCTGTCTCGCACGAACAAGACGCTTGGGATGTTGTACTGGATAGGAATGAAATCGAGGTATTCAGTATTCATTGGAAGACGGATGACCTGTCAACCGACGTACTTGCCAAAATCCTCTGGAAGCTCATCGGCGTATTTCATGATCGTCTACTCAACAGCCAAGGGAACACTCACGGACTGTTAAGCAAGCTCCATCAATGCGTCGGATGGGTGAAATCTCTCCCCAAAAACCTCAATGAACTTAATTCTGCTCTTAAATTGATTGTGGCTGAGAAAGTCCCAGCAAAACCATCAGCCGGTAAATATTTAACGGATATAGCCACAGCAAATATTGCCGAATTTGACAATGCTGTATTGAACACGCTTGGTCTTCCCTTATGGCCGATGATTGAAGCTTGTTCGACAGGTAAAAAGCTAATGTTAACAAACACAGGGCTTGGCGATGCTATTAATGTGTCAATTTCTGAAGAGGGGCTGTTGTTCAACGATAAAATGCTCCCACTCGATCTCGTGGCGGGCGAATCTATTGAGAACATAAAGGAGACAACAAATAAGCGAATTACACTTGTGTTTGAAAAATATGCCCAGAAATTCTGTGTCGATGTGCCAATCACTGAGTGTTCAGCGGAAGTGGATAGTGCAGATGTAGCACCAGATTATGATTGGGCAAAGCAGGCAGAAATAGTCAGGGCAACAATTCAGGTTCTTGGAGAAGAAGACGCTCCGGATAAGGCGACTGTTTCCAGATGGGGTCGTGACGGAAAGGTCAAAACCAACGGAGAGACAGGGCACGAATCTCGAATTGATGTAAACAGCTTTTTGACTTACATTGCTAAAGAGATGGAGCTTGAAAATTGCGAAAGAACGCAGATACGCAATGCGATTATTGGCGAAATCAATGCTCGCAAAAACTGATGCAACACCAATTTTGAAGTTGCAAATCAAAAAAAACTGATTTTTTTACCCTTATTATTGCGGGATGAAGCGGCGTAGACCTCTGGTTTACGCCGCTTTTTTGTTGCACATTCGTTGCACTGCAAAATCCTCTTATTTAATTCCCCGCGACAGGTTCGACCAGAAACAAACTTCTGGCTGTCGCAGGGAAATCAATCGTATCGAGCCTGCCTCCTTGCCAGCCAGTTTTATAAGGAGATTCGACATGAATCTATTAAAACAGGCAGGCCATTCGGATGGCCAAAACGAAGTCGTGGCGTATGCCGAAACCACCATCGAAATCTTAGCCAAAGAACTGATCGGTAAATGCGGGATTACTCCAGACGATCTGGAGGATATTGAGCAGGAAATGATGATCGATCTGCTACGGCGGCTTGGCAATTATGACCGATCCAAAGCCAAGCTAACCACCTTTATCAAGCGGGTGCTTGAACGTAAAATCGCCAATATCCTGCGCCAACGCTGTACGGAAAAAGAGTTCTTAAATCGCTCATGTCTGAGCCTGGAAAAGTCCATTCAGTCATACGACACGCCTGGCGAACACATAACGCTGGGCGACACCGTAACGACAGAATACTATGACAAAACCGTTCGCGGCAAAATGCGAAGCCGCGAAGACGAGCGTCAGCTTGTTTTCGATGTCCGTCAGATCGTAGCGGTTTTTCCGGATGAACTTCGTATCGCTTGCGAACATCTGCTCTCTGGCAAAAGCGTCAGCGAGACAGCCAATTTGGTCGGCATCAAACGCTCCACATTCTATGAAAAGGTTCTGGCACCCATCCGCGAGGCGTTCCAAGCGGCTGATCTAAAAAATTATCTGTAAATCTCCGACACCCGGCCTCTGCGCCGGGTAAGTAATGGGTACACCAATAAAACAATTTTATTAAACAGGAAAAACAATATGAACAACACAATTCAAAAATTCAAAGTTTGCGAAGCAAAGGAGGTGGCGTAATGGCTAAATCACGTCGAACCGATCCGGTCACCTCCCATCAGGCCGCTCACGAAGTGGAAAAATCAGGTCGTGCGGCATCACATCGGGCGATGTGTCTTGCTTCGGTAAATATGCGTCCGGGACAGACCGCCGCCGAAATCGCTGTCCATACTGGCCTTGAGCGTCACGCGCCAAGCCGCCGCCTGCCGGAATTGCGGGACCAGGGGCTAATCGCTAACGGACAGTCCAGGGTTTGCACTGCCACCGGCAGATTAAGCTTAGTCTGGCTGCCAGTGGCGGGAGGTATCAGATGAACCGTCCGAAATGGCTCATTGAAGAACCGGCGGATATATATCACGCCCAGCGAAATAAGTATCTGAGCAGTCACCAACTGATCGATTTCATGAAATGCCCATATCTGCATTACAAAAAGCGCCAAGGGCTGATTACAGAGAAAGAATCCACCTCTTATCTGATTGGGCGTGCTGCTCATACACGGATATTAGAAGGAAGCGCCGCTTTCGCACTGGATTTCGCGGTGGACGGTCCGACCAATCCTACAACCGGCAAACCCTATGGCAGCCTGACAAAGAAGTTCGCTGAATGGAAGGCGAAGCAGAATAAACCCGTGCTGACATTAGAGCAGGCGGACTTAATTGATCAGATGGCTTCCGGCGTTGCCCTCAATGACATTGCCGTCGAACTGCTCTCTTGGGGTCTGGCTGAAGGTGTTGTTCGGACCCAGTATTGCGAGGTCCTCTCGCAGATTCGTATCGATTGGCTTCATCCTGAAAAGGGAATTGTGGACCTGAAAACCTGCGACGACCTGACCTGGTTTGAGGCGGACGCCCGCCGCTATCGCTATCACAACCAGATGGCATTTTATCAAGCGGTATTGAACAAGGAAGTCGGTGAACTTGTGCCGGTCCACATCATCGCTGTTGAAAAGAAAGAACCCTTCCGCTGTGGTGTCTGGCGCGTGTCCAACGATTGCCTGACTACAGCTCGGCAGGAAAATGAGGCGGCCATCGGCCGCCTCATATCCTGTCTCCATCACAACCAATGGCCAACGGGTTATGAGCAGATTCGGCTGTTGGATTCATTTTTTTAGCATTTTTTACGCTTCAGGCCGGTCTGCGGTCGGAGTGGGTTCCCCTATAACGAATGCGACCCTGACTCCCTCCCGCCGCCTGAAGCATTTCGGCGAGGAAAACGGTTTTGCACGGGTCTCATAAGCCCGTGGTTGTCGGTTCGACTCCGGCACTCGCCTTGGACCCGGCCGGTCAAATCAGAAATATCACTTTAATCACAGGATCAAAAAACATGACAATTTTTGAATCAACACTTAACCAAACCCATATGCGAGCCCCGAAGGGCATCGTGTACGGTCCGCCGGGGATCGGCAAGACCACATTCGGTGCGAGCACACACAAACCGATTATTGTGGATTGTGAAAACGGCGCTGCTCATGTGCAGTGTGACCGGACGCCGTATCTGTCTGACTGGAATGTGATCATGCCTTGGCTTCAGGCCCTGGCCTATGATGATCATACCTATGGAACAGTCGTCATCGACTCGATTGACTGGCTCCTGCGGCGGTTGGAAGAGCGTGTTGCTGGTGTCAACGGCCAAGTCGAAAACATGGACAAGACCATGAATCGCTCCCATGGTGGCTACGGAAACGGAAAACAGGTGCTTCGCAACTATGTCTATCAGTATCTGCTGCCGACATTGGATGCGATTGTCAACCGGGGCATTTCGGTCGTGTTACTGGCGCATGTCTCACGCAGAACCTTCACAACCATCGACGGCATCACCATGGAAAAATCCGCTCCGGAAATCCATCCGGACCTGATGAACACGATCATCGAATGGTCGGATTTTGTCGGTGCGGCTCGAGCGGATGGTGACTGTCGCGAGCTGGTCTTAAATGAAACGGGTCAGCTGATGGCCAAGAACCGCTATGGAATCACAGATGTATTGCCGCTGGACTGGAACTACCTGATGGGGGCAATGAACACACAGCAAACTCAAATCACAGGAGAAACAAGTAATGGCTAATCTGAACAATTTCAACGCAAACGAAGTCGAACCGAATGTGGGCTTTGAACCGGTGCCGGCGAATAAGTACATCGCCATGATCACCGCCTCGGAAATGAAACCGACCAAAAACAGCGATGGCAGTTATCTCGAACTGGAACTGACCATTCTGGATGGTCCGTTCAAGGACCGCAAGGTCTGGGATCGGCTGTGTCTGAATCATCCGAATCCCCAAACGGTCAAGATCGCACGCGGGTATTTGTCATCCGTTTGTCGCGCGGTCGGCGTCATGCAGCCCAAGGACAGTTGTGATTTGCACAATATCCCAATGTGTATCACGGTCAAATGCAAAAAGCGTGATGACAACGGCGAAATCACCAACGAGGTCCGGGGGTATGCCAAAAAGGAAAGTGCTGCGGGCAAACCTCAACAGGCGGCGTCCACGGATAACACACCTCCCTGGAAGCGATAACCGTGAACGCCAAGGCTAAGGGTACGCGCCTGGAACGCAAGACGATCAAGATGCTGCAGTCGGCCGGATACATCTGTATCCGGTCGGCGGCATCGCTCGGGCCATTCGACATCATCGCAATCAATCATTTGGGACTGCGATGTATCCAGGTCAAGGCCAATGACTGGCCGCGACCGGTCGAACGAGAAGACCTGCAGGCAGCGGCGAAGAGTCTGCCGCCCAATGCTCTGATCGAATGCTGGCGCTGGAACGATAACGCCAGAGAACCTGTCATCAAACTATTGGAAGAATTCAACTGAAACGAAAGGATCAAACATGGAATTTGTATTTGCTCTTATTTTGGGTGCTTGTATCGGACTGATCATCGGTATTTTGACGGGCCTGGAGCTGGCTGCAAAGCCGGATGTCAACAGCCAGGTTGACGATCTGAACACGCAGGCTCAGAAGAATCTGGATGAGTTTCAAGAAACGCAATATCAAATCACACAGGTCAGCCAGAAAGCGGACATGATTCAGCGAGGCCTTAAATCCAAAATCACCGAACTGGTTAATCAGGAATAAGATTGCGATGTCCTAATATCAGCTGTTACTCGAACTCGAATGACCACTTTAAAACAGGAAATAGAAATTATGCAGACCTTAAAAAATATCCCCATCGCCGAATTGACGGCCATTCGCACAGATGAAAATAAACTCAAAACGGTTTCAAGATTAGAAGGCTTTGGACATCAAGTTCCGAACAGCCGGTATTTCAGGACATTTTGCATTGACTGTCACACTCCAATGCGGGTCAGCCACAATCGCCTCGATATACCGATTCGCTGCGAAGAGTGTGATCCCAAGCATGTCGGGTGCACAAGCCCCCAAACAGGACTTGACGGTCTTGACAAAGATGTTGATGCCTTCAGTCCATCATGGAAGTGCGCATGAGATATGAAAAACTGTTCCCAACCCTATTAATCATTTTGGACCTCTGCGCAGCAATGGCCTATATGCCTTCCGGTAACTGGCGACAAGTAATTTACTGGCTCGCCGCTGCGGTCTTAACAACCTGTGTGACGTATTAAATATGCAATTACGCGATTACCAACAAGAATCTGTCGATGCGGTGTATGAGTATCTTCGAAATCGGGATGGCAATCCTTGTATTGTCATCCCGACCGCTGGGGGAAAAACGCCGGTGATGTCAACCATCTGTACCGACGCGGTTAATCTGTGGGATGGTCGTGTGCTGGTATTGGCGCATGTCAAAGAACTGCTCGAGCAGACGGCCGGGACATTGAGCAAGGTGGCTCCGGATCTGGACATTGGGATTTATTCGGCAGGACTGAATCGGCGCGATACCGAGCACAGCATTGTCGTTGCCGGGATTCAGTCGGTGTATCGTCGGGCTTCTGACCTGGGGGCGTTTGATTTAATTCTGATTGATGAGGCTCATATGCTTCCGCCCGATGGCGAGGGCATGTATCGTACCTTTCTGCAGGATGCACAGGTTGTCAATCCGAATATTCGGCTGATTGGTTTGACGGCAACACCGTTTCGGATGAGTTCGGGTATGATCTGTGGGCCGGACAATCTGCTCACGGACGTCTGTTATGAAGTCGGCGTCAAAGAACTGATCATAAAGGGATATTTGTGCCCTCTAAAAAGTAAGGCGGGTCGACAAAAGGCTGATACCTCCGGGCTGCACCTTCGCGGTGGCGAATTTATTGCCACCGAAGTCGAGGATTTGATGGACCAGGACGCCTTAGTTTCCTCTGCCTGCAGCGAGATCATTGAGCAGACGGCAGATCGTAACAATGTCCTTGTGTTTGCATCGGGTGTCGGACATGCGCGGCACATTCAAAAACTCCTGCAGGAACGCAGCAAACAGGAAGTTGGATTGGTCACCGGTGATACACCGGCCCCGGAGCGTGCCGAACTGTTGGCTCGTTTCAAGGGAGAAGTCGTCAAAGCCGATTTATTCGGCAATAATAAGCCGCCATTGAAGTTTCTGGTCAATGTCAATGTGCTGACCACCGGATTTGACGCTCCAAATATCGATTGTGTAGTTCTGCTTCGGCCGACGAATTCGCCGGGGCTTTACTATCAAATGGTCGGCCGTGGATTCCGGCTGCATCCATCGAAAGAGAACTGTTTGGTGCTGGATTTTGGCGGCAACATCCTGCGGCATGGACCGGTGGATAGTTTAGAGATCAAAGATCGTTCGACCGGTACGGGTGATGCACCCGCCAAGGAGTGTCCTGAGTGTCATTCAGTTATTCATGCGGCCTATGCAACGTGTCCTGACTGCGGATATGAATTTCCACCACCGGACCGGCAAAAACATGATAGTTCTGCCACTAGCGCCGGCATCTTATCCGGTCAGACGGAGGATACCGAATACCCCGTTTATGATACGCTGTATCATTTCCACATTAAGCGTAATGCGGGGGCAGATGATCGGCCGACGCTGCGGGTTCAGTACAACATTGGTTTTAATCAATGGATCTCCGAATGGGTCTGTTTAGAGCACACGGGCTATGCCCGAAGCAAAGCCGAGGGTTGGTGGAGAGCACGAAGCAATGAATTGATTCCTGATACGATTGAGCAAGCGATTGATCTTGCTGAGTCTGGCGCATTAGCAGAAACCGAGCAGATTACTGTTCGCAGTGTTGCCGGCCAAAAGTATGACCGCATCATCAATTATCAACTGGGTTCCAAGCCGCCATTGTTGGATGGCAGTGAGGAACGAGATGATGGTACTCTGCCAGAATACGGCTATCAATACGACGATGAAATCCCATTTTAAGAGGGTTTAGGTGATAGATAACGCAAAACATTACTTGGACGCCGAACTTTCTGTTCTGCCCGCTAAACGCCAGGACAAACGCCCTTGTGTTGGCTCCTGGAAACAGTATCAAAATCGTTTGCCAACTCAAGCCGAAATCGATGCTTGGTTCAGCAATCCGCAAGATGGCGTCTGTATTATTACCGGTGCGGTTTCGGGAAACCTTGAGATCATCGACTTTGATAATGGCGGAGAGTTGTTTGACGCATGGTATGGCCAGATCTCCGCTGGCCTGCGGGACCGATTAGTTGTTGAACAGACTCCTTCTGGTGGGTGGCATGTGATTTATCGCTGCGAAACCGACATCTGCGGGAATATGAAGCTGGCACAGCGGAAAAACGGTAGTAAAATCCATACCTTGATTGAAACCCGTGGTGAAGGCGGGCTATTTTTATGTGCTCCAACGGCTGGGTACGAGCTGATGCAGGGTGAATTGACGAATGTGCCTGTTCTGAGCAGTGATGAGCGTCAGCAACTTCTGGAGTCGGCATGGATGCTAAATGAACACTGCCCGGCGGTCGCTCATGAGCCCCAAACCCAAACCGCACGAACCGACGAAACATTACGCCCCGGCGATGATTACAACGCTCGCGGTGATATCGAAACGCTGCTTCGAAATCATGGCTGGCAACAGATTGAGGTTAATGACAAGAATCAGCTGTGGCGCAGGCCCGGGAAAAGTGGCGGCAGTCATTCGGCGACGTTGTGGAACGAGTCAAAGGTCTTCTATGTGTTCAGCACCAATGCAGCGCCGTTTGAAGCCAATACGCCATATTCACCATTTATGACTTTTACGCTGCTGGAACATGGGGGGGATTTCAGCAAAGCGGCGTCAGCGCTATCCAAACAGGGGTACGGAGAAAGGCCTCAGCAAATTCCTGAACAAAACGATGATGTTGATTTGTCGGGGATGCTATCAAATGAGGATGACGAAGATGAATGGGATGATGGAGCCATTTCACTAACTGAACTGATCGCCAATTTTCAGGGGCTCAATAAGCCGCTGATTCATGGCCTGCTTCGTGAAGGTGAGACGATGAACATTATCGCCTCGCCGAAGATCGGTAAGTCCTGGCTGGTCAACTCGCTGACAATCTCCATTGCATCAGGAATGGACTGGCTGGGATTTAAGATCAATCCGGGACGCGTGCTCCTAATCGATAATGAGCTTCATCTCAATACGACCACCTATCGCTACATGGAAGTGACCAAGGCGCTGGGATTGCCGAGCCATCTGTTCAGTGATAATTTAAAAGTCAAATCTCTGCGGGGCCAACTGAAGGACATGAACCAATTGTCTGACATGTTCAAAAAGATTAAACCGGGCAAATACGATGTCATCGTAATCGATGCGTTCTATCGTACGCTGCCGGTCGGAACCGATGAAAATGACAACGGTGCGATTGCTGGGCTGTATAACCAGCTGGATGTCCATGCCAATCGGCTCAAATGCGCATTTATTCTGATCCACCACACAAGCAAAGGCAATCAGTCCAATAAATCCATCACCGATGTGGGGGCAGGGGCAGGAGCACAATCACGCGCTGCGGATACACATGTGATTCTGCGGGGTCATGAAGAGGATGATAAAGTTGTCATGGATGCAGCCACACGCAGCTGGCCGCCATTGAAAACGCTGGTGCTGGCCAAGCAGCACCCGTTGTTTGTGATTGATGATGATGCGGACCCGACAGCTCTGGCCGGCTCCCTCAAAACCAGCCCATCAAAGAAACAGCTAACCCTGGAAGAGTTCGTGGACAGCTGTGTGGCATCCCAGGACCCCTGCTCACAACGGGCGGTGGTTTATGAATCTGGCCAGCAGTACAGCCTCTCTGAACGCCGGGCTAAAGAGATGCTCCTTCTGGCTGAGGACCGAGGGCTGGTAACAACAATTACCACCGGTTCAACCGAGCAATTTGTTGCCATCCGGCCTGGGATCAGTGGTGAAAAAGGATACTGGGCCGCAGCACTTTTGACCCATGAACTGGAGCCGAACACCGCAGAAATCGCTCGAAAAACCGGCGCATCTGAGCGTCATGTCCGACGAATTAAGGCTCTTCTGGAAGCGGACATGAACCCGGACATGGGCCGGACATCGGACATGGCCATGTCCGCTCCATGTCCGCCTTAAGTCTATTAAATGAAATGACTTAAGTCCAAAGCGGACACCGGACATGAGACATGTCTCAAAACGTGTCTCATGTCCGCAAGATCGAAAATGATAAACCTTTAAAAGAAAAGAAGTTATGAATTTTTCTCGCGGACATATGACCGGACATGAGCACACCACTCCCCTACGGGGAGTAGTGCGGGCGTCTGAAACGCCCCGCACAACACCCCAAATCGTAGGGCTTTTCCGGGAAAATCAACGGGTCCTCCCTAAAAAATAAAAGACATGAGGCCACGGGAACGAGTCGCATTACATAGGACACTTTTTTTTAATCGCGTTTTTTTCATTAACCCTTAAATCGGAGATTTTTATGAGCAGCAATTTCACAGTACAGATCAAAGACATCACCACCATCAAACCCTACGATAACAACCCTCGCATCAATGACGATGCGGTGGATGCGGTAGCGGCCAGCCTGAAAGAGTTTGGATTCCGACAGCCGATTGTGGTCGATGGCGACGGGATCATTGTCTGCGGCCACACCCGCTACAAGGCGGCACTGCAGTTGGGACTGACCAAAGTCCCGGTCCATGTGGCGACCGATTTGACTCCCGAACAGATCCGGGCGTATCGCATCGCGGATAATAAAACCGCCGACCTGGCCGAGTGGGATTATGACATCCTGCCGATTGAGTTATCAGAACTGGCCGATGCCGGATTCGATATGGACCTGCTGGCCTTCGATGAAAAAGAACTGAACAAGCTGCTGGACACCGAGATCCAGCAGGGACTGACCGACCCGGATGATATCCCCGACGTTCCGGACGAACCGATATCACAATCAGGAGATCTGTGGCTCCTGGGCAGTCACCGTCTGCTGTGCGGGGATTCAACGAACGCGGATGATTTCAAGCGGCTTATGGATGGGCACAAGGCGGAGATGGTGTTTTGCGATCCCCCGTACAATGTCAATTATGGAGCAACCATGAAGGACACCCTCCGCGGTAAGGATGGGCACAAGAACCGGGCCGGCAGCAAACCGGGGCGTAAAATCCTCAACGATAATCTCGGCGACAACTTCGGGGCTTTTCTGAAAGCTGCCTGCCAGCAGATTGTTGACCATTGTTCCGGTGCGATCTACATCTGCATGTCCTCCTCGGAACTGGATACTCTGCAGGAGGCGTTCCGTTCGGTCGGTGGCCACTGGTCGACGTTTATCATCTGGGCCAAAAACACCTTCACCATGGGCCGGGCGGATTACCAGCGGCAGTATGAACCGATTCTGTACGGCTGGCCCGAAGGTGCCAAACGCTATTGGTGCGGGGACCGCAACCAGGCGGATGTCTGGGAGGTCAATAAACCCCGCAAGAACGATCTGCATCCGACCATGAAACCGGTCGAGCTGATCCTGCGGGCGGTGACCAACAGCTCCAAGCAGGGAGCGATTGTCCTGGACCCATTCATGGGCTCCGGTTCCACCCTGATCGCCTGCGAGCAATCCAACCGCACCTGCTATGGCATGGAACTGGACCCGGGCTATTGCGATGTGGTGGTCCAGCGTTGGGAAGAGTTTACCGGAAACAAAGCGGAGCGGATCGAAGCGACGAAGAAAACCCCGGCAGAGGATACCGAGGTTCAAGAAGAGGTGAAGGTCTAATGGTTCAGTTAGCCGTTGGCCAGTGCAAACTGCCCGCGTCCGACTTTTTCAAATCGAGAGTCGGTCCCTTTGACCTTGATCTCCTTGCAAATGGCAGCATGCAATGTGTTCTGCGGCGTCTTGCCGGCCTTCTTCGGTTGCCAGTAATTCTTCTCCGTCATGGTATCGATCAGCTGCCGGCAGTTCATGGGTTCGCTGGCTTCGGCCAGCACCCGTGCCGCAGCGTCCAGGGCCGAGACCTGTTTGACTCGCAGGGTGTTGGCCACAGGTGGCGGTGTGTCAGGGATCTTCGGTTTGTCGGGCGATTGGATCGGGGCTGGATCTTCGGTCGCCACAGGCCGCGACGTGACGGCTTGTTTGGCAAACCCGCGCAAGCCTTGGGCTGATTTAATCCGCACCGTTTTGCCGGTGGCCAGGTTCTTCGCATCCCAGCCGCCGTGAGGGTTTTCGGCAATGATCTCGACGACAACCAGCTTGTTGGTCACTTTGGCGGTGTACTGTTTTGAGATGTGTACATCTGATGTTTTCATGGGTCTGTCCTTTCAAAAATATGTTAATCAATAAAATTTTCCAAAATCCGGTAATAGTCATGCACCATAGAGTTGGTGCCTTTGCATCCGTCCAGATGGTACTGCAGGCACTCGGCCATGGAGAAGATGTCTTCGGGGCTGTCGGCCTCGACGATGTGCTCCCGCTCGCTGTCGGGACCGATAATGGTGACCGTGATATATTCGTTACCAGGAGTGCGATGGAGGGTCGCGAAGTATTCGGGCAGGTTATTTTTGTTCAGTCGTCCCGCGAGTTTCATTTCGGTGATATGCATGGTTTGATCTCCCTGTTAGCAGGCTCCGTTTTCTTTAGCGATAAAGTTGTACAGTCTGACCGGGATCTCTTCGCGTACAGCCGTATCAACCCAGTAAATCGTCGACCAGGCCGATTCATAATCGCCGTCGTTAATAAAGTTCAGGATGTCTGTCAGGTCCTTGACGTCTTTTTCGTACATGCGGGCCATCTCAATATCCTGTTTTTTCATTTCCGCTTCACACCAGCGTTGCCGGGTGGCGATTCGGCCTTGCAGCTTTTTAAGGTCTGTGTTCATGGCTTTGTAAGTGCTCATGGTCGTTCCTTTCTATGCTTGGGTTTCTTTTTTGATTTCCGCGTCGGCCCAGGCTTCGGCCAGGCCGTCTTTGATCATGTCCTGTTCGATGCCGCTCATAAAGCTCAGGGTCTCAACCAGGTCTGTTCTGATTTTGCTGAGGCTTCCGACGTGAGCCCAGTTCAGATTCGCGGGCTGTTTATCCAGTTCGCATTCAAACCAGCCCAGCAGGTTGGCGATGTCGGTTTTGACGCTGTCGTAGGCTTTTGTGAGGTCTGCGTTTGCCATGGTTTTTCCTTTCGTAAGTCGTTGTTAATGTTTGGTTTACATACGCCATATATGCTTGTTTTTGAAATCTTATCAAGTCATATAAGTCATTATTATTAAAGAATTTGCATTAATTTTATTAGTTCCGGACAAGGATTCGATACAATGGGTAAATCCCTCAAAATAACCGCTTTAAGCCCCGAAGAACTGGCCAATGTGCTCTCACAGGCCGGCCGTAAAGCCATCTCGGCCGCTGATGTGCGGATAATTGCCGAAACAGCGGGGATACTTGCCCCGGACGAGACCATTAATTTGATTGATTACACCGCATTTTTAGCTCAGGAGGTCGCCGGTGGCGCAGATTAATCCGACCAAACTCAAACCCACTGACCTGACACGCCTACTCAATTCGGCTGGATTCGGCGAAGTGATCAGCGAGCATATCCTGCGCCGTCACCGCAATCGTGCCGGTTACACCATCGGTGATGCGAAAACAGTGGATTTATTTCGGTATGCGGCATGGTTGACACACCAGTATCTGTCGCCACCGAAAGAGGCTCGCGACTATGACCAGATGAAAGAAGCGTCGCGAAAACGAATCGCCGACATGGTTCGTGCCGGTCAGGACATTGGTCAGCTCCCAGCTGTTGTAAATCCTGATCGCAAAGCCAAGGCGATGGCCAGCTTTAAGTATTTCTGCGAGGTATATTTTCCCGATGTGTTTTACCTGCCGTGGTCAGAGGACCATCACAAAGTGATCGCCAAGATCGAGCAGGCGGTTCTTAAAGGCGGGTTGTTTGCATTGGCCATGCCTCGAGGCAGCGGTAAAACGGTTTTAATGCAGATGGCCTGCCTGTGGTCGGCGCTGATTGGCGCGACGGAGTTTGTGTGTCTGATTGCTGCCTCCGCTGACCGTGCAAAAAACCTCCTGGAAAATATCAAGGTCTGGCTGGAGACCAATGAGCTGCTGGCAGAGGATTTTCCGGAGGTGACATTCCCGATCCGGGCGTTAGAGCGGATCACCAATCGACAGAAAGGTCAGCGATACAACGGCATCTCGACCCGCATTGACTGGTCGGCCGATAAGGTTGTGCTGCCGACCATCGAGGGTAGCACGGCATCCGGCGTGGTGATCTCCTGTTCGGGCATGCGAGGCTCTGATATCCGCGGCCAAAACCATGCCCGTGCCGATGGCAAGGTGGTCCGTCCACAACTGGTGATGGTCGATGACCCGCAGACGACCGAATCGGCATGGAGTCCGTCGCAATCCCAGCGTCGCGAGGCGATCTTGGCCGGGGATGTCCTGGGTATGGCTGGTCCGGGCAAGAAGATCTCCGGCCTGATGGCCTGTACTGTCATCCGACCCCAAGATATGGCCGACAACATCCTGGACCGGGAAAAGCACCCCGAATGGCAAGGCGAACGGACCAAAATGGTCTATGTGTTCCCGACCAACGAGAAACTCTGGGCACAGTACGCTGAAATCCGTGCCGATTCCTTGCGAAACGACGGGGATGGATCTGAGGCAACCGATTTTTACCGTGATAACCGCGAGGCAATGGATGCCGGTTCGGTGATTGCCTGGCCCGAGCGACACAATACTGATGAATTATCCGCGATTCAACACGCCATGAATCTCAGGCTTCGGGATGAGGCGGCATTCTTTGCCGAGTACCAGAACGAACCCATCGTCGAGACCGAGGGCGAGGAAATGCTCGGAGTCGATGAAATCGCTGCCAAACTGAACGGCTACAATCGCAGTATCGTTCCGATTTCCTGTAATCATCTGACGATGTTCATCGATGTGCAGCAAAAGGCGCTGTTTTGGATGACATGCGCGTGGGAGACAGATTTTACCGGCTATATTCTCGACTACGGCACCTGGCCGGACCAGAAAAGAACCTACTTTACCCTGCGGGATGTCCGGCGCACCATTGCCCAGCAAAAACCGGGGGCAGGACTGGAAGGTGCCATTTATCATGCCCTCCAGGAATTAACCGAAGAGAAGCTATCTCGCTTTTACCACCGGGAGGATGGGCTGGAGGTCAAGATCGACCGCTGTCTGATTGATGCCAATTGGGGCCAGAGCACGGATGTGGTCTATCAATTCTGCCGGCAGTCACGATACTCCGGTATTGTCGTACCCAGTCATGGTAAATATGTGGGAGCCTCCTCGATTCCGTTTTCCGAATACAAACGCAAACGCGGGGACCGGGTGGGACTGCACTGGCGGATTCCCAATACGACTGGCAAGCGGGCGGTGCGGCATGTCCTGATTGACACGAACTACTGGAAAACCTTTGTTCATGCACGTCTGGCGGTGGCGATGGGGGACCCGGGCGCACTATCGCTGTATGGTCGTGATGAAAAGCTGCACCGATTACTGGCAGAGCACCTGACGGCCGAATACCGCATCAAGACGATGGCACGGGACCGTACCGTGGATGAATGGAAACTTAAGGCCATCCGGCCGGATAACCATTGGTTTGACTGTTTGGTCGGATGCGGGGTTGCCGCTTCAATGGAGGGAGCCAAGCTATTTGGAACCGAGTTTAATCCACAGCCTCGGGCCACTCGAATCAAGCTCTCAGAGCTTCAAAAGAAGCATCGATAAAAAAATATTTACAAAATTAGAAAAAAGTTTGTTACGGAGGCCTGTTTTTCCATGAGTATATATAATAGAGGGCAACACTTTTTTGAATCAATCAACCAAACTATCACTGAAAACCAGAACCTAATTCACGAAGTCATCAAGAAACACTACTCGCATCTGAAGCCCTGGCAAACAGATGAATTGTTTGCCGATGGCATTTTGGGATTATGGGCAGCCGTCAAACAATATAAACCTGGCAAGCAAAGTTTTAAATCCTACGCGAAGATTCAGATTCGATTGCATATTCGACGCGGGCTTGTTGATCGCCAGGATCCACTGGTTCGTCATCTTGAAGGTGAGAAATACACCATACAGCAATTTGTCGAACTGGGTTTTGATCAGGGTCAGCCACATGAAGGCTTTAATCATACGGAAACAAATGATCTCGTTTACCTCTTGATCAACGAATTAACAGATCACGAAAAACGAATCATCCATGAGCATTTCTGGGAAGATTTAAGTTTTAGTAAAGTTGCGAAGCATTACGGAACCACCAAACGACATATTCAGCTATTAATTGAATCCGTCATTAAAAAAATGAGACAGCATGCAGAAAGAATTGATGCATTATGAGTGACAACACACTGGAAACAGCAATTAAAGACAACGCCGCTGGCCCAAAAAGCGCCAGCGGTGACGCAGGAAGCGTCCAGCAGCATTCACTGACTGATCAGATCGCTGCTGATAAACATATTCAGTCCAAAGAGGCAATGAAGACCAAGGGATTGGGAGTCAAGCTCGTCAAACTCTCTCCCGGAGGCACTGTCTAATGTGGCCATTTCGGTCTAAAGCTAAAACAATTCGCAGAACCATGCCGGTGACGCTGCATGCAAAGTACGATGCAGCGCAAACCACCCGCGAGAACATCCGACATTGGATTATGGCGGACGGTCTTTCAGCGGATGCGGCGGTCAGCAGTGATGTCCGGAAAAAACTCCGCGAGCGGGCACGATATGAGGTAGCCAATAATTCTTATGCCAAGGGCATTGTCCTGACTCTGGCCAATGATTGTGTGGGCACGGGACCGCGATTGCAGGTGCTGACTGCAGATACTGAATTTAATCGCCAAGTTGAGACAGCGTTTAGTCAGTGGGCACAGGCGGTTGGACTGGCGGCGAAACTTCGAACGATGCGGATGGCAAAATCAACCGATGGCGAGACATTTGCTGTTTTAGCAGGCAATCATAATGTTTCTGGTCCCGTGAAACTGGACCTTCACTTGGTCGAGGCCGACCGGGTGACAACGCCGTATGTCAAACTCTTGGACGACACAGGCATTGATGGGATTGAGTTTGATTCCAACGGCAATCCTGTCCGCTACACCATTCTGCGGTATCATCCCGGCGACCTGCGGGCAACGATTAATGATTTTGATGTGATTGATGCCGATGCAGTCATCCACTGGTTCCGTCCGGACCGTCCCGGTCAGCACCGCGGCGTACCGGAGATTACGCCGGCATTACCATTGTTTGCTCAATTGCGGCGATACACATTGGCGGTGCTGGGTGCTGCTGAAACCGCCGCGGATTTTGCAGCGGTTTTATTTACCGATGCACCGGCGAATGGAGAAGCGGCCTCGGTGGAGCCGATGGACGTGGTCGATCTCGAAAAACGCATGGCAACGGTGCTGCCGGACGGCTGGAAACTGGGGCAGATCAAGGCAGAACAACCAGCGACCAGTTATGCGGAATTCAAAAAAGAAATCCTGAACGAAATCGCCCGCTGTCTGAATCTGCCGTACAACATCGCGGCGTGTAATTCGTCGGGATACAATTATGCCAGTGGGAGGCTCGATTGGCAGACCTTCGCCAGGGCCATTCGCGTTGAACAGGCGGACATGGCATCGGTGGTGCTGGATAAGATTCTCGCGGCATGGATGTATGAGGCGATGCTGTCCAGTGAGTTCTCGGTTTTACGAACGCTGGGATACCTGCCGCATCAGTGGTTCTTTGACGGCACCGAGCATGTCGACCCGGCTAAAGAAGCCAATGCCCAAAAGACCCGCTTAGATTCCAATACCACGACTTTAGCCGCTGAATTTGCTCGCCAGGGTAAAGACTGGGAGACCGAACTGACGCAGCGTGCAAAAGAAAAACAACTCATGGCCGAACTGGGCCTGACTGAAACAGCAACCGAAACCGCCACTTTAGTAGAGGACGACGATGACGAAGAATAATATCCCCGACAACATTCAGTTTCAATGTGCACTGACAATCGATGCCGCTGCCGATGATAAGGCGGTTCCGAAGTTTTCGATGGTCGCCTATACGGGCGGACCCATGAAGATCGCCGGGTTTACCCATCCGGTCGTGGTTGATCTGGAGGGTCTGTCCATTGACCGACAGAATATCCCCATTCGCTTGGACCACAATCCCAAACAAGGCGTCGGTCATACCGACCGCGTCGTCATCGAGAACGGACAAGTCATGGCGGAGGGACTGATTTCTCGCGACACCAGTTGGGCACGGGATGTGACTAAAAGCGGCAAAAACGGTTTTCCCTGGCAGGCCAGCATCGGTGCCGAGATCATCCAGGCCGAATTTGTCCCCAACGGCAATCAGATTCAAGTTAACGGTAGGACTTTTGACGGTCCTTTATATGTCATTCGAAAATCCATTCTTAAGGAGATTAGCTTCGTGGATCAAGGCGCAGATAACAAAACAACGGCCCAGGTAGCGGCCCAATCAGGAGAACAAAAACAGATGAACGATGAAACAAAAACAACCGACGTTAAAGTTCAAGCAGTCGCGACTGAAGCGGTCAAAGAAGATGTCCAGGCATCCGAAGCGCACACCTGCCAGTGCAAAACCAAACAGGCAGAAAAGATTGAAGCCGCGGCTGCGCCCGATCTGGTGGCGGACATGCGTCAAAAAGTGGCTGCCGAAACGCAGCGTATCCAGGCCGTCCGCGATGTGTGCGACGGAAAACACGCCGATATCGAGGCCAAGGCCATCGAAGAAGGCTGGGATGTAACCAAATGTGAGCTGGAAGTCTTACGGGCTTCTCGTCCGAAGGCCCCAGTGGTCCACACCCAAAAGTCGGTTGCAACGCCTCAGGTGTTTGAAGCGGTGGCGCTGATGAGTTCGGGACTCGGCAATGCTCGCTTGGAGGCGATGTATGATGCTCCCATTCTGGAGGCGGCCGACAAACTTCGCGGCATCGGTATCCAGGAGTTCTGTGAAAAGATCGTCGGCAACCAACTTCCGCGGTTCCGCCGGGATGCCTCTGGATGGTTGCAGGCAGCGTTTAGCACAACCTCACTGCCGGGAATCCTTAGTAACATCGCCAATAAGATGCTGCTGGAAGGGTATAATTATATCGAGGATGCCTGGCGTCAGATCTGCAAGATCGCATCGGTTAACGATTTCAAGGAGCACACCCGGTATCGTATGACCGGCGCGTTTAAGTTCGAGCCGGTCGGCGCTGACGGTGAGCTCAAACACGGCAAGCTCGACGAGATGAAGTTTGGTCAGAAGGCAGACACCCACGGGATCATGTTTGCCCTGACCCGCCAGATGATCATCAACGATGACATGGGTGCGTTCACCGATATCCCGCGTCAGATCGGTATGGGAGCAGCGGAAGCCATCGCCGATGCGGTATGGGGGCTGTTGCTTTCCAATCCCAACAACTTCTTTTCGGCCGGGAATAAGAACTACGCCGAAGGCGTCGACACCGCACTGAGCATCGATGCCCTGACGGCGGCCGAAATCCTGTTCGGCGAGCAGACCAAACCCAATGGTCGTCCGCTGGGGATCAGCCCGCGCATCCTGCTGGTTCCGATTGCCCTGAAGGTAATTGCTACCAGCCTGATGAAATCGCTGGAACTCAATGAAACGACGACTGCGAACAAGGGCAAGCCCAAGAGCAATCCGCATGTTGGCAAATTCGATGTGGTTTCCAGTTCGTTCTTGAGCAATGCATCGTTTAGCGGCGCTTCAGCCAAAGCCTGGTACTTGTTCGCTGATCCGAACCGGCTGCCCGCATTGGAAGTGGCGTTCCTGAACGGCGTGGACCGACCGACGGTGGAGAAAACCGATGCCGACTTCAACACGCTGGGGATTCAATTCCGCGGGTACATCGATTTCGGAGTTCGCGAGCAGGACCATCGCGGGGGCGCGAAGTTCAAAGGCGAATAATCCGCCAGCGAAATAATCAAGCCCGAGGGCCAGGCTTGGCCTGGTCCCTCAAGCTTGTGTGGATGACAACCAATTCATTTCTTTAGAGAGGATATTCTATGGCAATTGCACAATTTGTTCAACAGGGAAATTCAATTGATCACACACCGAGTAGTGCTATTACCGCCGGTGATGTGGTGGTCCAAGGTGATCTGATTGGTATTGCACAGATTGACTGTGCGGCTGACCAGCTCGGGGCGCTGGCTGTAAGCGGTGTCTTTGATATTGATAAGGCAACGGGGGTCGGAACCGGAATCTCAGTCGGCACCAAGGTCTACTGGGACGTCGCTGACCAGCAGGCCAAGGCGGATGATGAGTCCGGGGCCAATAAATACCTGGGTAAAACCATCGCTGCCGCCGGTGATGATGACGCCAAGGTGCGGGTACGGTTGGAACAGTGAGCAATCTCCTAAATAGTGGTCTGGATTGGCTGGAGCAGAGACTCCTCGGTTTCTGCTCCAGCCCGGTGGAGTATCGGCGGGATACGCAATCTCAGACCATCGATGCAGTGTATGGCAAAACGGATCTTGAAGTCGAGGACCAAACCGGCATCTCGGTCAGCAGTTTTGTGTGGGATTTCCTGATCGATGCAACCACGCTGGGGTTTGAACCAGCAGTCGGCGACCTCATTGTGATCAACGGCCGGCAATTTGAAGTCATGAACCTGTCCGGCCAGGGCTGTTGGCGTTGGACGGGACCGAACCGAAAAACCTATCGCATTCATACCAAGGATAGTGGCGATGACGTGTAATAACGAACAATATGAAAATGTCTGCAAAGGCGAATTCGCCGAGCTTCACAAAAAGCTCGACGGGCTGGACGAGGCCATTCGCGGCAACGGCAAGCCGGGTATTCAACTCCGGCTGGATCGCCTGGAACAAGAAAAGCTGACCCGCAGCAAGGTGACGTGGTTTCTGGTGGGGATTGCCGGAACGGTTGGCGGAGCATTGCTGACCTCATTGATTGTGGGGTGGCTATGAAATTAGCGATTGATGTTGCTGATGCCGTTGTTGCAGAGATGGCCGCTCATACGTTCAGTGAACCATTTTCGGTCACGCGTCGTGTTCTGCCCGAGTATGAGATCGCCGAACTGAAGGCATTGACGGTCACCGTGGTGCCCAAATCGGTTGGCATCAACAATATCACGCGGGATTCCAGCAGTTTTACGGTGGCCGTTGATATTGGCATCCAGCAGAAAATCGGTAAGGATACCGACACAGACGTCACCCGACTCAGCGGTGTGGTTTCTGAAGTCGTCACCTTTATGAATCGGCGGAAACTGAGTGGCTTTCCTGCGGCAGTTTTTGTCTCGATTGCCAATGAGCCGGTCTATGCTCCGGAACATCTGTCTGAAAAGCGGCTGTTTACATCCATTCTCACGTTAACCTACAAGGTCATCCAATGAGTCTACCTGAAAATATCTATTCAAAGATTCTCACCTACGCCAGACAGCAAAGCTACAGTCTTTCGCAGATTCAGAATCTGACGCATACGCAGTTTAAGACATTTGCCCAAAACCATGGCGTCACCGACCAGCGTATCGTAAAATTCCTGCCATTTTTTGAGCAAATCAAGAGCCGACTGATAGAGGATTTCGAGACCGATGCCCTTAAGTCCGAAGGTCAGCAGATCAAGCAGGCCATCCTGGCTCGATTCCCGGATGCAGAGTTTGACATCGACCGTAAAAAATCACTGGTGATGGTCTGGCTCAAGGGTCGTCCTGCCGCGGAGGAGGTCGTTTAATGGGACTGTATAACAACAATAAACCGTATTGTGTTTTCTATGGCGGCGGTGGAACCAAGGCTGGCAGCAGTAATTATTCCGGCTGTACTTATGAATGGCTCGAAGGTAAGAACTTCGATGCTTCCAGTTTATTCAATTCCGAAGGCGGCCCGCTGGTCGATTGGGACGGTGGCGGGGTTGATCAGTTGACCATTGAGGAAGATGGACAGATCCTGCGCAGTACCAGTGCCGTTAATGCCGCGTTTATTGATACCTGTCTGGCCGCCGGTATCGAAGCGGGGATGCTGATCTATCGTGATGATGATCTTTACCTGATGTCTTATCTGCAGGAGATCGTAAGCATCAGTTATGATGCGATTGGACTGGATTTTTCTGAGATCGAGCAGACCTATGCCAACTTTGCGGTCATTGGTGGTGCCAGTAATGCATTCACAGAACCATTGGATTACGGATTTATTGATGCTTGGTCGAACGATTGTTATTATTTCATCGGCAAGGATATCACACTGTCGTCGACATATGTCATCCCGGTTGGCGGAACCATCAACCGCTCATCGCTTCGAATTGTTGGATATACCGATCCGACCAATCTGTTTCATCTAAGCGAAGATGGAGCGGATTATATTTCAGCATTTACCGCTGCCAAGATGGGATTTGCTGCACTGCCGGGACCAACGATTACACTGGCCATGGGTGATGCCGCCAAGGGACTTGGGATTGAGACAAATAACATTGAACTGCATAATCTCAAAATCACCACCACCGCAGACATGACCGGTTGGTTCATCTACGGACCGACCTGGCAGGCAACACCCAATAAATTCAATATCCGGTTCCAGCACTGCAGTTTTCAATCAACGACGTCGGCTACCGGCCTTTTCGGCTGGGGGCAATGGGGTAATGTCATCATCGATGATTGTTACTTCCAAGACATCGCATATTGGGCCGTCAATATCGGTCCGGCGTATGACCAATACTCTGCAGATCGGGTCAGCCGCTGCTTTACTCGAGAGACTCAGGTCGGGATTCTGGCTCCCAATATTGAAAACTGCATTATCTATAAGCCCCGTTCCATTCCGTTTATGAGCAATACCATTACCCACTCGATTGTCTACCGGCCACTGGGAACGGTCAATCCTGAAAACTTGCGGTCTGGAAAGAACAATCGTCGCGCCTTGAACAACATCTTCTATCTGGACCGAACCGGTCCGCTGGAAACCGTCGGTATTTGGCGTCTGTTAGTCGATTCCGGTGCAATGGAAGAAGATTATAACTGCTATTTTGATGTGGCTAACCCTGACCTGACACCCGACTCTTCGGATTTTTTTGGTGATATTGATGCTTCCGCACGACCTTGGCAACCCGGTGTGCAAAAGCACGGCTTCTATGCCGACCCGCTGTTCGTGGATCCGGAGAACTATGATTTTCGATTACGGTCGTCCAGCCCGTGTCTTGGATCAGGGAAACCGGTCAACGGATTGGCTACTGATATGGGGATGACTTTGAAAAAACCTGATCCCGTGGGTGTGTACGGCCAAAACAAAAACCTCTATGGCGTTTAAGCAAGGATTATTCTCATGAGTGAACATGCATTTATTCTCTATGGCAGTTATCAGAATCCATACCTTCGACTGGTACGAATTGCAGATGGACTGGTTTTCGATGTTGCTGCAGGTCTGTTGGCCCAGGCACCCGCATGGGCGGACTCGGCTCTGGCACTGGGTGCGAAAGACGCCGTGATTAACGGCTGGCCGGTGGACCTTCCCGAAAACCTGCCCAATGGGGCTTATGATCTTCAGCTCTATGATGCCGCTGCACCCTCGCAGTCTGATGCGATGGTTGCCGGGTGGCGGTTGGTGATGCCGCATAAACTGCTGGTCAATCCCACAGAATTTCCGCTGGATGTGTTCGGTCGGATCAGGATAACGGGGGCATAATGGCCGGTTTCAAACTCAAATACCTGTTTTTTGACAGCCCTAAAGTTGTTCGGGCCGTTGATAAATCCACCCGCAAGGTACTCTCGAAGTTCGGTGCCTTTGTCCGGCGAACGGCTAAACAGAGCATCCGCAAACGAAAGAAGACATCCGCACCCGGAACGCCACCGTCCAGTCATACCGGGCTTTTAAAGCGGTTTATCTTCTTCGGCTATGACCCGCAAAAACGCAGTGTTGTCATCGGACCGACCCGGCTGACAGAAAATAACCGCGGCGAGGCACCCTCGATCCTGGAGTATGGCGGCCGGACAACGGTCAACAGCGGCACAAAAAAAACACGTGTACGAATCCGGCCTCGGCCGTTCATGGGACCGGCCTTCGAAAAAGAAAAACCAAACCTTCCATCGATGTGGAAGGATTCAGTGAAATAGGAGACTTTCAAAATGGCTGATTTTTTATTGGGCATGAATGCCAAGATTTACCAGGGGGCTACGGCCGCCGATCCGTCGACCCTCGACCCGGCAACGTTAACCGAGATGGGTAACGTCAAGGACGTGACGCTCTCGCTGGAAGCCGGCGAAGCGGATGTGACCACCCGTGCCAACAGTGGCTGGCGTGCGACCGCACCGACCTTGCGGGAGTGTTCCTGCGAATTCGACATGATCTGGAAGCCTGGTGATGCGGGATTTGAGGCGATTAAGGCGGCGTTCCTGTCGGCGGGAACCGTGGCACTGGCGGTTTTGACCGGTGCACACAACGAATCCGGTGCCGAAGGTCCGGTGGGCAACTGGTCCATCACCAACTTCTCGCGGAGTGAAGCCCTCGAAGAGGCTGTTACCGTTAGTGTCACCGCCAAACTGGCCGCGTTCGGTCAGTGGTTTGAAGCAGCTTAAACAAAAATGAAGAATTGAAAATGAAGAATTAAGAAATGAGGAATTTATGAAGACATTCAATGATGCCGCTGGCCGGACCTGGACCATTGCTCTCAATCTCGGTACGGCCATGGCGGTTAAAAGTAAACTGGGGATTGATTTATTGCGGCCGGAAGATGGCGATCCGCCGCTGCTGACGCAGTTGGGCACTGATGAGATGCTGCTGGGAGAGGTACTCTGTGCACTGCTCGAATCCCAGTTCGAAAAACACAACCTCACCGATGCAGATGTTCGAATGTCGTTTGACGGTGCTACGCTATTGGCAGCACAGAAAGCATTCTATGAGGAACTGGTGGATTTTTTCCGCAGCCGCGGCCGGACCGACCGGGCCAAGGCGGTCGCGGCTCAGATGCAGCTGATCGACAAGGCGACCAGCGCCATCGAAGCCAAAATCGAAGCGATGGACCTGGATCAGATGATCGATGGTGCACTGTCTGGCACATTGCGGGATTCCTCGGCATCGACCCCCGTCCCTTAACGCTGCGGCAGTTGCTCTGGATGGCGGAAGGTCACCACCGCGATGCCTGGCAACACACGTCATCTCTGATGGCGCTGATGGCCAATGTCAATCGCGACCCGAAGAAAACCCGGGCCTTTAAGCCGTCGGATTTTAACCCTTATGTTCGAAAAACATCCCGGCCGGATGTGATTGTTGTTACGAAAGAAAATATTTCGCTACTTAAACATGCTTTTTTAGGAGACAAACGATGAAAACGGATGCAGTACACGCAGTATTCAATTGGGCCGACCACAATCGTTACACCATCGCTTCGGTGCTGGTTTTTATCCTGACGATGGGAATCGTCGTTAATCTAAGCGGCTGCGAATCAGCCACCTCGGGGCTGGTTGCGGCGGCTGACGGGACGGCGACCAAGGTGTCCCGCAGTGAGTTCCAGCGTCAGGCGCTGGTCGGCGAGAAAGATTTCGCCATAAAACGCATTGAACTGGACGGTTTAGCGGCCACATTTAATGCAGAGGTCAAGGCATTTAATGAACGTATTCAGGCGGGACTGGACGATCTGGCACGTCAGGATGAGTTTAAGCAGCAGCTTTTAGACACGATCGGCAGTGTGGCGATTGGCGCAACCGATGGCACTCTCAATCCGATGGCCCTGGTTCCCATCGGAATCGGATTACTCGGCGGAGCACTCGGTCTGGGTACTTCTGCGGATAATCGGCGTAAGGATAAGGTCATCACGGATCTTAAAGTAGCCGCAATGACCACATAACCATGGCTAATACTACTTCCATACGAGCCGGTCGGGCATTTGTCGAACTGTTTGCTGATGACAGCAAACTGGTGCGGGGTCTGCGCTCAGCCGAGCGTAAACTCCGCGCCTTCGGCAATGGCATCCGCACACTGGGCCTAAAGATGATGGCCATTGGGGCCGGATTGCTCACGCCCCTGATCGGTTCTGCCAAGGCGTTTAGCAAAATGGGCGATGAGGTGGCCAAGATGAGCAAACGAACGGGTCTGTCTGTCGAGACGCTCTCGGAACTGAAGTTTGTCGCTTCCCAGACGGGCACCGAATTTGCCACCTTGGAAAATGGTGTCCGTAAGATGCAGCGGAGCATCTATGATGCCGGTCGCGGCCTCAGTACCGCGGTTGATGCCCTGGAAGATTTGGGGCTGACGTATAAGGATCTGGAAGGACTGTCGCCGGAAGAGCAGTTTAAGCTGCTGGCCGAGCGGATCAGCAAGATCAAAGATCCCACCAAAAAGGCCGCTATCGCGATGAGCCTGTTCGGACGGACCGGTACAAATCTTTTGCCCATGTTCGAACAAGGCGCTGCCGGGATTAATGCACTCCAGGAAGAAGCCCGCCGGTTGGGCCTGACCATGCGGAGCGAGGATGCCAAGGCGGCCGAGGATTTTACCGATGCGATGGATAAGCTCTGGAAAGTGGTCAAGATGACGGCCTTTCATGTCGGCGCTGCCTTAGCGCCTGCATTAGAAAAGATCACGAATGTGATTACGAACGTGGCCGTCAAGATCAATGCCTGGATACAGCAAAACCATGCGGTCATCGTCACCATCGGGAAGGTGGTATTAGCGGTTATTGCCGGCGGTGCCGCACTGGTGGTGCTGGGCACCCTCATCAGCGGGTTGGGACTGGCATTCGGTAAACTGAGTCTGGTCATTACTGGTATTGGCGCTGTCTTAAAGATGCTGGGTTCGGCAATTGCGTTTTTGGTCTCGCCGATTGGCCTGGTCATCGCCGCCGTTGGTGCACTGGCCGCCTATCTAGTCTACAGCACCGATGTGGCGGCTAAAGCGGTTGATTGGCTGGGCCAGAAGTTCAGTATATTAAAGGATGATGCACTCGCGGCCTATCAGGGAATCGCCGACGCCATGGCGGCTGGCGATATTGCTTTAGCGGCTAAGATTCTATGGCTGACTTTGAAGATGGAATGGACGCGTGGGGTCAATGTTTTGGAAAAGGCGTGGCTAAACTTTAGAAACTTCTTCATCCGCATCGGTTATGACGCGTTCTACGGCATGGTGGCGGCTGCTCAAACCGTCTGGCATGGACTGGAAGTCGGCTGGATTGAGACGACGGCGTTCTTTTCTCGCACATGGCAGGGATTTGTGTCGTTTTTTGCAAAAACCTGGGAGAACATCAAAGCCGGGGCTCAAAAGGCATGGAACTGGATTAAATCGCTGTTCGATGATTCTTTCGATCTTCAAACCGAAAACAAGATGGTCGAGGACCAGCGTCAACAGGCGATTGCATCAATCGAGGATGAAAAACAACGCAAACTCGCCGAACGCGAGGCCGAGCGTCAATCGCAGCGGGACCAGGCGGCCCGGATGAATGATGCAACACTGGAAGAGATCGGCCGTCAACATGCGGAAAAGTATCAGGCTCTCGATGATGAATACAACGCCCGCATGGCCGAAAACACCAAGGATTTAAAGGCCGCCCGAAAAGAATGGAAGGACTCCATCAGCCGGGCCAAGGATAAACGTGCCGAAAAGGAACTGGAAAAACCCGCCGCTGTCGAAAAGGCAAACACCGCCTGGATGGATGTCGGCGATGTCCTGACCGAGGCAGCCAGTAAGATGAGCGTGACGGGCACGTTTAACGCAACCGCGGCCTGGGGACTGGGCACCGGCAGTGCCGCTGACCGGACCGCCAAGGCCACCGAGGAAACCGCCCGCAATACCAAGCGTCTTCTGGATGAATCCCGCAATAATGGAGCGACGTTCACATAGCTTAACGATGAAATTGTTGTTTCTGCGCGGCTCTGTAGGGTCGCGTTCGTTTTAGAATATTCGTGCGAAACTTATGACCCTGAAGGGTATGATGAGCGTCACTGTTACTGAAAAATTTCAATCCCGCGATGTCGTCCGTGGGACCAATCCGTCGGCGCAGCTGAATTTTGTGATTCAGGGCACCGATGATTATGACGAGGCGCTGACCCAATTGGCCAGTAAGGCACCGCAGGTGTTTGATAATCTCCCGCGTCTGAGCTATGGCATTGAACCGATTGCCGAGACGCTCTGGCTGGGCAATGCACGCTACGGTTATCAAAGTGTCCAGGAGACCGGTGAGGCCGTCTATCAGTTCGACACCGGCGGCGGCAGTCAGCACATCACCCAGAGCTTAGGGACCGTCCGGCGTTATGCACGACCGGGTGCTGTTGCCGGGAACTTTATGGGGGCCATCGGCGTGACCAATGACTCGGTCGAGGGGGTGGATATTACGGTCCCGATGTACAGCTTCAGCGAGGTGCACTATAAATCAAGATCTTTCGTTGATGAAAACTATAAAGCCACGTTGTTTGAGATGACCGGAACGGTCAATAGCAAACCCTTCCGCAAGTTCGCTTCCGGTGAAGTCTTATTCCTCGGTGCCAGCGGCACCAAACGCGGTTCGGATGATTGGGAACTGGTCTATCGATTCGCGGCCAGCCCCAATATGAGCGGCATGATCATTGGCCAGATTGAGGGCGTCGCCAAGGGTGGCTGGGAGTATCTGTGGGTCCAGTATGTTGATTCAGAAGACGAAAATGCACAAACGCTCATTAAACAGCCTGTCTCGGTCCATATCGAGCAGGTGTACGCATACAAAGACTTTGACCGGCTGAGGTTGTAATATGGCCAAGCACGTCACCGCAGGTGAAAAATTCCGATTTGGTGCTCGTACCTATAACGAAATGACCAGTCTGATCGAAAAGGATCGGGCCAGTGATCTGTCCATGCAGGCTAAAACCACACGCGGCAACACTGATTTTGTCCTGGTCAAGAATATCAGCGGTTCCGATGTCGCTCGTTTTGGTGTATTGGGAATCGCAGGAATCCTGTTCGATCCGGCGACCGCACTGCCGGCATTTACATCACGAACCGTATTTACAGGTGAAACGCCAACCGAAGAACACCAGACGGGTCGGTTTTTGATCTGTGCCGAGCCGATTCGTAATGGCGCGATTGGCCGGGCATGGGCGGATGGGATCGTCACAACTCGATTATTTGTGCAGGACGCCTCGCATAACTATGCCACGGTTAAGCCGGATGATAGTACCCAGTTGGTCAGCGCCGACCAGGGACTGTGCTATATCCTCTATAAAGAAGCGGGCACCGGCACGAAATGGGCGGTTGTGCGGTATGGCTCTACCGGTAATTCCCTCCGATGGGCGTTTTGCAGTGAAGATGCAGGTTCCGGCAATACACTGGATTGTTTCCTCGATACCGACGAAACCGGTACACTGGTGACGGTGTATTTTAAGCTGCTCAACTGCTCAAATCTCGAAGATGGTCATTTTACACTCATCGATGGTGTCCCCATCCCGGTCATGAAACGCAGCGGCAATTGGTGGTGCATCATCCCCATCGAAGGGACCAAGGTGGTCGTATGAGTGAGATTATCCCTCTCTGTCGCGATATTGACACCGACCGGCTGTACCGGACTAATGACGGTTCGGCGAAACTGATGCGTTGTCTGAGTCCGGAGTTTAACACGCTTAATCTGGGGTGTTTTCTGCCGCAATATCCGATCTGGACTGAGGGCAACACGTATGCTGTCGGGGATATTGTCTTTGGCAGGGTAGAGTTTGGCACTCCTGTGGTCCTGTATATCTGCGGCGTCTTTGAGTGCCGAGTTGCACATACCGCAACAAGCGGCAATGCACCCTCTGCCAACAGCAGTTGGAGTGTTTGCCAGGTGGAAACGACACTTCACTGGCGAGCCTTGGGAACCACGCGGCTGTTGGAGCATCCGGTCTGCGGATCATTGGCATCCGGTGGGGCTGAACCGTATGGCGGCATCAATAAATCGCCAACGGGCGTGTTGATTGCATTAAGTGGCATTACTCCCAAGCCCGACCATCTGGACTATCCGGAGATTGCATGGCATCATGATTATAACGGGGTTTATTGCATTCCAGCTATGTATGGGTACACCGGGGGAACATGGTATATTGGCGGTCTCTGTGATGGAGACTTAAAGTGGACCTTAGAATTTGATCCGATGCTGCCTTGGGGCGACTGCGAAGAGGGAGCCCGAAAAATGTCCATCCGTCATCTCAAACGAACCCTCTCGGACAACTGGTGGTACTGGACGTATCTCTTTTGTGGTTCGCATGAGATTTCTCTCTGTGAAACCAGCTATACCGACAGCAACCTGTTCCTGCCGCCGCCGTACTGGCCTTATTATTGGTGGGATACGGATCCGGCGATTGTCGCGTATCGACAGTCGTTAATTCCTGCTCGTGATTGTACGGGATATGATAACTATGGGGCCATTCCACCGTTTAGCGGTTGGGGTGGAACAGTGAGTTTCCTCGGATTTACGGATTATATGACGGTGGGCTTTGACGATTACAGCGTTGAGTATTTCAATAATGGCGAAAGTGCTACTGTCCGCTGGCGATTTGCCCTGTTTGGCTCCGGCGGTAAACGCGTCATCCTGAAGAATAATATCGCGTGTGACCTCTTTCGCCTGGATTTTCAGGGTATCGACTGGGACATCTTTTTGGGATGTACGACATCCCCGGTCACGCCGGATGAGGATGGGTGGTTTGAAGCTACGGTTTCGCTGACGGACGGCATGACCATCACGGATTTTGGAGTCACCAATGTCAATGCCTATAACTGGCGGTATCAGTGCACCCTTAGCAGTGATCTGGCTGCCGGGACCGCCTATCTTGGATCGTTGAGACAGAGTTCATAACCATGGGATGCTGCGGAAAAATATCAAAGGGACTTTCGATTGCCAAGGGCAACCTGGCGGTGGTGCTCGAAAAAATCAACTTGCTGCCACCCGATCCGTTTATGTATCATTCGGTCCGGCTGCGGGCGTGTCGTTCATGTAAGTATCACACCTATCTGACCGAGAGTGAGTTCCTGGACTGGATTGATGAACATGGCGGATTGGTCAAGTTCGTTGCTGAGATTGATATCCTGGACCAGTGGCCGCCACTGCCCATTGAACAGGAAAAGCCCGGAGCGAAATTGTTCTGCAGTCTGTGTAAATGCTGGCTGCCAGCGAAAGCGTATGTCAAACAAGAAAATTGCCCAATCCAGCATCCGGATTGGCGAAAACCGAAGTGCTTCTTCAATACAAAGGAAACCTTATAATGTCTGAAAAATACTGGTATGGCGGCGTGACGAATCACCGAGGCGAATGGGACTGGGAAGGTATCGCCCCCTTTACGATTTATGCAGGAAATTTGGTCAACGTCGGTGGACTGTGTGGGATTGGCGCTGTTGGGCATGGTTTAATGCCTGGCGATGAGATCACCATCGCTGGAACATCCACGATTGACGGCACATATAATGTCCACACATCAACGACGGCCGATGTTATCGTTATTGATCTGCCCTTTTTCCTGCTGTCTGGCACAAACTCGATTGTTTCGGGGACTCAGTGGACGGCATCAGGAATCAATCTATACACGTCCGGCGTCCAGGCCGGAATGAGGATCAAGCTCTTCAATGGCGCTACGTTGCTGGGTGCAAAATACTCCGGCAGCAACGGCATCGTTGCAGGCACGGCGTTCACGGCATCGGGTGTAGACTTCTATGCGATGGGTGTCGAGGTTGGAATGACCGTCAAACTGACCAGTGTTGGAAGCGGGTATCTTGGCGAGTTTGCGATTACGAGCATTACGGATGCGACTCACTTGGTGATTGAGGACACCGGCACATCCGAAAGCGGCCTGACCTGGGAAATCCAGGTGCGTGACGAGGCCACATGGGGCGGCTTTGAAATCATCGCCGTCACGGATGCAACCCATTTGCAGCTTGAATCGACCGGTCTTTCCCAAAGCGGTGTAACTTATGAAATTAACCGGGGTGAGACCTTTGATGGCACCGAAACCATCACGCCCAACATCGATTCCAACTGGAAACTGGTCACTGATGGAAGTAACACTGACAAGCCCACCGATGGAGATGTGGTCCAATTCAATGATCGGGCGTATTACAACAGTACTGCCCAACGATACCAGGACTGCACCATCAATGTCGATGCGGCCGGAACGGGAACGCCCAATCTGGGTGGGATGTTTGTTTCGGCTGGATTTAATGGCCATCTTGGTAGTGAGTCGAATCCAGTGGAGATTAATTGCCAAAACAACGACATTGTTGTGGACGGTGAATGCACAATTTATTTGAAACTATCCGCCGGAGCAGGAGCAGATGCAGGATGCGGGCGGTTGGTCGTCAATAATGAAAAGGCAAATGTCTATGTCTCCAGCCTGCTTAACGATGTGAGTAATGTGTGCCTGTATGATTTGCTGATCTGCCTGAAGGGGTATCTCTGGATTCAGGATAATTGTGCGGTAGGGGAGTTGGTTTCCGCCAACTATAGCTCATTCGTCGATGCAGGCGTCGGGATTGAAAATATCAAGGCAGGCACACCGTGCAGGATCACGGCCGTCAAGGGCGAGATTGTATGGCGGTCGAAGATTGACCAAGTCAAACTTTTTGATGCGGAGTTTGCCTGGGGGGATGAAGATATGACCGAGGTGGTCAATTATGCCTGCAATCTTCTGACCATCTACTCCAAGAGCGGTGAGTTCCAGTGGCAGATGGCCGACACCGGCGAATCAGTCATCAAGCAGTTTGTGCTGTACGCTGGAAACCTGATCGCCTCCCAGTCGGTCAACAGCGGCTATAAAAAGAAAATCGGCACGGGCACCGAAATCAGCGAATTGTGGCCGGATGCAACCGCCAACCTAAACAGTTCATCCAACAATGTGTTAATTGCTGCTGGCTCCAAATTGGAATCGCATGGGGGGACATTAATTGCCTCCAGTGGCTCATTGTTAGGATGGTAAAATTAGGATGGTAAAATGAAATTGACAGAAACCGCGTATTGTTTGTATAATGAGGGGCAATTAAAAAGCTCCTTCTGCCGCCTGTGGTGTAGCCCTGGGAAGTTCACTAACTTCCTCCTCCTTCTTGCCACAGGCGGTCTTTTTCAACAACCATCTTTTGTCTTGTCTGTATTAATCAATCATCTTAGCTTTTAACCCCATTTTTGAGAGGAGTGACGGTGCAGAATTTTCCTGAATTAATGACTGAGGACGAAGTAATTCAATTCCTACGGATTCCCGAAATCAGCAAAGCCGCCAACTATCGGCATGTGATTGAAAACCTCAAGCGGATGCATGACCTGCCCTGTATCCATATCTGCCGACAGCCGCTATATCCCTTGGATTCTGTGCGAAATTGGGTCAAAAATAAGGCATTATTGGAGGAATAGAGTGGATTTATTGGCCCAAATAATTCATAATAAAGACCAGGTTAATCCAGGTCTAACCGGCGTCATGAGTCAGAAAGGAATGGCTCAATGATGAGACAAAAAAAACTGGTTACACTCTGGGAAAGGCCATCTTCGGATGGCAAAGGTTTTACCTATTACCTGCTCTTTAACGATGAAAACGGGATTCGACGGCAACGGTCGCTCGGTCACGCCGACAAGCGAAAAGCAGAACGGCAGCGGGACAAGTTTGAGCGGCAATTGCGGATGGGAATGGTAGAGCCAAGTTCTTTGAAAATTAAAGACTTCGTAAAAGACAGCTTGGCAAGGACGGGCGATCAAATTCGCGAAAGCACTCGCAATGAGTATGCATCAGGGGTGAAAGATTTTATCAAACGAATCGGCAACCTTGATGTTCGAGATGTGACGCTTACGCATGGAGAAAAATACCGACAACTCTGTCTGGACGATGGCAATTCGCCTGCGACGGTCACCAAAAAACTCAAGCATTTAAAACGATTGTTTCAGTTGGGAGTCAACAGGCGGCAACTCGACGAGAATCCTTTTAAGTTTGTGGATACTCCCAAGACCCGCAAAAAGAAGATTCGTATCTACTCGGAAGCAGAATGCCAAAGCATCCTTAAGGTTGCTCAAGAATATAGTGTAGAATGGGATCTGCAATACCGACCCAAATGGGATTTGCTAATTATTGTGGCGTTGGCAACCGGGATGCGACGTGCCGAACTTCTAAATTGCACCTGGAGCGATGTGGATTTTGAACAGCAGGTGATTAACGTCACTCCCAAAGAGGATACGAAAGCAACATGGCGCTGGGATATTAAGGACTCCGATGAACGAATGCTGCCGCTGACCAATGAGGTGACGCAACTCCTTGTGGACCATCATGCCAAGCAACCTGAGGGCTATCCTTATGTATTCGTGCCTGTTGGGCGATATGATGTCATTCAAACGCTCCGAGCCAAAGGGCAGTGGACATACTCGGATTCTCGATTGAAGGTTGTAAATAATTTTACTCCGCAATTCGAGAAAATCCTGAAAACGGCCAAGGTCAAAAAAGGGCAGTTTCACGACCTGCGACGTACGGCAATCACAAATTGGTTTGCCAATGGCATGGGGGAGCACGACGTCATGGTTCTGGCGGGTCACTCTAATTTTGCGACCACGCATGAATTTTACTTGGCGGTGGCAGATGATTTAGTGGACCGAGCAAGGCGGGCATCCGTGAAAAGTATTGATCAAAATCTGTTGCAAATCTGTTGCAGGAGCATATAACGCCCAAAAAGGGAAAAGCCAAAAACCTGTAAGTCTTTGGCTTTACGTCATTTACGAAATGGGCAGGGGCGGATTTGAACCGCCGACACACGGATTTTCAGTCCGTTGCTCTACCAACTGAGCTACCTGCCCTCGCTGTGGCGAGAAACCAAAAAATTAGCAAAACGCCCTCTGCTTTGCAAGAGAAATCCCTCAAAATCCTGGAATCTCATTGATTAACCGATTTTGCCCTCAGAAAGGCGACACGTAATGACCTGAAAGCTCCTTGCGTGCAAAGTATTCTGTATATGATTGAAAACTGCCGTTTCTGCTCGGCTATGTAGGGTTGTCCCGATACATCGGGATAAATTACGGATTGACTCGCTGGAATTTATGCCCCCTAAGAACACATGTTAAAGATTTTGAAATTAGGGATTCAAATTGTCCAACAATTAATTATAATACAATGCGTCTTTATGGTTATAGTATATGATTTGCATGGATAAAAATGGAACAAAATCTGCTTCGGGTAAAGTATCCGACTCCGAGCTTCTTCAGCGGTACCGCCAAGGTGACGAAGAGGCATTCAGAGAGATTATAACTCGCTATAAAAACCCACTTTATGCGTTTTTAAGGCGGTTTGTCAGCCAGGACGATGTTGTTGAAGATGTTTTTCAGGAGACATTTTTACAACTTTACGCCAGCCGGGACAGTTTTGATTTTAACCGGCCCCTTCGTCCATGGCTTTTTACGATCGCAGCCAATAAAGCCAAGGACGCGTTGCGAAAAATGCAGCGGCAAGCGTCAATGAGCATGGGAGCGATTGCGGATGCAGGCGATTTCTCACTGGATGAGGTCGTTAATATTCTGACCTCGTATGATACGACTCCGGAGGATGAGGTTTCAGCAGAAGAAACGGCTCAAAGAGTAAGACAAGTTATATCCGAAATGCCCGAAAACCTGCGTGGAATTTTAATTTTAGCGTATTTTGAGCAATTTTCTTACAAACATATGGCTGAGATTCTCAGTATACCTATAGGGACGGTAAAAAGCCGGCTTCACACAGCCGTTTTGTATTTTATGAAGAAATGGAAAGCCGCCAACCGCGGAAGTCAATTATGAATAAATTAACGCACGAAGAGCAGCAATTTATATTAGATTTTTATTTTCGTTGTGGAGATCAAAATGATATCGAGGCGGGGCGCGACTTGATTGCCTCAAACCCAGGGGCCGCAAAGCTTTATGCTCATCTTGAGAGTTCGTTGACGGATCTTGACCACATTAAATATGAGGCGTGTCCCGATAATCTGGTGGATTTGACGATTGCCCGCCTCAAACTTGTATCCAGCGCTTCGAATGTTTCCAAATCACGTCTTCATCAACTTCTCGAAAAAGAACAGAAATCTGATAATTCCCCAAGTGAAAAACCGGCATATCAACCTCAATTGTCGGTCTTTCCCCGGAAAAGCAAATTTTTACGGCCTGTTTTTGAAGTCCTCGCTACCGCGGCAAGTATCGCTTTAATTGCAGGCATTTTGTTTCCCTCCTTTGGGCTTGCTCGAAACAAGTATCGACAGGTGGCTTGCCAAAACAATATGCGGCTGTTAGGGGAGGGGTTTGCTTCTCTTGCCAATGACTACAAAGGTAATTTTTCAGAGGCCAAGGTCAAGGTTGGCGATCCTTGGTGGAAAATCGGGGATCAGGGACGGGAATCCCAGTCGAATACCCGCTATCCATTCATGCTTATTAAGCTTGATTATGTTGACGGAAAGGTGTTTGTCTGCAAAGGGAATACGAACGCTCAACCGGTAAATAATGGCCCCTCTGTAGCCCAAATGTACGATTTCCCTTCTCGCAATAATGTTAGCTATAGCTTTATGCTCTTTTGCGATAAAAATGTGGATCCTTTCAAGCGCAACCGAAAAATTGTAGCAAGCGACCTCAATCCCGTTTTCGAAAAAATACCCTGCCAGCAAAGCTTTTATCGGAAAATGAACGAGTTTGAAAAAGTCCTTCTCAATGAACAGCTTAAACAGATGATGAGCGCAAGCCACCGTGGCCGCGGCCAGAATATTTTGTATTGTGACGGCAGCGTCGAATTTGCCAGAAAGAGGGTTATCGATGGTGATGACATTTTTACGGTTCACGGAGTTGACACTTATACCGGCCGTGAAGTTCCCGCGGGCGATAATGATACGTTCCTCGCACCTTAATTCGGTCCTTCTCATTTCAGGGGTTTCAGTAGATTTCAAACCTTGAAAAGGCGTTTTTCTGCCTATGAAAAACTTATTGTTATCAATTCTTCCAGCCCTTGCAATCGCAGACTGTTTGGGGTATAAGTGCCATTAAGACGGGATTTGACTAAATCAAAGATACAACGAATATTTAGTAGCAGAGAAAAAACATGGAATTAGCGGAACTTCGCACCTCTATCCAACAGCTCGAGGCCCGGATTACACAAATCCGGGACTGGCTTTGACTTGCCTTCGAAAATTGCACTTTGTGACCAACTTGAACAACAAATGGCCCAGCCGGGTTTCTGGGATAATCCCGATGCCGCAAAACGTATTGTAACCCAGCTCAGTGCCGTTAAATCCATAATCGCCCCTGTCCGGGCCGCTGAAAAGTCAATTCTGGATTTGAACGAATTATTGGAATTGGCGATAGACGAGGGTGACGATCAAACATTATCTTCGATCCAGGATGATTTAGAGCGGTTAAGCCGGAAATGCGACCAGATCGAGGTCGCAGGAATGCTGAGCGGTCCGGATGACACCCGACCGTGCTTTTTCAGCATTCATGCGGGTGCCGGCGGGACTGAAAGTTGTGACTGGGCCAACATGCTGTTTCGGATGTACACGAGGTACTTTGAGGACAATAAGTACAGCTATGAAGAGTTGGACATCACTCCGGGAGAAGAAGCGGGCATTCGATCTATTACACTCCGGGTCGAAGGGCCGTTTGCGTTTGGCAAGCTGTCTTGTGAAACAGGTGTACACAGGTTGGTGCGGATCAGTCCGTTTGATTCACAAAGCCGCAGGCATACCAGCTTCGCCGCGGTTGATGTCATGCCGGATTTTGAAAATGAAATCGAAGTCGAAATTAATGAGGACGAATTACGGATCGATTATTATCGTGCCGGCGGGGCGGGTGGTCAGCATGTGAATAAGACAAGTTCGGCAGTCCGGATCACCCATTTCCCTACGGGAATTGTAGTGCAGTGTCAGAACGACCGCAGCCAGCATAAAAACAAGGCGGAGGCGATGAAAATGCTGCAAGGTCGTCTGTATATGCTCGAACAGCAGAAGCGCGATGCGGAACTGGCTAAACTGTACAGCAATAAGGGCGAAATCGCCTGGGGCAACCAGATTCGCAGCTACGTACTGCAACCCTATCAGATGATTAAGGATCATCGTACTGATCACCAGACGGGCAATGTTCAGTCCGTTTTGGATGGTGATTTAGAGCTATTTATTGAAAGCTATTTGCGCTATAGGGCCGAAAAGAAAAATAAAAAAGAAGTTATCAAGGCCCGAAAGGAATAAGTTGGAAGTCCTGAAAAGATTTATCGTAACGATTGTAAACAGAGTCGTTTTGGTTTGCGTGCCGGTAGGGTGTTTGCAGGCGTGTGTTCAGGCGGCGGATGCTGCAAAGCCGAATATTATTTATCTGTATCGAGGGATTGTAACATGGCAAAAGCATTGATTCAGGTCGCTGTGAAAGCACAAAAGGGTAATTGTTTCAGGACGGCCGGTGATTTGTTGGCGGTGGGGGTGTTTTCAGATACGCTTGCGGGGTCACTCGCGGAGACGCTGGATGATAAATTGAATGGTAAAATCTCAGAGCTTAAGCGGATGGGAGATTTTGAGGGCAAGGCCAACACGAGCTGTTTGCTGTACGGGCAGGGGGGTATTTCGGCAAAGCGGATTTTGCTGGTTGGGCTGGGGGAACGTAAGGCCTTTAAGCCGGAAGTGCTGCGAAAGGTCGCCTCGCAGGCGGTGAGCAAAGCCGTTGACCTGAGAGCTAAATCGGTTTTGCTTTCTTTGCATGGCGATGTACCGGCCTCGGCGAAGTTGGATATAGCCGCAGTGGGTCAGATGATTACCGAAGCGGCCTGTTTTGGGGCGTATCGTTACGATGAGTTTGTAACCGAAAAGGGCAAACGTCCGGCCAGTGTCAGGGCGACACTTGTGGACGCGGATGCCAAAAAGGTAACGCTGTTGAAAAAAGGCATTTCAGCCGGAATGATTAGCGGTGGAGCGCAGAACTATGCCCGCACCATCGCCAACCGACCCGCCAATGTGGTCAATCCGGTAACGCTGGCGTCAGAGGCAAAGAAGCTGGCTGCGGCGACACCGGGGCTTCGGTGCACGGTTTTGGACAAAAAACAGCTTGAAAAAAAGGGGATGGGCGGGATATTAGCTGTGGGTCAAGGGTCGGCAACACCGCCGCGGCTGATTGTTTTGCAGTATGTACCTGCCAAGGCGAGCAAAAATGCCAAAACGGTCGGTTTGGTCGGCAAAGCGGTGACATTCGATTCCGGCGGTATCAGTATCAAGCCCGGCGAGGGGATGCATGACATGAAATTCGATAAGTCCGGCGGGATTGCCGTGCTGGGGGCGATGAAAGCAATCGCGAAGCTCAAACCCAAGTGCAAAGTCTATGGCTTCATTCCGTCCGCAGAAAACATGCCCGGGGCCGGCAGCTATCGTCCGGGCGATATCATCACGACGTTCAGTGGCAAGACAGTGGAGATTCAAAATACGGACGCCGAAGGGCGTATGCTGTTGTGTGACGCCATTGCCTACGCAGAAAAACTCGGCTGCTCAACCATCGTGGATATTGCCACGCTGACCGGAGCCTGTGTGGTTGCCCTAGGCCAGAAGCGGGCGGGCGTGATGAGTAACGACGACACACTGGTCGAACAACTGAAAGCCGCATCCGCCAAAACAGGCGAGCGCCTGTGGCATCTGCCCTGTGACGATGAATTTGTCGAAGCGATGAAAAGTAAGATTGCGGACTTGAAAAACATCGGCGGCAAGTGGGGCGGGGCGTGTACAGCGGCGGCTTTTCTGAGCCAGTTTATAAAAAAAGCCAAATGGGCGCATCTGGACATGGCCGGTGTGGGCGTCTGGGGTGCCAATGAAAGCGATGCCCCCGGTTCCATCGGGTTTGGAGTTCGATTATTAACTGAATTTGTGTGCCGTACCAAGTGAGACTAAAGAAAGACGATCCATGAAAGAGATAGATATCAAACGAATTGAAAAAGCTGTTCTGGAAATCCTAGAGGCCGTTCGTGAAAATCCCCAACGGGAAGGATTAAAAGAAACTCCGGCTCGTGTGGCTCACATGTATGCGGAATTACTTGAAGGGATGCGGCACGAACCATCGGAACATTTGAGCAGTATATTCCATGAAAAATATGACGAGATTGTATTGCTGCGGGATATTCCTTTTTACAGTATTTGTGAACATCACTTGATGCCGTTTATCGGCAAAGCCCATCTCGCGTATTTGCCGGATGGTAAAGTACTGGGTGTCAGTAAACTGGCCCGGATTGTGGATGCGTTTGCCCGGAGATTACAGGTTCAGGAGCGGCTGACCGACCAGATTGCGGATTTCCTGATGGTCAATCTCAAGCCCCAAGGCGTAGCGGTTGTATTGGAGGCATCACATAGCTGTATGACCATACGCGGAATCAAAAAACCCGGATCAATGATGGTGACAAGTGCCTTACGCGGCATCTTTAAGAAAGATTCGCGGAGCCGATCAGAAGTGCTGACGTTAATGCATGTGGATAGACAATAATGCATACGTTGAGCCGTCAGATCCGTTTTTCCATGGATCCATTTTCCGCAGAACGGGAAATGGGGTATAATTCCTACGCCTCAAAACCCTGTGTTAAGGGTTTGGGTCTTTACCTTGCCTTGTGGGTCGATTTGAAGAGCCGGCTGAACCCGGATACGGGGTTTGTCGTTAATGTTTCGGAAATTGATAAAATCGTTCATCAAACGGCCATTCCGATTTTCATACAGATGATTTCGAGTGCATTTACAGCACAGCAAACAGTTTCATTATCGGGGCTGGCCTCAATACTGAAGCGATGCTGGAAAGCAATACAAACAGGATTCCGGACGAATGAACTGATACAGCTTCGTTTGGAATTGAGTCCCTTTCAAACAATTTCAATCGAAGCGGAGGATGCCGGAATGTTTACGTATGGTGAGAAATTTGAATTTGCCGCGATGCATCGGCTTTGGAACGAAAAATTTGATGCAGCGAAAAATACGGAATTATTCGGTAAATGTGCCAATCCTGCCGGACACGGGCATAATTATATTCTGGAGGTGCAGGTCCAGTGCCAAACCCCTTTGCTGGATGCCGGATGGAAAGTGGATTACCAGAAAGTAATCAAAGAAGAGTTCCTGGATAGTGTTGACCATAAAAACCTGAATGAAGACGTTCCCGAATTCAGAACTTTGAACCCGACGGTCGAAAATTTATCCTTTTTGGCATGGCAGAAGCTGGCCGGGAAGCTGAAAAACGCGAAATTATACAAAGTGACTGTGTGGGAAAATGACCGTACATGCTGCAGCTACACTTCACATGAACAAAATGGGTAGGTATAGCATATAATTTGGGTGCAAAAAACAACTTTCATGCAGAATGGAAGATGCAGGAATTTATTCTAAACTCTTGTTAACTATGGCTTAATGAATAGCCGATAAATACATTGATTGCCTTTACGGCAGTCGATATTTCAAATTTCAGATCTTGGAAAATGTTGTTTTCTTTCCGGGATGAACAGCGTGAAAATGCGTTTTTCACGCCAATGAGTCGGTTTGATTGCTTTATGCGCAACCGACGGGCACGGAGTGTAGGATGGCTTAATGATTTAGGAGAAATGTTGGGTGTCTTACATTTTCCGTTTGTTATTTAAACCGTTTATTAAAAAGGGGTTACGTGAATGAGAGTGGCAGCGGTAGGTGTTGGCTATGTCGGATTGGTGGCTGCGGCGTGTTTGGCCGATGGCGGCAATCATGTTGTCTGTGTTGACACTGACAAAAAGAAGATTGAAAACCTCCGGAATGGAGTTATTCCCATCTATGAACCGGGGCTGACTGAAATTGTCAAAAAGAATGTCGAAGCAGGACGTTTAATCTTTACCACAGACCTTCAAGAAGGGATCGATAACTCACTGGTGGTCTTTATCGGAGTCGGTACTCCCAGTGCGGCCGATGGTTCGGCGGATATTTCGGCGGTGCTGTCGGTGGCCGAATCGATTGCCGAGATGATGACCGAATACCGCATTATTGTGACCAAAAGCACCGTTCCGGTCGGGACCCACAAAATCGTCAGCGATTTGATTGCTTCCAAGACCGAAGTGCCGTTTGACTACGTCAGCAACCCGGAATTTCTGAAAGAAGGGTCGGCGGTCGATGACTTCCTCAAGCCCGACCGGGTGATCATCGGGACGACCAATCCGGCGGTCATGGAGATTATGAAGGTCCTGTACGGGCCGTTTATGCGAAAAAGCAGCCGGATCCTGTTTATGGACCCGGCCAGTGCGGAAATGACCAAATATGCCGCCAATACCATGCTGGCGACCCGTATTTCATTCATGAATGAGTTGAGCGCCCTGTGCGATCAGTTTGGGGCAGACATTGAAAGTGTCCGTTCCGGCCTCGGCAGCGACAGCCGCATTGGAAACGCGTTTTTGTTTGCCGGTGTGGGCTATGGCGGCAGTTGCTTTCCCAAGGACGTCCGGGCGCTCATTCACATGGGCAACGAAAATGGGGTTTCCATGACCATTGCCAAGGCCGTTCAGCAGGCCAATCTTGATCAGCATGATCGCTTCGCCCAAAAGATACTCAGTTATTTTGAGGGCCAAAAAAATATTCAGTTAGGTGTATGGGGACTGGCATTCAAGGCAAGGACGGATGACACGCGTGAATCGCCGGCGCTTTATTGCATGGAGAAGTTTCTTGATGCCGGGATGACCATTACGGCGTTTGACCCGGAAGCGGAATGTCCTGATTTTGATACAAAAATCAGCCGGGTTCAGAATGCTTATGATGTTTTAGCCGGTTCCGATGCGCTGGTCATTTTCACCGACTGGCAGGAGTTCCGCACGCCGGACTTTGAACAGATCGCACAAGGTCTGAACAAGCCGGTTATTTTCGACGGCCGCAATCTTTACAGCCCTGCGTTTGTCAAAAAGCAGGGGCTGGAGTACTACAGTATCGGACGGGCTTGAGAGATATCAGATATCAGATATCAGATTTCAGAAGTCAGAAAAGATGAAAGATTTCAGAGAATTACAAGTTTGGCACAAAGCCCATAAGTTAACATTAGAGGTTTATAAAGCATCTGCCGCGTTTCCAAAAGCAGAGATGTATGGTCTGTCCGCTCAAATCAGGAGAGCTGTTGCTTCGATTGCGACCAATATTGCGGAAGGGTGCGGCAGAGGAAGCAATAAAGAGCTCAAGCAATTTTTGCAGATATCGATGGGGTCAGCATCAGAAGTTGAATACCAAAATTTACTGTCGTATGAATTAGGTTATATAGATCGCAAGGTTTATGATGACTTAGACGCGAGTGTTCAGGAAGTGAAAAAGATGCTTTCAAGTTATATTGTCAAGATTAACTGACATCTGACTTCTGACCTCTTGTTTTGAGGAATATTATGACGAAAAAAATACTCGTTACCGGAACGGCGGGTTTTATTGGGTATCATGTTGCGCAGCGGCTGATGGACCGCGGCGATACCGTGGTGGGGCTGGACAGTATCAATGATTATTACGATCCGCGTGTCAAATACGGGCGTCTGGCCAATACCGGGATCGAAAAAGACCGCATTGAATACAATAAACAGATCCCCAGCCGCACGTCGGACAACTATTCATTCATCCAGCTCAACCTGGAGGACCGGGTCAATATCGATGCCCTGTTTGCCCATGAGAAGTTTGACAGGGTCTGTCACCTGGCGGCGCAGGCGGGCGTACGGTACAGCTTGATCAATCCGCAGGCCTATATCGACTCGAATATTGTTGGTTTCGTCAATATCCTGGAGGGCTGCCGTCATACGGATGTCGAGCATCTGGCCTATGCCAGCAGTTCCAGTGTTTACGGCCTGAATGAATCCATGCCGTTTTCGACCCGCGACAATGTGGATCATCCGGTGAGTTTGTACGCCGCGAGCAAGAAATCCAACGAATTGATGGCCCATACCTACAGCCACCTCTTTGGAGTGCCGACAACCGGCCTGAGATTTTTTACCGTGTACGGGCCATGGGGTCGACCGGATATGGCGCTTTTTTTATTCACCAAGGCGATTCTGGAAAATCAGCCCATCGATGTGTTTAACTACGGCAAAATGCGGCGGGATTTTACCTATATTGATGATATCGTTGAAGGTGTCGTTCGCGTGATTGACCACCCGCCGCAGGGCAGGCCCGACTGGAGCGGGAAGACCCCGGATCCATCCTGCTCGAAGGCTCCGTACAAAATCTATAACATCGGCAACAGCTCCCCCGTCGAATTGATGGATTTTATCGAGGCGATTGAAAAGGCATTAGGCAAAAAGGCACAGAAAAACATGCTGCCCATCCAGCCCGGGGACGTTCCGGCGACGTGGGCCGATGTCAGCGACCTGGTTGAGGATTTGAAGTATCAGCCCAATACGTCGATCCAGGTTGGCGTTGAGCGGTTTATTGCATGGTATAGAGAGTTCTATAAGTGTTCGTAGTTCGTAGTTGTGGAGTTCCGACGAGTCTGGATGATGAATTGAGTGATATAAACTAATGGCTGACGGCGGATGGCTGAAAGCTAAACTAAACGGAGTGTTTCATGCAGGTACCTTTATTGGATTTGAAAGCGCAGTATGCGACGATCAAGGAAGAAGTATTAGCGAAGATAAACCAAGTGTTGGATTCCCAGCGCTGCATCGGCGGCCCCATGGTCGAAGAACTCGAATGTGCCATTGCCGGAGTCTGTAATTGCAAGTACGCCATTGGTGTTTCCAGCGGTACAGACGCTCTGGTTAACAGCTTAATGAGCTTAGGCATCGGCGAAGGCGACGAGGTCATTACCACCCCGTTTACCTTTTTTGCTACGGCCGGCAGTATCGCTCGTGTGGGAGCGGTGCCGGTCTTTGTGGATATCGACCCGGTCACCTATAACATCAATCCCGCAATCATTGAGGCGGCGATTACGAAAAAGACCAAGGCCGTTATGCCCGTGCACCTGTTCGGCCAGATGGCGGACATGGACCCGATCATGCAGATCGCCGGTCAGGCCTCATTGGCGGTCATTGAAGACGCCGCCCAGGCGATCTCGGCGACCTATAAAGGCAAAAAGGCGGGCCAGATCGGCACCTGCGGTTGCTTTAGCTTCTTTCCCAGCAAGAACCTCGGCGGCATCGGCGACGGCGGCATGATCGTCACCAATGATGAACAGTTGTACCATCGGCTCTTTATCATGCGGAACCACGGGATGGAACCGAAGTATTATCACAAATACATCGGCGGCAACTTCCGGCTGGATCCGATTCAGGCCGCGGCCCTGCTGGTGAAACTGCCTCATCTGGACGACTGGTCCGAAGGCCGCCGGAAGAACGCGGCCTATTACGACAAAAAATTCAAGGGGTCGGTTGTCCAGACGCCGGTGATCTCAGACGATTGTGTTTCAATCTATAACCAGTATGTGATTCGCCTGCCGCGCCGGGACGAGGTGGTGAAGCACCTTCAGGCCAACGGAATCGGCTGCGATATTTATTACCCCGTTCCGATGCATCTGCAGGAGTGCTTTGCCTATCTGGGCCAGGGGGTCGGGACGTGCCCGGAGGCGGAAAAAGCCGCCAAAGAAGTCATGGCCCTGCCGGTTTACCCGGAACTGACCGATGCAATGCAGGACCACGTGGTGGACACGATTCTGGACTTCCTTTCGTAAAGAGATTGAACCACGAATGCACACGAATCAGCACGAATTTGTTTTTAAATGGATTTCAAAGTCAGTGTAATGTTGTCATCCCGAGCGGTATCGAGGGACTGTGGATAAACAGGCGATTGTAAAATATTGGATCGAAACATCCGATAAGGATTACCACACGGTCCAGAGTCTATTTGCTTCGGGTGATTATCACTGGGCTCTTTTCATCGGTCATCTTGTTTTGGAAAAGCTTTTCAAGGCGCTGTATGTCAAGACAATTGCACAAAGTCCTCCTCGGACTCACGATCTTGCCCGGCTTGCTGAAAAATGCAATCTTTATCTTCATGGTGAAATGCTCGATAAACTTGAGTTGATCACACGGTTCAATTTGAGTGTTCGTTATCCGGACTATCAGCAGGAAGTGTATAAGATTTGTACAAAAGAGTTTTCCTTTGAGGTGCTTCAATCCATTAACGAGGTAAGAGTATGGTTGCAAAACCTGATCAAAACATCCTGAAAACAGTTGGCGCCTATGTGGATGTTCTACGTGCGAACCAAACGGAGTTTGAGTCGATATGGCTGTTTGGTTCCTTCGCAGAAAAACGGGCTGATGAGGACAGTGATATTGATATTGCTCTGGTGATGCCGGCTGTCAAAGTGAAATTCTTCAAGGAAGTCGAACTGACACGGTATCGAAGAGAGATCGATAGCCGAATTGAGCCGCATATCATTAACGCAGCTGATCTGGAATCCCCGTTTTATCAGGAAGTTGTATTGCGAGGCGTCAAAATCGCTTGAATGGATTTTTGTTTTATGCCTTTAAGGGTAGTCATTTTCAGCGGATAAACCCCTGATCTGAGTTTGAAACAACACAAAGCAGTTCAAAAATTTTTTACCGTGAACAGTATAATAATCTGTGTAATCTGTGGACAATAAACTAATGGAGAAATGGTAATGGCGAAGAAAGTCATGACGCTTCAGCAGAAAATTGACGCGAAGAGGGCCGTGGTTGGGATTTTGGGGCTGGGTTATGTCGGCCTGCCGCTGGCACGGGAGTTCGCCGAGGCCGGCGTGAAGGTGCTGGGCTTTGACATTGACGACAAGAAGATTAAAAAGCTCAATTCCGGAAAAAGCATCTTAAAGACCGTTTCGAATGCTTCGGTTAAACAAATGGTTGCTTCTAAAAAGTTCAGTGCGACGACCAACATGGCGCGTATGAAAAGCGTGGACGCCGTTTTGATTTGCGTACCGACCCCGCTGACCGAGAGCCGTGAGCCGGATATGCAGTATGTCGAAACCAGCTGCTGGACGATTTCCAAATATCTGCAGAAGGGCCAATTAATATCACTGGAAAGCACCACCTACCCCGGCACGACCCGGGAACTGATGAAGCCGATCTTGGAAACCTCCGGCCTGAAAGCCGGCAAAGACTTCTACCTGGCCTATTCGCCCGAGCGCGAGGACCCGGGTAACAAGAATTTTACGACCAAGACCATTCCGAAGGTGGTTGGCGGCCTGACCCCGGCCTGTAAAGAACTGGCCCAAAAACTTTACAGCTTTGCGATTGATACGATGGTGCCGGTTTCCTCGCTGGAAGCGGCCGAATCGGCGAAGATCGTCGAAAATGTCTATCGCTGTATCAATATCGCCATGGTTAACGAACTGAAGATGGTCTTTGACCGCATGGGCATTGATGTGTGGGAGGTCATCCGTGCGGCCAGTACCAAGCCGTTCGGGTATCAACCGTTCTATCCCGGTCCGGGCCTGGGCGGCCACTGTATCCCGATCGATCCGTTTTACCTGACCTGGAAGGCCCGTCAGTACGGCATGCCCACGCGGTTTATCGAACTGGCCGGTGAGATCAATACCGATATGCCGCATTATGTCATTCACAAGGTCATGGAAGCGCTCAACAGCAAGAAGAAAAGCTTAAACGGCTCCAAGGTGCTGGTGCTGGGGCTGGCGTATAAGCCGGATATTGACGATGTGCGTGAGTCGCCCTCGCTGGAGTTGATTGAGTTGCTCAAAGCGTCGGGGGCGAAAGTCGATTACAACGATCCGTACCTGCCCCAGACGCATAAGATGCGGGAATATGACCTGAAGATGAAGAGCGTTCCGCTGACCGCGGCGAAAGTAAAGAGTTACGATTGTGTGCTGATTTCGACCAATCACAGCGATTACGATTACAAGTGGCTGGTTAAAAATGCCAAGCTCGTTGTCGATACCCGTAACGCCACTGCCAATGTCAAGTCCGGCCGCGGCAAGGTCGTCAAGGCATAATTTTCAACCACGAATGGACACAAATAAACACCAAATTATGTTGTCTTTTAAAATTTCTGAAAATCGGTGAAATCTGTGGATAAAAAACGAGTTTACCCATGAAATACAATGGTGTCATTCAGAGGAAATTTTCACTGTTGGATCAGCATCTGCTGCAGCTTCAGAAGCATTTGGCGGGAGTTGAGTTTTCGAAGTTTAAAGAAGACTATGCGCTGCGGTGTATGACCGAACGTGCCTTGCAGGTCATGGTCGAGATTGTCATCGATATTGCCGAGCGGATCATCGCATCTGAAAATGCGGGCCCTGTGCCCACCGCCGCCGAAGCGATCGACCGGCTGGTTGATTTAAACGTCCTGGCCTCATCACAGCCCTATGTTGATATGGTTCGATTCAGAAACCTCATTGTTCATCAGTACGAAGAAGTCGACCCAGAGATCATTTTCAGCATCGCCCAAAACAAGCTTGATGCGTTCAGGCAATTCCGAAACGAGATTGATCGATCATGAACATGGATTGTGAAAAATTGGCCCATGCGATTCAGTCGGCTTGCCCCGAAGCCGTTTTTGCGTTGCTTCATGGATCGGCCAAAGACGGCCATATCAAAGAGGGCAGCGATCTGGATATCGCGCTGTTCCTGAAAAGCGGCTCGACATGGGATATCTACCGGAGTGTCTATGACGCGATCCAAGCGGTTGCCGGCGATGTCGAGCCGGATCTGGGGATATTAAATAACGCCGAACCGGTTTATTGTTTTGAGGCGCTCAAGGGCAGTCTGCTTTTTTGCCGGGATAAGGAAGTCTATATCGATTTTTTCTCAAAAACCTGTCGCCGATACGAATACCAGATAGCCGACTACGAACGCCAGCACCGCTATCGTCTCGAGGCGATGAAGGCCTGATTTTTAGCCACGAATGAACACAAATAAACACCCATGAGTTGTCTGCAGTTTTATCTGGTCTGCTTAAATTTATGAAATCTGTGTTAATCCGTGGAATCGGTGGTTTCTGGATGGTTTTTATGTTGGAGCCTGCCCCGGACCTGATCCGGGGTGGTTCAAGTTTTGTTCTGACCCCTGGCTGCTGACCTCTGAAACCTGACTTCTGATATCGTTTTTGTAGATAGAATCTGTGAAAATCTGTGGAATCTGTGGGAAAAACCAAAAAAATGCTTGCTGTGAGTACAATGAGTTTATAGTATACCTGCAACTTTGTCACTGCCTCTTTTGAGTGTGTTCGAAGAAGCGTTTCTCGACATAAAGGGCTGCTGAAAGAAAAATAATAGATCTCTCACAAGTTAAGGAGGTCTGATTTCTATTAATTTCTTTTTAAGGAGAAGGTTATGAAATGGTTTTCTTTGTACCTGTTAATGGCTGTCTGTATGTTCATCTCAACCGCAAAAGCTGACGATTTACCGGTAGTCGGTATCTGTGTCGGCGCTTCCGGCAACCAGATGTATCCGGATATTGACGGTGATATTGTCGTCTGGCAGGATGATGTCAAAGGCCCGGCCGACATCGATATCTACTGGAAGCACTTCGGCGACCCCAACGACCCGAATACCTTTGATTTATCGGCGAATGAAGATGTTCCCGCCGTCAGCGGCAATGTGATCGTTTATCAGGACAAGTGGAGTTCTACGAGAGATATTCGTGCTTACAACCTGCTGTCGCTTTCGCCAATCGACCTTACCGGCATTCATTTTGAAGACGGCGTAAACCAGAAGAATCCCGATGTCAGCGGCGATTATATTGTTTATGAGCATCTGGCAGGCAGTGTGTACGATGTTTATGTGTATGAAATAGGAGCGGGCTTGCCCACCGCGGCAATCGAGGCATCTTCAACGCATCAGCTTCGGCCCGCCGTGGACGGAAATCTTGCAGTATGGATGGATGGCCGTGATGATGGTTATGCCGGGTACGATATTTACATGTGTGATGTCAGCGTCAAACCCTATACCGCCGCTGCCGTTCACGCCTCTGGAGGTGATCAATGGAATCCGGCGGTCAGCGGCAATTTGATTGTCTGGGAGGAACTCGGCTCAGGTACTGTTACGCTGATGGCTTACGACCTCAGTGTCCCCGGTATAATCTGGACGCATACGGTTCCGGCGACAAATGCCTATCCGGCGGTCTCCAATGGCATCATTGTCTGGCAGGAAGATAATGGCAGCGATTATGATATCCGGAGCTACGATACCGCGACGGGAGGGTACCTGGAGATCGCCACAGGCGTTCAGGATGATGAGCGGCCCGCCATTTCCGGTCGCCGTGTGGTCTGGCAGCGAAACGGTACTGACATTGTGGGCGCTGTGATCCCCAGTCCGACGGTGATCCAGGTTGATACACCGGTGGCTGGCGAAATGTATCTGGCCGGAACGCAGATCGAGATCACCTGGCAGCTGGCCGATGGAACCCCACCGGAGTATCTGGACATTGACTGCTCAGTGAACAACGGTGCCGCCTGGCAGACGGTCGTCGAAGATGTTCCGTTTACGGACCTACAGTACACTTGGGATCCGATCGTCGATGTTAATTCGATCGACAGTTGCCAGATCCGTGTTAGCGACGCTTTGGATTCGACCACGAGCGGCATCAGCGGTGTCTTTTCGATCTTTCAGTGCGATGCCGATTTGACCGCCGACCTGACCGGCGACTGCTTTGTCGATATCGCCGATGTTGCCGAACTGGCCCGCCAGTGGCTCGATTGCGGCAATCCGCACGATCCGGCCTGGTGCCTTGGCAATTGACGATTGAAGAATGTGGTGATAATAGCTAAGAGCTAAACACTCATTGCGAATAGCTGATTTCGCCGCCGGGTGGTTCAAGTTCTTCTGGAATCTGGATCCTGAATTAACCAATAAGGAATGGACAGTAATAATGCCACAGAACAATATTCATATCCCAAAATCGAAAATAATCAATTATTGCAGGCAGCATCACATTATAGAGCTTGCTTTCTTTGGGTCTGTCTTAACAAAGGATTTTGGTCCCGACAGTGATATTGACGTTTTGATCACTCTTGATCCCGACTGTCATTACAGTTTCTATGATGTGATAGATATTCGGGATGATCTCAAGAAGATGCTGGGTTATGAGATTGATTTAGTAGAAAAACAGGGCCTGAAGAATCCGTTTAGAAAGCACCAGATATTAAATAACATGGAGGTTATCTATGCTGCCTGAGCAAAGAGACGCGGCGTATCTGTGGGATATCCTCCAGGCGGCGCAAGAAATAACACACTTTGTCGAGAACATGATCTTCTATGAATTTGAGAACAATAAGATGGCACGCTATGCTGTTGAGCGGCAGTTGCTTGTTATTGGTGAAGCGGCGAATCACATCAGTGAATCGTTCAAAACCGAGCATTCGCATATTCCGTGGAAGTCAATTATTGCACAGCGAAATATTCTCGCTCACGAATACGGTGAGATTCTTGTCGAGCGAATATGGGTTGTCGCGACTGAAAAAATCCCGGAACTTATAAGTGATATTGCCCCGCTCGTGCCGACTCCGCCGCAGGAGTAGCTGCTGACCGCTGGAATCTGGCCGCTGGTTGCTGAAAGCTGACAAAATGACAAAGGTAATTGAAAACAAGAAAGAGCAGTTAATTGCTCTCTGCAAAAAATACAAGGTTTCGGAGCTGGATGTTTTTGGCTCGGCGGCCGCGGGCGACTTTGACCCGGCCCGCAGCGACATTGATTTCCTGGTCGAATTCCAAAAGACCGTTATCCACGATCGGTTTGATAACTTTTTTAATTTGCTCAATGACCTCAAGCAGCTTTTTGGCAGAGACGTTGATTTGGTTGAGCCGGGCGGGATGAAGAATCCCTATTTTATTGAAATGGTGAATCAGACCAAAAGGAAGTTTTATGTCGCTCCGCAATCCTAAAAAATATCTGTACGATATTATTGATTGTTGCCAGTTCCTGCTCGACTTTACAGAGGGCAAGACAGTGAACGACTATAAATCGGTGAAGCGATTACTCAATTGGACGGTGTCAGTCCCCAAACGGCGGATCAGATATCCGAGCACCGGAATATTATTGGTTTTCGCAATGTCCTGGTCCAGGGGTATGCCAGTTTAGACCCGGAAACTCCTCTGGAATGTGGTGACCGACAAACTCGGCATACTGCTCGAACAGTCCCGGTCCTTGCTCTGACTGTAGCCTGTTGCCTGCTTATTTTTGTGTTCATTCGCTTGCCTCGCCATAGCATATGCGACGGTGGGCGGTTCAAGTTTCTCTTTTCTGATATCTGATATCTGAATGCTGAATGCTGAATTAAATCTGTGGCAAAAAAGTTTAAAATCTGAACTCTGAACTCTGAACTCTGAACTCTGACATCTGCTAACTGCTAACTGAATTAGGTCTGTGGATAAACAAAAAGTTCTCATTACCGGTGGTGCGGGATTTATCGGGTCCCATTTGGCCGAGGCGCTTCTGGCCGCGGGCCACGATGTGACGGCGATTGATGACCTGAGCACCGGGTCCATGGACAATATCCGCGTCATCCTGGACAATCCCCGGTTTCATTTTGTTTGCGATACGGTCCGCAACGCCGAGATGATGCATGTGCTGGTCGAAAAGTGTGATGTCGTTTATCATCTCGCCGCGGCCGTCGGCGTACAGCTCATCGTCGATGACCCCGTCCATACGATCGAGACCAATATTCACGGCAGCGAGGTCATCCTGAACATCGCCAATAAATTCAGAAAAAAGATCCTGCTGGCCTCGACCAGTGAGGTTTACGGAAAAAGCGAGAATGTGCCTTTTAGAGAGGACGATGATACCGTCATGGGCAGCACGAAGTTTTCCCGGTGGGCCTACGCGTGCAGCAAGGCGATTGATGAGTTTTTGGGGATGGCCTATTATGAGCAGTACGGGCTGCCGGTGGTGGTGGCCCGGTTTTTCAATACGGTCGGCCCCCGGCAGACGGGCCGGTACGGCATGGTGATCCCCCGGTTCGTGGAGCGGGCGTTGAAAAACGAGCCGCTGTTGGTGTACGGCACGGGCAAGCAATCCCGATGTTTCGGGTATGTGGGCGATGTGGTCGCCGCTGCCGTGGCGTTGATGGCGTGTCCGGATGCGGCGGGGCGGGTTTACAATGTCGGCTCGACCGAGGAGATCAGCATGGAGGACTTGGCCCAAAAGATCATTGCAATGACCGGCAGCAAAAGCGAGATTCGATACATCTCTTATGAAGAGGCGTATGGAAAGCCGGTGGACGATATGATGCGGCGGACGCCGTGCCTGGACCGTCTGGAGGCAACGATCGGCTTTCGCCCCCGGACCCCGCTGGAAGAGATTTTAACCAGGGTGATCGAAGACAAAAAACGAAATGCTAAAGGGGAATGGTTATGACACAGAAATCGCCCGTCTGCTAAGACGGTCCGTTCTGAATTGAGCAGGTGTACAGATGCTTGCTTCGAGCATCCTGTCCGGTTCTGAACAGACTGCAGCGTGTTATGCTGTGGTGATTTTCCCCCGTGGCAATGATTCGTGTCTTTTCGTGTCTACCTGTCCTGCGTAGCTGGTTTCTGAGAAGCTTCACGCGAAGCAGAATAGCGTAGTAGGATTCGTGGTTCACATTTTTCTAAACTTAAAACAGCGATAGCGCTATTACAACTTCTATTCATGTGCCTCTGAGGCACCTGTTAAGCCCCTGGATAAATTTGAAGGGATTCGCAGAAGTTTACTTCGAGAAAGCACTTATGATTTGAACAGAAAAGGACGCCAGTCCGCCAAGCGGTAAAATCCGTGTCATCTGTGTAATCTGTGGACTAATACTATTCGTGTCTTTTCGTGTCTACCTGTCCTGCGTAGCTGGTTTCTGAGAAGCTTCACGCGAAGTAGAATAGCGTAGTAGGATTCGTGGTTCAAATATATATTCTGACATCTGACCTCTGATAGCTGACCGCTGGTCACTGACCTCTGACAAAATGAAATTATCCAAATCTGAAAATCAGGCTTTAGCCGAGTTATCCAGGGTGTTCCGAGCTCGCTTTGGCGCCAAAGAAGTGTGTTTATACGGATCGGCGGCACGGGGCCAGATGGATGCCGGGTCTGACATTGATATTTTTCTGGTCTTGCCGGAAGTTAATTGGCAGATAGAGAAGGAGATTATCAAGCTTTGTTTTGATGCCGAACTAAAATGCGGCCGTGTTTTTTCCGCGGTTTGCTATAGTGTTGACGATATCGAGAACAGTCCATTGAAAGAGTCTCCGTTGGTGTTGAATGTGAGGAAGCAGGGACGTCGCTTATGACAGACAATCTAAGTAAACTCATCGAATACCGATTCCAGCAGGCGCGCCAAACGCTGGTTGTTGCAGACGAATTGCTCCAAAAGGGTCATTATCGAGACGCGGTCAATCGCGGATACTATGCGATGTTTTATTGCGGTTTGGGGCTGTTGGCGGCCAAGAATCTCGGCAGCAGCAAGCACAGCGGCGTATTGAGTCTGTTCAGTCGGCACTTCGTTAAAACGGGCCAAATTTCCATCGAGGCCGGCCGCCATCTCAGGGAGGCCTTTGAGTTGCGCCAAAACTGTGACTATCGTGAGTTTGTTGAGATCACAAAGGACCAGGCTGAAGAAGTAATTCAAAACGCTCGGGCGTTTATCGCAGAAGCCCAGAACGCATTGGAAGCCATGGAATAGCTGCCAATCGCTAACAGCCAATAGCCAACAGCTAACAGCTAATTACCAAAAAACTCAAATGATTGACATACAAGCACTTCAAAAAGAAATCGTCGAGCGGCTAAAACCGCTGGAGCCGAAAAAGATAATTCTTTTCGGTTCCTATGCGTGCGGCAATCCAACAGAAGAAAGCGATATTGATCTGTTTTTAGTAAAGGATTCTGACGAGCAGTTGCGACGGTACAAAGTTGATGCAAGGATGCAATTGAAAGATTTGATTTTTTAATATCATATCGGCTTTGATATATTAGTGCCGTTTCCAGTAATAGAGTTTCGTGATTTTTCATAAGGGTTATGCTGCTTTCTTATGACGACGATAGGTTTTCCAATCTTGGATACTGATATTACGTTTGCGATTTCGCCACGACAGGTAT
>JAOUFG010000129.1 GCA_029858345.1 Phycisphaerae bacterium
CGTCTGGGAGGATCTGACTGAACATTTAAAGACGTTGTCCAGTGGAACGCAAATTGTCAAAGAGCTGGGGCGGCTGCTTATCGCCGCATAAAAACTATGAAAAAAAGTCAGTCAAGTTGAGTATATACTTGTGTTCTTGCGTCCTTATATTCCCCATTCTACAATCTACAATTAAAACCTTCGTGCTTTTCGCCCGCCGTGCTCGCGCCCGTCGCGGCAGGTGCCTGTTCGTGGTCAATAATCACCGCTTCTCGCTGTAAGCTTTTCCGGCATTGAAGAGGTCAAGCCGTTTCAAAATTTCCTTATTGGCCGGTTCAAGGGCCAGTGCTTTCTCTGCCGTCTTAATGGCTTTAGCAAAGTCCCCCGCAGCGGCATAGGCGATTGACAGGGTGTCCAAAAGTTCGGGTTCTTTCTGGTTGGTCAGCTCACAAGCTTTCTCTGCGTGCTTAACCGCCTCTTGAGGCGTGTGAAAATCCTCGTCGGGATAGACTGACAGTATCCAGGCCAGGTTATTCAGAATAAGCGGTTGGTCAGGCAGGATCGAAACGGATTGTTTCCAGTGCAAGAGGGCCTTTTCCGCGTCCCCTTTCTGCCAGTACAAGGCGCTCAGTTGGTTGTGCAGTACCGGTTGATTCGGATTTTTTGCAAGTGACGTCTCCAGCTGCGCCGCGTTCTTTGCGAGTTTCTCTTTGGCCATGCTGAGTCCTTTCAGGACCGGCTCAAAGTCCGGCCGCATTTCAAGCACCGTCTGGTAATGCTCAATGGCCTCGTCAAATCGTCCCTGTTTAAATCGAATATCCCCCATGATCTGGTTGGCTTCTGGCATCTCAGGATCTATTTCCAGTACTTTAGTGAGTAGTGAGATGGCTTCTGTGAGATTTCCTTGACGGAAATAAATTCCGGCCAGATTGTAATTTGCTTTAACGTAGTGGGGATTATAGAGTAAAGCTTTTTGATAGTGTTCTTTGGCTTTATTAAGATTACCTTCCCTGGCAATGGCGGCCCCCAAGTTACTATGCACAGCGGCATACTCAGGTTTTTTTTGTAAGTTCTCGGGAGTGTCATCCAGGTTTTCATCTTTCAAATAGGCTGAATAATGTGTAATAGCCCCTTGAATATCCTGCTGAAAAATTGCTATCGTCCCTAAAGAAAAATGTGCCTGTTTCATGCCGGGTCTTTCTTCAAGCATTTTATAGCACAGTTTTTTAGCCTTCTCATATTTTTTGTCTGCGATATATGTTAATGCTTTTTCCCAGAAGTTGTAAACATCAATGAGTTCTTTGGGGTTCACGGACGTTTGTTCAAATTGGATGTTTTTGTCTTTTGTTTCCCCGGCGACATACCCCAGTGACTGCAGACGTTGCCGGTCAGTTTCGTCGAGCATGCTTTGACTGGCGACGGTAGTATTGAAGAAATCGTCTTCGATAATATTCTTTAGTGCATGCTGCATGATTCGGGTTCGCTGTGTATTGTTATCTAGTACATTCTCTTTTTCATGAGGATTTTTTTTGAGGTCATAAAGCTCCGGTTCCGAGGAATGGATGTATTTCCAGGGGTCGCTGATAAGGCCAAACAAAGGCCCCATCTCGAGTTTTGTGGGCATCAGTGATTCGCAATAATAAAAATGCTCGGTTGAATCTTTCCTGCCCGGGTCATTTGAAAAGTATTCCGACAAGTCTCTTCCCTGTATAATTCCAGGGATATCGATTCCCAATAAGCCACAGACAGTGGGCACAATATCGATCAATCCGACCGTCTCATTGACCAGTCCCTTCGGCCCCCCGGGAACGCGAATGATAAGCGGCACGTGCAGCGTACTGTGATAGATAAAAAAACCATGGCTGGTTTCCCCGTGATCCCCGAGGCTCTCTCCATGGTCACCTGTAATGATCACCAGTGTCGAGTCATACATCTCCAGTTCTTTCAGCTTAGCAATGACCTTGCCGATAAAATAATCGGTATAGAAGATCTCGTCATCGTAGCATTGCTTGGCCAGCGGTGGTGTCAGACGGCGGTGCTTGATATAAGGTGCGTGGGGGTCATAATAGTGCAGAAACAGAAATGTCTTTTCATCCTTATGCGCTTCCAGCCATGCAGCGCCCAATCGGGTTATCTCAGGGGCCTTGCGTTCGTTATAAAAAACCTCCGCTTTGGTCCCTTTGCCTTCGAGATGGTCTTCATAGACGTCGAATCCTTGGTCGAGTCCAAATTGAGAATCCATAACAAAAGATCCGAGAACAGCACCGGTGGTAAAGCCTTTCTCTTTGAGGATTTCAGCAAGTGTGATGTTGGAAGGATCGAGGACATAATTATCATTGTCGCGTACCTTGTGATAGGGCGGAATCGTACCGGTCATCATCGAGCTGTGCGCAGGCAGAGTGATGGGGACCGGAGATACAGCATGATTAAAGAGAACACTCTCGGCGGCGACCGCATCGATATTCAGACTGGTCTTTCGGGAGTAGTTGTAACAACTCAGATGATCCGCCCGGCACGTGTCGATGCTGATTAGCACCACATGCTCAATGGTTTCAGCCAGGGCTTCTTTTTGTTCTTCACTGAATGGACCTGTGATGGCAGTGGGCATGTCCAGTGACCATCGTGTCGGTCGGTAACAGGCTAAAGCAATTGCTGCCAAGACAAGGGCAATAAGTAAAATGATGATGATAAACCAGCGTGTCTTTTTTTTCATGGGATAACCTCGTATGTTATAGGTTTTCTAATTCTATCAGGGAAGTCTGTTTTCCTCATAGGCCGAAATCTTATTTCGGAGCAGAGCAGCAATGTCAGTTTGATTGTTCGAGAGGGCCAGTTCAAGTGCCTGCCGGCAGATATCAGCGGCATTTGAAAAATCCTTTTTCACCGCATAAACCCCGGCTAAGGTGTCAAGAAAATCAACATTCCGGTAACCGGTCAGTTCACAGGCCCGTAGAGCATAGCCAAGGGCTTGATCCGGGTCAAATAAGTCGCTTGTTGCATCTTCCGACAAAACAAAGGCCAGGTTGTTCAGCGTTTCGGCAGAGTCCGGCTCAAGGGCCAATTGCTTCGTCCAGGTGGCCGCTGCCTCATGTTTGTCCCCCAAAAGATAGTACGACGAAGCCAGTTGCCCCAGCACCGTCCGTTGGTTCGGATTTGTTTTCAACGCGGATTGATAGCCCGCAATCGTTTTTAAAAGCGTTTCTTTCCTTGCGACGGCTGCCAGATTTCTCGCCGCCAGGTCCCAACCGGGCCTTAGCCACAATGCCTTTTCAAGATGCTCCCGTGCCCTGTCGAAATCGTTTTGGTTGAGACAGGCGATGGCCGTATTCAGATGCGCCTCGGCAAGATGAGGATTCAGTTCGATGGCTTTCGTGTACTGATCTCTGGCTTTGTCATAATTTCTTTCTGCCAGATAAATATTTCCGATGTTGTAATGAACCTGGCTGGATAAAGCCTGGTCAGCATTTTCAATGGCTGCTTGATAGGCCTTCAGGGCCTTGGGATATTGCTGGGTTTCAGCATAACACATCCCCAGAATATTGTAAGAATCAGCTTGGTAACGCGGATTGTCCGGCAGGGGCGTATCGTCCTGCGAACGTTCCGCTTCTTTCTGCGACACACGCTGCAGAAATTCCTCGGCGTGTGCAATCGCCTCGTCATACTTCCTGAGTTTGTGCTGCACACCTGCAATATAATAATAACCAAGGATGTAATTGGGTTTTTCGGCGAGGATTTCCAGGCAAATTTTTTCTGCCTCTTGGTATTGTTCGGCTTTCAGCAAGCTGGATACCAGCATAATTTTTTGATTGATGAAAAGCCAGTCCTTGGGGTCGTCTTTGGTTTCATCAAACGAAAAGTCCTCCTGAACCGTTTGACCGGCCACGTATCCGAGCGACTCCAGTTTTTCCCGGCTTTCCGCATCCAGTTCGTTAATGCCTGTTGTTTCAGTTTGGATCTGCTCCTGGACCATCAACTTCAAAGTGTCCTTAAACAGCCGGGCCCGCTTTTCTTCCGTTCCGAACAGGTTGGTTGTTTCCCCCGGATCCTTGGCCAGGTCGTACATCTCTGCGCGCGGGGACTGGATGTATTTCCACCGGCCCTGGACTAAGCTCATCAGCGGACTGCACCCGAATCGCGTCGGCAGCAGCGACTCCGAGTACAAATACCGCTCATTTTGCACTGGTTTTTTCTCAAGATAAACGCCAAGATCAATACCAGTGCACACTTCTGGAGCAGCAATTCCCAGTTGGCCGCAAATCGTCGGCACAATATCGATCAGCCCGACAGTATCACCGATTCGGATGTCTTTGGCTTTTCCGGGCGATTTTATGATCAGCGGCACATGAACGCAGCTCTGGTACACATAATACCCGTGTTGCTCCTCGCCGTGGTCGCCCCGGCCTTCGCCGTGGTCGCTGGTGACGATCAGCAGGGTATTCTTGTAGATGCCAAGGTCTTTGAGTGTCTCGATCACCTGGCCGATGCAGTGGTCGGTATAGGCGATCTCCCCGGCGTATAGGTTGTCCGCAAATCGGGATGCGAACGGCTCCGGCGGCCGATAACTCTGGTGCGGGTCGTAGTAGTGTAGAAAAAGGAAAGACTTCTCGTCTTTATGAGCCTCCAGCCAGCCTATGGCGACTTGGGTCGCCTCATCGCCTCTTCGCTCAGTTTCATAAAAACTGGACATCGGATTCTCAAATGTGTCATTGTAGTCGTCAAACCCCTGGTCCATGCCGAATTGCTTGTCCAGAACAAAGGTGCTGACCACCGCTCCGGTAGAATAATCGTTTTCTTTAAGGACCTCTGCCAGCGTCGTATTGGTGGCGTCGAGGTGGTAATCCACGTTGTCGTGGACCCCGTGGGTCAATGGGGTGTCCCCGGTCAGCATGGATGAATGGCTGGGCAGGGTCAGCGGCACCGGGCTTATGCAATGCTCGAACAGAACGGCGTCTTTGGCCAGCGCATCGATGACGGGGGTGGTTTGCTGCTTAAATCCGTAACAGCTTAAGTGATCGGCCCGGCAGGTGTCGATGCTGATCAGCACCACATGCCGGATGTCCGTGTTGCCGAAAAATATCAGCGACAGCACCGCAACCGCACCAATGAGGGGCAAAATCACAGCTAAGATCAATTTTTTACTCAAAAAATAGCTTTTTTTCATCAAACTCACCGAAATAAAAGGGTCCTGTTGCACAGCGGCGCTGATTATAACATATTTGATCGGCCGGATAAATAATAAAACTGCAAGTTATTGGCCATGAAAAGGTTATATTAGCCTGTGATCTGTGACAGATAAAATCACGGCCCTTAATTACCTATAGCGTCTCTCGTATTAGGTATCATCTGTGAATGAAAACTGGAGACTATAGACCATTTCTCTTGTATTCTTGAGTCCTCGTATCCCTGTGTTCTTGAGTCCTTTCTAATCCCACCGGCCTGGGCAATATATTTGGTTTTATGCAGTAAAACCGTGATTGAGGCAGAAGGGGTGTGCAAAAACGTGTTTTGATAAGCCCCTGTTGCCGAAAGCACATTGCCCCTGGCTGAACCTGTGTCAATCTGTGAAATCCGTGGTTTTAAGCAAAATTCGTGTGTATTCGCGTTCACCTGTCCTGCGTAGCTTTAGCGTAGTAGGATTCGTGGTTCTGTATAAATCCCGCCCGCTCTCGGCTCCGACGAGCTCGTCACCGGCCCATTCTCGCCATCCGCTACTCATTTGATTGCTGAAATCTGACATCTGACCCCTGACTTCCTCTTTACCTCCTTACATACTTATATACCTGTATACCTACATACTTGTATACCACATTCCTATATTCCTGCCTACCCTCTTCATTCTTCTTCATTTTTCGTGCCTTTCGTGTCCATTCGTGGTTCTTAACCCTAAAAACGCCGATTTTCCTCCAAACTCGGTAAAACTACTGAAAGAGGCCGCCTCGAAACTTAAAAATTTCGTGTTTGGAGCCTGCCCCGGACCAGATCCGGGGTGTCTTTCGTGGTAAAATTCCATTCATTTTTCATTTCCCTAACGTCCTGTAATGAAAGGACTTGACGATAATATGCCGGATTGTAGTGCTGAAAAGTGGAGTTTGCGGTAAAAATTTTTAATTTTCAAGAATTTTTTTCTTGCCTTTGATGTGCGGATATTGTATTATCAGCAGTGTACGAAGCTCCCCAACAAGGAGCATTGTATGTTAATCCTGTTTTTTTGGGGGGTTAACGAGGGAAATAAGAAGACCTTGAGGTGCGGATCCTCGAGGGTGATGAGTATAGAGAAGAAGAAAAGAGAAGAAAAAGAGAAAGGTAAGGTGTTCTAATGAAAAAGATTCTTGTAAGTTTGCTGGTTCTGGCATTGTGTGCCCCGGCAATGGCCGCAACGGTCACCATTAATGACAATGCTGACGGCACAGGCACTATCGTTGTTGATGCTGGTGCAGGCAACAGCATTGTGGGCCTCGGTCTGAACATCGATGCAACAGGTGGAAACATTACTGCTCTGTCAATCGATGCTACAGCAAATCCGACATTCAACATTTATCCTGATGCTGCTCATGATCGGGAAGTGGCCACCCCCGGCAGCTATACCTATGGTGCTGGTACTCCCATCGCCGATCAGGTCGCAGCGGGCGAAGTTGCTGTTGGTAACAATGTAGCAATTAGCGTTGGATGCCTGAACGGGGCATCTACTCCGGGTGCTACTGGTGCTCAAACCATTACAATCAATGTCACTGTTGATGCCACCACAAACATCTGTGTTTCAGAAAACGCCCTTCGCGGCGGAATCGTTCTGACCGACGGCACCGGCGTTGATATCGACGGCACCACCGTCTGCGGCGATGTAACTGCCGGCGGTTGTTACACCGGTCCCGATCAGGCCCAGTGGGACTTGGTTGGCAAGCCCGACAGTTGGTGCCTTGTTTCGCAGTGTCATGGTGATGCGAACGGTACGACCGAAGTAATCTCAAAAGTAGTTCGGCAGGTCGGCTATCAAGATATCAATATTCTGGTCGCTGGTTTTAATAAAGCCTATGTGGATCCGGTTTCAACTCCTTGGATCGCGGCCGACTTTAACCACGCCCCTGAAACGATTTCGAAAGTATCTCGTCGAGTCGGTTACGCTGACATTAATATTCTGTTGGCATGGTTCAACAAGTCTGGTGTTCC
>JAOUFG010000130.1 GCA_029858345.1 Phycisphaerae bacterium
CGGTGGAAAGAGGATGGCGCCAGTTGTGTTCTTGCATTGTGAACATTAAAGTTAACAACGGGCCGCTGGCAACAGTTCTGGAGTTATGTGATGAGGCACGGATGCACACTATCTTAAGCGAACACCCGACTATTCCCTTGGAAAGTTATTCGTATAAATGACTTACAAAACTTTAATTATGTTGGACAGTAAAACTACTATCCGTCATCTTTTAGTTTTTTCTGAGCGTTTTTCATGCTGCAATCTCCGTAAGTTCTTTTATATCAACGGCTGAAGCGGCCATTAACGCACTGGCGAACGTTTGACCTCTGGCCGTCAGCATATATCGGTTTTCCCGGGCGACTTTCTTGATCAGGCCGTGGACTCGCAGCAGCTTGATCAGTCGAGTCGTCCGGCTCGTGTATTTTCGCTGATCATGTTTTTCAAGTGTTTCCACCTCCGGATAAAGCCAGTGCCTCAGGTCTTTATTCCGGAACCCGCCCAGTGCGTTTTCGCCTTTGGCCAAAAATGTCAATAGCGTGTAATCCTGCGTCTGCCACGGGTTCAAACCACGGTACCGCTTACCGGCCTTCGTCGTCCGGTTGCAGGCCGTCGAAACCACATCTTTGAGTGTTTCTTCGACCCGGGCCGATGCCAATGCATCGCCGTAACGCTCATTGCACTGATCACTGATTTGGCAGCGCCGGTGCAAGTCGCTGACCCCTTTACGCATTTTCTGCCAGGAGGCCGGACGCCCGGGGTCATCATCCGGGTGCCGATAGACCTTAAAGTCCCGCGTGTTGTTAATCGTCGTCTCGATCCGAAGGATGCTGCCGCTTTTATTATACCGCTTGACCGAATTATGATTTTTCCAGTGTTTGACCCGAAGGCCCTCATAGCGGCGGCGATAATCACTGATGAGTTCGTCAGGGATCCGACCGCGGGTCTCACGTCGGCCAAAATAACGCATTACTGACGGACTGTCGCTGACCCGCATCGCATGATGAAGCAGCGACGGATACAAGCGATCTAACGCCGCCGTCGATTCAAACAGGATGTCCGTGGCCCATTCGGTCTCATCCGCAGACCAGTAATACTCCGGTCGCAGCGGACCCAGCACCTCTGCCAAAACCGGACAACTGTCAAAGGTCAGCCGATTCAGCAGTGATGGCCAATCGGTCCGAAGCTGCTCATCCAGCAGCGCCTGGGCCGCATCCAGGTCTTCAATCCACGGAAAACAATTGCCGTCTTTGCGATATCCAATCCCGGCCTGCTGAAGCTGACGCTCCAGCCAGTGGCGACCGTTCAGACAGATGAAGATATTGAACGGTGCCCACGTCTGGATGCGGACATGACCAAAACCCACCTGAGGGGCGTCAAAATAATGGTACAAAAAGACGCACTTGCGAGGTGCCATCACCAGTTCGAGCTTCTTACTGGCCCGATTGCCCTTGACCATCGGCGCGATACACGGCTCAACCACGCTGAGCAGGCAGATAGACCCGTCCGTAATGCCGTGTTCAGCAGCGATCTGGCGAGCCAACAACTCCTTATTCACCCCACTGCTACGCAAATAACGCTTCTCGATGCCGGCCGCATCGGCACGGGATTCACAGCTTTGACGGATCCGGGCGGTCAGTCCTTCCACCCAGTCGCCAAAATCTTTCAGGAGAATCTGCGTCTGGCTCATAAACCGGCTCAGACCCCGCGGATTGGCTAACCAGCGGAGCGTCCCGCGAAAACGAATTCGATCTAATCCGTGTGTTGCACCCATAATCGTATCGTGGTATAATTCCATCAGTTTCATAGTAGCATCCTTTCTTTTTTCATACAGGTTAAAAGAGGATGCTACTATACTTTTTCCAGATGGCAAGTGCCATCACTTTTTGGTTGCGGCCAACGGCCGCGCTAAGTATTCCGTGGTTCAAATCTAACCCACAACCCCCATCGCCTGGTGGTAGTGTTTGAGGAGGCCTGCGGTGTCCGGGCCGCCGAGGTGGGACCAGGGAAGCGACTCGTCCGGTTTGAATGATTTTTGGGCCTCGGTTTCGAGATTCAGTCCTGCGGACTCAAAGGCCTCCTGCCAGCGTTTCAGATCGAACCCCTCATTCCACAGATCAAACTTGGCCCCATTGCGCCAGGCGGTTTCGATGACGTCGCATAGTTCACGCCCCCCCCGGCCCATAGCCGACTCCAGAATACTGCGGTCGATCTCATGGAAATTGAATTTGACAAACCGCAGCTTCAATTCCCGCTTGCGCGACAGGATCAAGTCCTTGGCCTTCTCAAAATACGCCCGGCCCTTTTGCCCCAGCCAACCGAAGGGCGTATGCGCCTTGGGCACCAGCCAACTGACTGCGGCGGTAATATCCGCGAACTTGCCGTCCACGTCCTTACGCAGGGCCGACAGCTTACTGGACAGGTCCACGATTTTTAGAATATCCTCTTCGGTCTCGCCGGGGAAACCGACCATGAAATACAACTTGACCCGCAAAAAGCCCGCCTCATACGCCGCGCTGACTGCCGCACACAAATCCTCATCCGTAATGGGTTTGTTGATCACACCCCGCAGGTGCTCGCTGGCCGCCTCGACCGCGATGGTCAGCCCACCTTTGCGAACCGAGGTCACCATCTTCGGCAAAAGCTGCAGCTGCTTCTGAACCCGCAGACTCGGCACCGACAACCCCACATGAAGCGGTGCAAAATACGCATTCATCGCATCGATCAACTCCTCCAGGTACGGATAATCCGATGTTGACAAACTCAGTAAACTCACCGTATCAAACCCCGTCGCTTCATATTGCCGTTTGGCCGCTTCAACGATCCGCTCCACACCGCGAACCCGTACCGGCCGTCGGCAGAAGCTGGCTTGGCAAAACCGGCATCGGCCCGGGCAACCCCGCATGATCTCGATACTCACCCGCTCATGCACGCTCTGCACAAACGGCACAATCGGCTTTTTCGGAATCGGGGCATTCTCAAAATCCTGCACGACCGCGTTTTCAAATTCAGTCCGCACCCCCTCAACCGTCGGCTTCAGACCGGCACCATCCATTTCATAAAACCGCGGCACATACACATACGAAAACCGCTTCGCCGCCTCCAGCAAAAACGCCTCCTTCGACGCACTGCCGGTTTTCATCTGACGATACAGCTTAACAATCTCAACGGCCGCTTCTTCACCCTCGCCTAACACAAACATATCCGCAAACGCACTGATCGGTTCGGCACAGTTGGCCGCCTGCCCGCCGATAACCACAACCGGATCGTCTTCGGCGCGGTTTTCGCTGCGCACCTCCAGCCCGGCCAGATCCAGCATATTCAGCAGGTTCGTATAGCACAGTTCATTCGTCAGGCTGAAACCGACCAGATCGAAATCCCGCACCGCCGCGCGGGATTCCATTGTAAACAGCGGAATGTTCTTGGCCCGCATGATCTCCTCTGCATCGAACCACGGGGCAAACACGCGCTCCGCCGCCACCCCGTCAAGCCCGTTGAGAATCGAATACAGGATCTCCGTCCCCAGGTAGCTCATGCCGATTTCGTAGATATCCGGAAAGCACAGCCCCACCCGCACATCGCAGCCGTGAAGCTCCTTGGCCACCTGGTTGATTTCGCCGCCGATGTACCGCCCGGGACGCCGCACGAACGGTAAAAGCTCCCGCGAAACAACATTCTTTACGTACTGGATTTCTTTGTGTATCATAGAACGGTCATTATACAAATAAACAGTTGATAAATTAAGAGAATTCGATGCAGGAAACAAAAAACCGAACAATTGCGTACGCCGTTTTAACACTTATCGCCATGGGCGGGCTTTTGTGGCTGTCGACGAAAAATCGCGCCGTTACCGTTGACGGCGGCTTTCGCATCACAATGGGGACCGTCGCCCGTATTCTGGTCGTTGCTCAAAACCAGCCGCAAGCCGACGCAGCCATTGACGCCGCATTCGATAAGATTTACGACATCGAACGGCTCATGAGTGATTACGACCCCAATTCTCAGCTTTCACTGGTCAACCGGGAGGCCTTTGAGCATCCGGTGCCGGTCGATGCGGAATTGTTCGAGGTCCTCACCGCGGCCAAACTTTACAGCTGCACTTCCGGCGGAGCGTTTGATGTCACCATCGGCCCGGTCGTCCAGCTTTGGCGAAAAGCCAAAGACGACAATACGGCTCCCACACCCGAAGCCATTGCGAAAGCCAAAGAGACCGCCGGATATGAAAACCTGGTCCTGGATGCCGATAATAAAACCGTCACATTCAAAAAGGAAGGCATGTTTCTTGATCTCGGTGGTATCGCAAAGGGCTACGCAATTGACAAGGCGGTCGAGGTTTTACGGTCGGCCGGGATGCAAGGCGCGATGGTTGATATCGGCGGCGACCTGCGATGCTTCGGGACACCGGCCAACGGCAAAAAACACTGGTTCATCGGCCTGCAGGACCCGCAAAATGAAGAGGAAATCCTGCTGAAGTTGAACATGGACGACAGGGCCGTCGCTACCAGCGGCGACTACCGCCGGTTCGTGATGATCGATGACGAAAAACACAGCCACATCATCAACCCCGCCACCGCCGATTCCGCACAGGATTTATCCAGCGTCACTATCCTCGCCCCCACCGCCATGGCCGCCGACGCTCTCGCCACCGCTGTCACCGTTATGGGAGACGAAAAAGGCCTGAAGTTAATTGAAACCATTGACTCTACCGAAGCCATCCTGATTTCTCACGGAGATGAGACTTCATTCGAAAAAACAAGCGGAGTGGATAAGTATACTGATTACGATTGAAATTTTCCGTTTCTGTGCGGCGGAGTTTATCCCGGACTTGATCCGGGATCGCCTGCGGCCGTAAGTTACGAGCTTGCTCGCGGAAATTTACTACCCTGAAGGGTATAAAACAATACGCTGTTACAAGAAACAGCGGAAATAATACAGCGCGGGCACAGCCCACCCCACAAAAAATCTTCGTGCTCTTTGTGTCCTTCGTGGCGAACTGCCCGCTCTCCCGATGCAATCCGGATCGCGGCTCTGATTTTATTACTGCTATACGATGTTGCGTTGTTTTCGGTCGGCTTTTCGGGTGCGGTAGCCGATGATGAAATAGTAGGCGACCCAGTAGCCGATCTTGGCGACGACGGCCCCTAGGATGATTCCGCCGATGCATGTTTCCAGCCCGATCTTTGTAAAGACGCTGGCGACCTGCTTCCAGTACTCCAACGTGAACAGATTTACGATCATATAGCTCAACGAGAATGTCTGGTTCAGCATTTCCTGTATCTGGTTCAGTTCGACCCGCGGTTTCTGATGGAAAAACGGCAGTATCATGCGTCCCAGGCGATAGCTCGGATAATAGATCAAAACAAACGTCAGCGGATTACTGATCCAGACCGCCGCGACCGCCAGCGCTTTATTGGCGCGAATCAGCTGGGCGAGAATGAATGCAAACGGCAGGTGCAGCCCCAGCAGCGGCAGATAGGCCACAAAAAAGCCCGCCGCGACGCCCCTGGCAAGCTGCTGCGGTGTGTCGTCCACGTGCAGGATGCGAAACTTGATAAACCGCAGCACAGGCCGCAACCGGATGAGGAGTCGAAATCGGTAGTTCATGTTGCCAACTGTAATTGTATTTTTTCCAAAACCATTTCGACGGTCACGTTTTTTATCTGATGGGCGGGGTTCGTGTCTTTGATCTCGGCGCCGCGTTTTTCGAGATTCACCGCCGCGATGCATTCCGGCCGGCGATAGGGTCCCAGGCGGAGCGGATTGGTGTTGCCGAAAACGATTACACCGGGCGTGTTGGTTGCCAGTGCGATATGCCCGGGCCCGGTATCATTGGAAACCGCCGCACCGGCTTGTCCGCATAAGGCGATCAGTTCCGGGATGCTGGTTCGGGCGGTCAGGTCGATGACCGGCGAGGAAGCATTTATCCGGATGGCGTCCGCATAGACACGCTCGCTTTGGGTTCCCACAACCACCGCGGGCCAGCCGTAGCGGCGATGAAGATTTCCGGCGACCCTTGCGAATTGCTCGGCGGGCCAGCATTTGTAGGCGTGCGCGGAGCCGGGGACGAGGACGATGAACTGTTTGGGGGCAAGATCGTTTTCCTGCAGTTTTTGCCGCACCGATTCCATCGCCGCCGGCGGCGCTGTCAGACGGCAGTCCGGCAGGCAGGTCTCCACGCCGATTTCCCTGAGCATCGCGAAATAGGTGTCCAATATATGCACGGAGTCGGCAGGGCGGGCGACCTGATGGGTGTAAAAGAACGATGCAAACTCCCGTGCCTCTTTCAGGCCGATGCGGCGGGGGCAGTCGGCCATTTTGGAAAAAATGGCACTGCGAAGCAGGCCCTGAAGGTCCAGAACAAGGTCGAACCGTCCGGCTTTGAGTGCTTGTCTGAATTCCCGCAGGGCGCGAAAATCGGCGCCGCGGCAGAACCAGCGGCTCATGCCTTTGCGGTCAAACGGGAGAATGCCGTCCAGCCCTTCGGTGCACTCCAACAGGGGGGCAAATGCGTTGTTGACCAGCCAGATGAGCTTGGCGTTGGGAAATCGACCTCGCAAAGAGCTTAGGACCGGCAGTGCATGAACAATGTCGCCCAGTGCGCTGGGTTTAATGATCAGAATGTTTTTGGGTTCGGTTTTTTCCATAAATCTTGTAAATTGAATTAACGACAGGGGCATTCTATTCGATGCGGCGATTTTTTCACTATTTTTCTTGCAAAAAGGCGGGACCTTCATTAAAGTAGCCGCCGTTCTGCATGATTTTCGTCATTTCGGTTGAATCATTGACGGTTTATATGAGCCGGCCGGGGTGTTCGAGGATCGCGGTAAGTTTCGAAATGAGAAAATTTCAGGGCGATTAGCTCAGTTGGTAGAGCAGCTGACTCTTAATCAGCGGGTCGCGGGTTCAAGTCCCTCATCGCCCATTTAGGCCACTTGGTGACAAAGGTTGCCAAAGCGGCTTTTTTGTGCTAATATAAAGGATTTTCGGGTAAAAGCATTCCAGACT
>JAOUFG010000131.1 GCA_029858345.1 Phycisphaerae bacterium
ATCGTTCACCGTTGCAGAGCGTGTGACTCAAGGCCGCCAGATCGGGCAACTGGGGACCTTTCAGGTGGATGCGGATCGTAGTTCCATCCGGACGGCGGTACTCCAGGGCACACTCGGCCGTTGCCGTCAGTTCAGACGGCAGCAGTTCGATGAACTTCGGTCCGGGTGTCGTGTCTGATGGGGTATCCGAAACCGTCGATTCCAGACGCTTCTTGAGACCGTTGTAATCCAACCGTAGGGTGCGGGCTGTCCGGTTCACGCCATAGGTCTGGGCCAACTTAACCGCCGCTGACCACAGCGAAATTAGTATTCACCTGTTAACCACTTGTAATCCTCATTTGACGCTCAAAACGCGTCGGCTTGCGGTTCCGCTCATCACGGCCCGCAGGGGACTTCAACCCCACAAGCATCAAACCATGCCCGGCGCACAAAAAAGCATGGCGGCCGGAGCCGCCATGCCTGGTTGTTACTTTGCGATCAGGTTTTGGCCCGATCTGTTTACATTTTTAGTCGCTGCATCCCGTTGCAAGGTCATCATTACTGTCATGCGGCAGCGTGCCGTGAGTAACGGCATCAACCGTAAAGGTCCACGACGGGCCCTTTACACACGCTGTTGTCGTCAACACAGCCTGGCCGTTGGCATCGGTGGCAACATCGTAGATGGTTTCACTGAAATCGCCGCCGAAGGTGCCGTCGACCAGAGCATTGACAACCGGATTGCCGCAGTCGTCATAGATCGTCACCGTAGCTCGACCGTTGTACTTCGCCGGGCCGCAGGAGACCTCGCTACAAACAACAGCTTCGATATGCATATCGGTTGGGGTGCATCCGGCATCCGTCGTTGCGTTGGCCGGAGACGAAGCTGTTCCAACATTCGGTGTCGGCGTGACAGCATCACGCATCTGAACCGTATAGGTGTACTGCGTACTCGCATTTAGACCTGTGTCGGTATAACTTGGGCTTGTCTGCCATCCGCTGTCGGTGCCGCCGGGATTGCCGGAAGTCTCATCGAAGTAGTACTCAACCGGACCGGTGGCATCCGAACCCGTCGTAGCCGTCATGCTGATCGCTGAAGAACTATCGGCTGATGGAGCCGAGGCCCACGTCGCGGGATTCGGAGTTGGCGGGTCAGTGTCCGGAGGAAGCGGATCATCTGTTGTAGCGTTGGCCGGAGCCGATGCCGTACCGGTATTCGCCAGTGCGTCACGCATCTGTACCGTATAGGTGTACTGCGTACTTGCAGTTAGACCTGTGTCGGTATAACTTGGGCTTGTCTGCCATCCGCTGTCGGTGCCGCCCGGATTGCCGGAGGTCTCATCGAAGTAGTATTCAACCGGACCGCTTGCATCCGAACCCGTGGTCGCCGTCATGCTGATCGCCGTATCGCTTATCGCTGCCGGAGCCGAGGCCCACGTCGCGGGATTCGGAGTTGGCGGGTCAGTATCAGGCGTGCCGGAAGTGCCGGTGACCTCGATGTCGTCCACATAGGACACTTCGTTGGTCTTGTTGCAACTGATGCTGAACCTGATCTTGAAGCTGGCGTTGTTGTCAGCGCCGGCTCCACAGGTCTTATCCTGCAGTCCGTCAGAGAAAAGAGCAATCTGGATAGTTTCCAGCGGATTCCAACTGCTGCCGTCATACCATTCGACAAGCAGGTATTCACCGGCATCGAGAGCAACTGTCTCGCGACGGTACTTGACATGGATGTTGGTAAATCCGGTGGTGTCTATGGCCGTTTCAATCGAAGAAGACGTTCCGGGGATCTTTGCGCCATAGGTGCCCGTATATGCGGCCTGGGTTGACACGGCTGCAGAACCGGTTATCGTCCAGCCGCCCTCTGTAAAGCTTCCGCTTTCAAAACCTTCGGTCCATGGAAGTGCCGGTGGCAGAGGATCGGTCGTGGCATTTGCCGGAGCAGATGCCGTACCGACATTTGGCGTCGGTGCAGAGTCACGCATCTGAACCGTATAGGTGTAAGTCGTATCCGGATCGAGACCGGTGTCCGTATAACTCGTGGACGTCTGCCAGCCGGAATCACTTCCGCCGGGATTACCGCTGGTCTCATCGAAGTAGTACTCGACCGGACCGCTTGCATCCGAACCCGTCGTAGCCGTCATGCTGATCGCTGAAGAACTATCGGCTGCAGGAGCGACTGCAAACGTAGCCGGATTCGGGGTCGGCGGATCGGTATCCGGAGCAGGGTCGGTCGTAGCATTTGCCGGAGCCGATGCGGTACCGGTATTAGCCAGTGCATCACGCATCTGAACCGTGTAGGTGTATTGCGTACTTGCAGTGAGACCGGTGTCGGTATACGAAGCGCTTGTCTGCCAGCCGGAATCTGTTGCGCCGGGATTGCCACTGGTTTCATCGAAGTAGTACTCGACAGGACCGGTAGCATCCGAACCCGTTGTTGCCGTCATGCTGATAGCAGAAGAGCTATCTGCACTTGGAGCAGATGAGAACGTCGCAGGATTCGGAGTTGGCGGATCGGTATCAGGAGTCCCGCTGCTGCTGGCAAGAACTCTAATGTGCCGGATAAAGGTGCCTGTCCAGCCCAAAACGGTACCTGTCGTACTTGAAAGGACCCCGACAGACTGGATATCGCTGAGGTTGGGCTGACCACTGCCTGCGGTAACGCCAAACTTGTTGAAACCACTGAACGTCGCCGTCGCGGCATTCAAAATAAAGGACTTATAGGTCGAACCATCCATGGTATCGGTCTGATCCGTTACATACCAACCGGCCGATGTCTCGACAACGAAGCTGACAGTGGGCTCATTGAAAGTGTTTCTCTCCTTGAACTCTACGGTCAATTCCTTCAATTCATCACCGCCAGGCAGGAATTTACTGGAATCCCAGACCACCATTGTTTCGAAAGGAGCAGCGGAAAAATCACCATAGTACACCAACTGCATGTAATCACCGGCTGCGTTGTTGACGAAAACGGCAGTGGTGTTCGTGTCGGAATACGCACCGGAGAATTCGTTGGTTCGCCCGACCGCGTCTATATCGTATCCATTGGTTCCATCGGCCGGATTCACAAGAGTGGCTGGATTATAGACAGCAGGGAAATTGTTCTGGCCGACAGTATTAGTACCTTCCGTCAGTATCAGCAGGTCACCGCCGGCTTCACCCCACTTGACAATATCAACACTGCCTAACACCGAGATGTTCAGCGTGGCCGTCGCGGTGCCGCCTTTGTTGTCAAAGACCCGGACACCGAACGAGTTTGAACCTATGTCACTTTCGGCCGGTATGCCGCCAATTGTACCGTCAGAGTAGACTGCCAACCAGCTCGGGCCGGAAATCTTGCTGTAGGTCAGTGGATCACTGTCGGCATCCGTTGCGCTTCCGGCAATCGTGTCAATGTAAGCCGAGCCTTCGGTTGCATTCGATCTACTCATCGGATCGTCGGTAAAGGCCGGCGCATTGTTGCCGGTGCCAGAATCGAAAGCAAATTTAACGTACCGGATAAAGGTGCCTGTCCAGCCAACAACGGTGTTTGTCGTACTTGAAAGGACCCCGACAGACTTGATATCGCTGAGGTTAGGCTGACCACTGCCTGCGGTAACGCCAAACTTGTTAAAGCCGCTGAACGTCGCCGACGCGGCATTCAAAGCAAAGGACTTATAGGTCGTACCATCCATGGTATCGGTCTGGTCCGTCACATACCAGCCGGCCGATGTCTCGACAACGAAGCTGACAGTGGGCACATTGGTCGTCGATTTCTCCCTGTACTCTACGGTAAAAGATTCCAATTGCGGGGCTTGACTGTACTCCCAGACCACCATTGTTTCGAAAGGAGCAGCGGTAAAATCACCAGTGTACACCAACTGCATGTAATCACCGGCTTCGTTGTTGACGAAAACGGCAGTGGTGTTCGTGTTGGAATACGCACCGGAGAATTCATTGGATCGTCCGACCGCGTCTACATCGTATCCATTGGTTCCATCGGCCGGATTCACCAGAGTAGCTGGATTATAGACAGCAGGGAATGGATTCTGGCCGGCAGTATTGGTTCCTTCTGTCAGTATCTCCGTGTCACCGCCGGTTGCTCCCCACTGGATGTTGGGGTCGGTCACAGCGGAAGCGGTAAATTGCCAGTCCGTAGAGCCGGTAATCCCGGCAAAGGAGAGGTTTCCGGACGTGTCAGTGAACGCGCTACTGTCGACATCCACGTGATATTGCGTCTGCGGAGCAAGGAAAAACGGAAGTGTGATGGTGGCTCTATTGGCGTTGATGGCGACGTCGCCGGAGGCGGCGTTTATTATTGCCATAACAGAGCTGCCGGAACTCTCCTTGATAACGATGTTGCCACTGCCCTTCTGGATTTTCTCATCGAAAAATATTTGAAGGGAAGTGTTAGATGGGGCATCGGTTTCGTTGTTTGCGGGATTCAATGAAAGAACATCGGTGGGGGTGTCCCAGTCAATGATCGCAGTCTTTGTTACCATGTTTAAATACACGGAAGCGTGTTCGAATTCACGCCAAAATTCCAGACCAACCCGGATAGCTTCACTCAGCGGAGCTCCCAGAGGTTTGTCATACTCCGGATACCATTCATAGTGACCGTAATACTCATTCCATCCCCAGGTATAGCCGAAATAGTTGTCCACCTCGGCGGAAATGAGGTGACAGGCCAGCGGGAACGTGATGTAATCCCTGGCAGCATCAAGTGTAACCTCGTATGGATTTTCCGTGACAATAGGATCGCCCCAGTCAAAACCGGGCCAAGCCTTGAAGAGGATGATTTTTCCATTTCTATTAGCATCGCGCATGATCTCCATATCGGCCACAAGTTCGGCCATATAGCTTGGGGTCGTATTATCACCGTCGCGGTCAAACTGTTCCACCATAGCGCCGTCGGATGTCGGGAAGAAGCGCCACCCAATTGGCTCAGTTCCATTGGCATTACCACCTATTGGATTAAAAACATAGAGCTTGCCGGACCCCATCTTTGTAATTGCGTCCGCGTGCATCTGTAAGGATCCCAGATATAATTCGTCGGCAATTTCGGGCCACAGGTTAGCAATAGTGCTGCCGGGCCGGTATGCTGTACCGCCGTCGACATAGATGCCGTCGCAGTTGTATGTCGTCACCAAATCCGCGGCCACATCAGACCACCAGGCCCGAAGATTCGCGTTTGTGGTATCAAAAGGCGTTCTGCCGTCTCTTTCATCCAACAGACAACCCGAAGGTATCGTTGCATTGATGTCCACATACTGCCCTTTCAGGTAGTCCCCCGCCCAATAGGCAAGCACCTTGGCATTGGGGTTATACGAATGGATCATAGCAGCATCTTCTCCAATCTCATATTCAACGCTGCCCGGCAATTGGTAGTCCCATACTCCTAACGCAAAGGTAATGACATCAAATCTTTCCGCCAGCCATTGACACTGCTGATCCGTAAGGCCGGTGTTCACTACGGTGTGCATGTATTTCGGCACATAATCCCAGGAAAACGCCGGATATCCCGCAGGTCTGGAGGGGGCAACATAATTCTTATCGTCTGTTACTTCAAAATACCTCACATTGAAACCTTGCACACCTGAACCTGTGGTGATCGAATAAAAGCCCACCGACAGAATGTCGCTGAGATTCGGTTGGCTACTGCCGGCTGTCCGTCCAAACCTGTCGAATCCTGTGAAGGTAAAGTCGCCTGTTCTCAATGACCTCCAGGTGGGGAAGACTTCTGTTAACGAAGTGGTCGCTGAGTAGTTCTGATCCGTCACATACCAGCCAGCCGACGTCTCAAGCAGGAACTTAAGCGAATGTGAGCTATAAGTATTTGTCGCCTCGACTTCAATGGTGTATGAATGCAGGTTGCCGCCCGTGGAAAGAAAATCCGAGGATTTCCAGACCGTCATTTGCTCGAGGGTACCGCTGCCGGCGCCGAAGTCGTTCACCAGCTGCATGTAATCACCCTCGTCTGAGTCATTCACGAAAACGGGTGTGGCGTTTGTTGGAGAAAACACGCCGGTAAATTCACGGGTTTGTCCAGCCGCGTCTACATCGTAGTCGCTAACTCCATCGGCCGGGTTCACCAGCGTGGCTGGATTGTAGGAACCCGGGTACTGGTTCTGGCCGTAAACAGTGCCCGTGCCCGTCATAATCCCGGTGTCGCCGCCGGGTACACCCCACTTGACCATAACATCCGCACGGCCCGATACACTGAGCAATAAGACACATGCGAGGATAAGGGCCATAATTCTCTTAAGTAACCGCTGTTTTTTCATTTGAATATCCTTTCATTAATTTAGCTAAGATTTCACAAAATAATTTCTACGGGTTTAACGGCGTGATTATCTCCTACTGACAGTGTCGTCTGAACGCAAGTCGTCGTACTCCAGGTCGTGTCTGTGGCACTGTAAGCATAAGTACGCTGTTGAGAAGTGACAGCATTGGTGAAACCCTCTATGTAGTATCTGTTGCCTGTCTCCCCTCCACCAAACACAAGAAAACACAAAAGCACCTCCGTTAAAATTCCAATCAGGTTGAGTTCTGAAGTGACGATTCTCCTTTTCATGACACTCTCCTTTTACAAAAATTGGTCTATAGCAATCCGATTCAGACATACATTTGCATGAATCCGGCAAGCATTTTCATTTTTTCGTTCACAACCATTTCAATAGAGCCATGACTAATTAATCGGTGTAAATCTCAGATGAAGATTATTGGCTCAGCTACAAACTAATATCGTATTGTTGTCTGTTATGAATATAATCTTGATCTTGACAGGATAAATCTATTATTTATCAAGCACAATACCATTTTACGTTTTTTTTTTACCCTATCCCGACACCTTAACATCGAACTCGCGAAGGTATAATAAGTTTCGTAAGATTTTAGCGGTGTGAAGCAAATTTTTTAAGATTCTTTGAAAAATCCATATTTTAGACTTGCGCCATCGGGTATTTTGTGTATTGTTTCGTGGTATGAAACGAAACACGGCACAATTTGT
>JAOUFG010000028.1 GCA_029858345.1 Phycisphaerae bacterium
ATGCAGCGAGACCTATACCTGGCTGATCAGAAGACAACGATAAATACATTACATTGGAACAGAAACGGTGAAAAACGAAAAACAGGATAGAAAGAAACTCTGTAAAGATGCTACAGTCTCTTTTTGTTTTTATTTTGAGAACGGAAAAGACTTGCAAAACACACTTTTTTCGGTAGAATTTTGACTCTTATGCCCAGGTGGCGGAATTGGCAGACGCGCTAGGTTGAGGGCCTAGTGGGGTTAATACCCCGTGCTGGTTCGACTCCAGTCCTGGGCATTTTTTTTGATTTACCGACCTTTGACCGGCGGAGCGGTTATTGGCGGTCATTGGGCTGGCCGACGAGGTGGATTAGGTTTTTGCCGCTTCGTTTGGCTTCGAGCATGGCCCGATCGGCCTTTTCAAACAATTCGGCGGCACTGGCAGCATCGACGGGAAATGTCGCCAACCCTCCGCTGATTGCCAATGAGCCCTTGCCTTTGGGTCCCAAATGCTCAAACGGCATAGCGGCCATTTCCTGCCGAAACCGCTCGGCCATAAACACGGTCTGGCGCGGGTGGCCTTGGTTGGATTTTCGGCGATCGGCGACACTCTGTCCGATGGAGGGCTGTTCACTTGGTACATCCCAGAAAATGACCGCGAATTCATCGCCGCCCATGCGGATTACAACATCCTGATTGCGGCAGCATCGGCGGATCAGTTTGGCCGTTTGCCGGAGGACATCGTCGCCAACGGCGTGGCCGTAGCTGTCGTTATAATGCTTGAAATCATCGATATCAAACAGCAGCAGCGTTACCTGAAATTGGTTTGCCTTCGCTTTTTCAAGAATTGAGGGCAAAAACTGACGAAGATACCGTCGATTTTTCAGCCCCGTAAGATCGTCCTGCACCACGAGGGTCTCCAACGCCTCAATCCGGCGGTCCTTATCCTGATCTCCTGCGGCTTTGACCGCATCCGGCCGCTTTTGGGCCGTCAGCGTCTCACTGTTCACAGGGCAAATCAGATAATCCAGCGTCTCTTTTGCCCAGGAATGCATCCGCAGCCATTCGCAAACCGCTGGTTCCTCAACCATTTGAACCAAAAGGCAAATCGTCGCGGCCGGACAGACCTGATGCAGGGCTCCAACAGCCTGGATTTTGGGTTCGGGGAGTTCTGAATACACCACATAAATCGTTTCATACGATTGGTGCTGAGCCGTTGTGATTCCCTCAAAAATATTTTTGCAGACCCGCATCCGAACCGGTCCGTCCGTACATGCCCTTGAAGGCGACCCGATCAGCAAGCAATTGTTATGTTCAGCAGAGGCCGGCATTTATTCGACTCCTAAAAGGACGTTCATCTCATCGCTGAAACGTTTATGCGCCAACGGGTCCAGATTATCGATTAACTCTTTTTCTGTCACATCAGACATAGGAGACTCCTGAAGACGGGATTTACAAAAAAACTGTAGGATGCTCCGGAGTTGCTCTGTCAGCCGGCCAAGGCCCGGCAGATAAACATCCGAATTGGAGTTTTCTTTATTCATCACCCATTTTCTCCTGTCGCTACAGCATAGCCCATCCGCATCAAAAAGTCAAATGAAATCAGTGATACGATTGGGATTGTGAGCGAGTTTATAGAAATAAAAAGCCCGGCAAGACTGTCCTGCCGGGCTTGAAACTGCATCACACTAATGCTCAGGAAGGGCTATACAAGCTGTTCGACCTGAACTTTCTGGTAATCCTGATAGTAGCGGTAGTTCTCGCGGAAGTACCCGCCCTTGCGGCTCTTGACGCCCAGAAGGACCGTGCCGATGATATCCGCATGAATCTCACGCATTTCACGCAGAATACGCATAGCTTCGCCGCGATGCGTCTTGGACGCATTAAAGACGATGAGCGTTCCATCGGCCTGCACGGCCAGCGACTTGGAATCTGTGACAATCGTTGCGGGGCCGTCAATGATCACATGGTCGAAATTCGACTTGGCATAGTCCAGCAGACCGGCCATGTTTTTACCGCTCAGCAGTTCCGCCGGATTTGCCGGAAGAGGCCCGCAGTCGATGATATACAACCCGGCGATCCCGCTCTCGCGGACCACCTGGTCCGCTTGGTCACATTGGCCCATCAGATAATTGCTCAGGCCGTAACTTGAGCCGACCGGAGTTCCGTTGGGCTGCGAATGCGGAAACAGGCGATTGGCGGCGGGCCTTCGGAAATTCGTGTCGATCAGCAGCACCCGGCGGTCCTCGGCCAACAGTGCACTGGCCAGATTGACCGCAACGGTCGTCTTGCCGTCTTCTGCCTGTGCGCTGGTAATCAGCAGGGTCTTTTTCGCTGCGTCACCCGAACCGGACAACTTCAGGTTGGTCCGAAGCTGTCGATAGCACTCACTCATGATCGAATACGGCGCCTGCCGCACCACATGATACAGATCCACACCTTCGATATCGTCATCGTCATCGGCATGGCAGATCATGCCCATCAGCGGCACCTTGAGATGCCGCATAACATCGCTCGGCGTGCGAAGCAGGTCGTTCATGAGCTCGACCATAAATGCCAGGCCCAGTCCCGCCAGCATGCCCAGAATAAATCCGCCCGGGAAGAATATCAGTTTCCGGGGAAAACTCTTTTCACGCGGCAGGGTGGCGGAAGACGTCGAATACAGCTTGCTGAGCTTGGGATCATCGATTTGGGCTTTCTTCTTTTCGATCGCCGTATTCATCTCCTCCAAAAGATCCCTGGTTTCGATGCGTTTTCGTTCAGAAATAGCATATTCTGATCGAAGATTATCGATGGCTTTATACTCGACATAAGCGTCTTGAAGCTGCTTTTCCGTCGTCTCCAACTGCTGGACAATGGCAACCATCTCTTCTTGTGCCCCCAACAGATTGGATTGCCGCAGGATGTTACCAATTTCACGCTGACGTTTAGCATAAGCGTCCCAATACTCATTCAGGGCCGCCTGGTTTTGCCGCACCGTGCGGTGGTCCTCGCCGAAGCGGTTACGCAGCCGTTCCAACTCCGGCTCCAATAGAGCAATACGGTCACGTATCAAACGGGAGGTCGGATCGTTTTGCACCTGCTCCTGAACACGGTCGTCAAAATCCGGAGCTTCCGCCCTGGCCTTTAATATGGCAATCTCGCCTTGTAAACGCCCTTTTTCACTATTAAGTTCGCTAAACTGCCTTTCAAGGTCCGCCAGTCTTTCATCCATGTAATCGCGAAAGGATTGGCTTTCTCCCAGGTTCAGACGGGCAAATGTAGTGCCGGAACGAATCGCTTCCAACTCATTTTCGATCTGATTTAACGTGCTCTGAATTCCATCCCGCTGTTTTGTAAATTGTGCCAAATCCTGTTTGAGCCCGCTCTGGGCCAGGTTTCGCTGCTGGGTCAGAAAAATATCCACCATCTCATCCACGATCAACTTGGCCTCTTTCGCACTGGCACAGCGCATTGAGATCAAAATATAGTTGTTGTCACGCGGCGCCGAAGCGCCCAAATTGTCCTCCAGTTTCTTATACGCTTTGTTGACGGCTTTGTCCTGATCCCCAATCAGCCGCCCCGCCGAATCCACTTTGGCATACCGTTTAAACCAGTCCGTGTCCCTGACTTTGTCCCGCCGCAGCAGTTCCTCAAGCATACTTTGCTGTTTGACCAACGATGCTTTTGTAAAGCGGAACTGGTAGTAAATATCCTTTTGCGGCTGAATCCCCGTAATTACCATTGGATCCAAGTCAATTGGCGGATCCACATCAATCGTTCGTATCGATGTGTACCTTGGCAAATAGCGGTCGCACAGGAACCACGCCCCGCCGCCGATGATGGTACCGAGAATCGTGAAGATAAGAATCATCCAGATATGTCTGCGCAAAATCCCGACAATCTCTTTGGGTGTCATTGCCATTGCGCCCGCGGCAGGCGGCATTGGCGGTCTTGGCCCCTGAGGCGGTCGGCCTGAAGGTCCTGCCATCATATTCGCGGGACGTTGATTCGAATTATCCATCTGAAATCTCCCTTTAGGGTCTTGTTTTTAAGGTTGCTGCAACCGCTGAATCGCCTGCTGCAGTTGCTGGGTCTCTTTTTCCGGTATCTGATTCGAGGCATCTAACGCCTTCTGATACATCTCGATGGCCTCCAAAGTTTTGCCGAGCCCTTCTTTGGCCATCCCCAGGTGCTCATAAAGATCCCACGGCACCGGTTGGTTTGACGCTTCATAGATCTGGGCTGCCCTGATCAGGTTCTGCTCGGCCTGTTTGTACTGCCCTGTTTTGCACTGGGCATACGCATAGGTATCCAGATAAACCGCGTTTCCGGGATTACCCTGGCGTGCCCTGCGGGCGTAGTCCAACGCCGTTTCCAGTTGCTGGTCGTTGTCAATCAACAGATACGCCATATTATTGAGCAATGAGCTGTTATTCGGCTGCACCTGGAGCATCTGCTCAAGCAACTCTATCGCTCGAGTCAGATACCCCTGATCGGCCGTTTTAGCATACCCCATAAGCAGCAGGTCAGACTTTTTCAGTGCATAGCCCATTCTGTCCGGACCCTGTTCGCCTGAAATCTCAATGCATTTATCGAGGTGCTCAATTGCTTCGTTGTATAATCCTTTTCTCTGTGCCAGGATTGAAGCTAACTGATGCGCCTTCAGTGATTGTTTGTTTTCAGAAAGCTCTTTCGATATCCACGCTGTCACCGCCTCCTCACCGACAGTCCCAAGCATCAAGTGCATAATGCCTTCCAAGGCAGAATCGCTGCTTTCGCATTTTGTCAGTGCCTTCCCAAAACTCTCTACCGCTTTTTCTTTCTGCCCCAAACGAAGTTGGATTTGTGCCATAAACCCATAAGCAATCGGAGCCAACGGCGTATCGATTAAGCCGGAGGCTATACTCATCGCTTTGTCATACTGCTGAGCCTGGAAACAACTTTCGAGATAATAATTCAGCACATCTGCATTGGGGCTGTTGCTTTCTACGCTCAGATCCCAGGATTTCTGTAAAAGCTCCTGCGCCTTTTGTAAATTTTTCTGGGTCAAATAGAAGCGGCCGGCACGGAAATACCAGAAGCTGCTCTCTGGATATTTCTCAAGAGTGGAGCGATACAGTTTCTCAAGATCGCTGGTTCGGTTATTCTGCTGATAAAGACTCTCCAGCGTCAGACGGATCTGGACCGGGCTCTGCGGATCATCCAGGCCGGAGACCAACTCGCCAATCGCAGCGGCAACCTGATTGTTTTCACGATACACCGTTGCCAGTTCCAAGCGAACCACGGGGGTATCCTGCAAAAGTTTACTGTGCTGCAGGTCAGCAATCGCTTCTCTCGGCCGGTTCATCAACCGGTACAGGCGGCCCCGTAACCGCCATGCGCTGGCATTATTCGTGTCTGTTTCCAAATAACGATTGGCCAAGACAAGCGCCTCTTCCAGTTGCCCTTTGCCCATCTCGGTCCAGGCCTCAACCAGCAGCAATGCTTTTTCATCCGGGTAACGTTCCTTGAAGCCGGCGAGATCCTTTTCCGCCTCTGCCACGAAACCATTATCAATATATTTTTGCAGGATCCACAGCCCTGTCTCTTTTGTATCATCCAATCCGGAAAGCACGTCCAGGTAGCGCTTGACGTCGTCCCGTTTTCCGGCTCCCTGCGAAGCAAGGACAAGACCCTGAACAAGCGCCGTATCATCGGGGGTTTCCTGGAGCAAATCCTTTAAGACCGCCTCGGCCTGCCCAAACTGCCCGTTCCGTAAATAGAATCGCCATTCCAGATTTTTATCGTCTTTGATCAGTTTGATCGCCTCTTCGCCCTTGCCTGTTCTTTGCTGATAGTCCGCATAAGTCTGGCGCAGCATCTCGTCATCCGGATCGATCTCCATGCCCTGCTGGTACGCCTTCCCGGCCAGCTCAATCAGGGCGTCTTTTTTCGCCGGCTCCCATGTGGACTGCGCTATCCGCAACGCCATGTTCCCCAGCATCATGGCGTTGGCGGCCGTCGGATTGCTTTCGAGCAGCCGCTGACGAATGTCCAGCGCCCGGTCGGGCGAATCCTTTTGAATGCTCTCGGCGTAAACACTTCGCAGTTGCGCATCTGTTGGATTCAAGGAAAGGGCCAAGCCAATGGCTCGTTCGGCCTCTTTACGCTGCTCGGTTGTCATCTTGCTGCCGAGCGCGGCATTTCTTACAAACAGCAGCGATGCCAGGTTTCTCGCAGATACCGGATTTTTCGGATTCATACGAACCGCCGTTTGCGCACTTTCAATCGCCGCTTCCTGGTCTTCCAATTGGCGCTGAACCTGGCTCTTCAAATAGTACGTGTCGCTGGAAAGAGGACGCAGCGTGACGCATTCCTCCAGCCGCCGTAGTGCAAGCGGGTAATTTTCCTTAACGTACTCCATGCGTGCGGCTGCTAAATTACCCTCACATAGATCGAGATTCTTTGTCCGGATCATCTGCATGAGACCTTCTGCCGCCTTCAGGTCTTTTTGCTCAAGAGCGATCTCAAACCGTGCCTGCACGATATCCGGGTCGTCTTTGTCAACCTGGGGGTTTTCCTCTAAGATTTTCAACGCTTTTTCATCGTCGCCGCTGGAACGATACTGTTCGGCCAGCAGCAGCGCTTTTTGTTTCGGGTCACTGATTGCCTGGATCGCCTGTTCCTGTAATGCCTGCAGTTGTTCCGTGGTTAAGTTTAACGGATCGGCCTGTTGCGCCCGCAAACGAAGCGCCATCAAATCCACGATGTCCGGATTGGCGGCAAGGTACGTATCCAGATACTGAACCGCCCGCTGAGCTTGCTCGTTCTGCATCAAATCGATGCAGATCGCGTTTAAGACCAGAGGGTCTATCTCTTTGGGGTAACGGCTGAGCATCTGCTCCAGCAGCGCATCCCGGCTCACACGAAGTGTTTCCAGTTCCTGTGTCTGCTCAGCGGTGGGCTCTTTCTTCTCTTCTTCCAAACCTGCCATCGTCTGCCGGAGCTGTCGGATCTGAACGCGGAGGATGCGCAATTCATAAGAAAGCTTTATTTCCGGAGCATTATCAAAATAAGCCAGCATTTCTTTGGCCTGATCCAATTCGCCCTTCGCAAGAGAAACTTCAATCGCCAGCTTCCTGCTTTGCTCATTGGCGCCGTAGCTATTTTCATAGTTGTCAACCGATTGCATTACCAACACTGCCCACCCCGGAAAATTCCGTAACCGGTTGATGAGCTGGGCACGATCCAGAAATATCTGCGGTTTCTGCTGCACATATCCTTCACGGCTGGCAAACGCCTTCACAAGAAATTCCGCCTGCAACCCCAAATTGCCTTCCTGTTTGGCAATCTCGGCCAGAATCACAGCAACCCGCGGATCAACATTGGATGGCTCGTCGTCGGACGTATCCATCGCCTTACTCTGCTCATAGGCCTTATAAAGCAGCCGTACGGCTTCATCCTTCTCGCCCCTAACCAACGCAATCATACCCTGGTATTTCTGCGCGGTCGGATTGTCCGCCGCCCACAGCGTGCCGAGAATCTCTTTCACGCGCGGTTCGGCTTTCTGTAAATAGTCCTGGGCTTCAGCCTCATTTTCGGCTTCTTTGGCGGCGATCGCATTTTCGAGATATAAATCCGCCAGAAAACCATTCAACGTAAAACGATACATCAGGTTTCGCCCCTGCAGCGGCCCGGGAACATCCTGGACCTCCGGCAGCGACAAGGCCCCCTCGGCAATCTGCTGTGCGTCTTCCAACGCGGCCGAATCATTGAATGCATTCCCTTTGCGATACATCAGACGCGCCAAACGAAATGTGTATTCAAAATTGTCCGGCTTGAGTTCATGCGCCTGCCGTATGGCCTCAATCGCACGGTTTATTTCCGCCTCCGCAGGCATTTGGCCGGAAGCTTCGTAGGCAATCGACGTCACCAGCCAGAGTTTATCGTTGGGCTGGACCTGCTTGCTGCGCTCGGCGATCTCTGTACGAATCGCTTCCAGTGAATTCGGGTCATTCTGCGCCGTCTGCATCTTGTAAAAAATCAAATCCGCCGTCGCTGTGGCTTTGTCATCGGCCTGCTCGACTGCCGTTTCCAGAAATCCGATGGCTTTTTCCTGCGCTTTTTGGGCCGCGTCCACCACACCGCCCAGCGCATTCAGTTCGCCCTCGACGATCGTCGCATCGGCCATCAGCGTATAGAATTTTTCGTTACCGGGCTCTTTTTCGAGCAGTTCCGATAGTATTTCTATACTTTTATTCAACGGCTCTCTTCGATCGGTCGTCTCGCCCCGCTGCGCGATCCCCAACAGAGACTTGGCGTGCGCGGTCAAAAGGAAGGTGTCCGGTTCGGTCCCCTGCTTTTCCAGAATCTCGAGCAATTCCGTTGTGTTTTCATTCACATTTTTCCAGGTACGCGCGTTGCCGGTGTCGGCCACCTGATAATAATAATCCAGCAATTTTCGACGGGCCGGGATATTTTGCGTGTCCGTATTCGTAATAACCGTGTTCCAGCACTGCATTGCCTTACCCCAATCGGCCTCATGCTCGTCATTCTGGATCAAATAAAAATCGGCCAGTTCAAAAAGCCGCTGTGTTTTGTCTTCATCGGTCTTGCCGAATACATACGCACGCCCAAGCTGTCTCTCGGCCTCCAGGTAATCTCCCGCATCCAGGGCTTGCTGATACAGTTTCAGCGCACGGTCCGGATCCCGTCTTATGTGCCGGTAAATCAACAGACCGCTGCCGGCGGCAATCATTAAAGCCAACAGGACGATTCCGATAACAGCGATTTTTTTATTTAATTTCTTTGCCATACTATTCTTTTCCTTTATAAATCCTGACGTTCTTTATCCTGACACAACAATCATTTCATTTCTTCCCAGTCCGGCCAGTGATTTTTTTCCAGTTCCGGCAGCAGACGCGCCATGAGTTTCTGACTGGCCCGGAGGGTTTGGTCTTTATCCGGATAGATGAGACCGAAGGAATCCGCTCCGTAAAACTTCCATTCCACTTTGCAGAAATAGGAATACTTATTGAACCAGTTGCTGCCGAGTTTGAGGCGGGTCTCTGTTCGGTTGGAACAATAGTCCCCGTTGGCGTGGAAGAAATACTCCACCGAAAACGTCTCCGTTGTCATCAACTTGGGATCAATATTCTTAAAGACGACATGCTGAAAATTGAGTTTCTGCGAACCATCGGCTCGTGGAACATCAATTGTGACCGTCCCCCCGGCATCCCGCTGGTTGCCGCCGCCGACATAACATTCATCCGGCACATGCGGCACCATATCCGGATTGCCGGTATAATAGGTAATAAACAGGGAACAGTATCGCGTGGGGCTTGCCGGTTCGGCCTCCGTGTCTTCGAGGAACCATTGTAGATACTCTTCGGTCCCTAAGCTTTCCAGCACGTCCCGATTTGCGATCCGGCTGCTGTTTTTCAATTCATACGGAGCCAGTACGGCCGCATCCATGTCCTCCAGCGGATGCTGCAGCGGAACCGGCAGTTTGACCATCTGTACGCCCAGGACACGAATCACCGCTTCCTTGGCCACAGCCGCGGTCAAAAGCACCGCCACACAAATAATAAATGACGGCTTCACATAAGATTTCAGCGTTGAGCTTGTCAATTAACTCTCCTGCGACTGAGTCGTTGAAGACCTTCGTACAATAACATCTTCCAGCGGTTCCTGCTCATCTTCATCAACAAACAGATTTTCCATGAGCGCCGCCAGTCCGCCGTACAGGACAAAGGCCAGCGGCAGCATCAGCATTCCCAGCATGTCGTGGTAAATGCCCTGGGCATATTTCGGATTGCCGAGGATATAAATGAATCCCGTGATCGTCACGCGGACGATGTTGCAGAGGATCGCAATCGGCAATGTCGAGGCCAGCAGGATCAGCCGCTGCCAGATGGGCCGCCAGTGCAGATAGGCCATCGCCACGCCCAGCGCCACGAATGCCATCACCAGCCGCATCCCGCTGCATGCGTCGGCCACGTCCAGCCCCGGTTCCATCGTCACGCCCTTATAGACAACGTTGATGATCGACCCGGTCGCTTGGGCCTCCAGTTGGGGGAACAGACTGAGAATCACTGCTGCCACCTGCGAGGCAATTTGACGCATCGGATTGGTCAACTGAAAATACAGCCGCCCGGGCAGCGGGACCGCAAAAAACAGGTAGGCCACCGGCAGCCATGTATATTTGAGCAACCGCCAGCCGCCCAGAAACAAGACCACCGACCCCAGCAAAGCAATCATAATCAGCGGATTGCCGTACATGAACTTCAGCATGACCATATTGACCGGGTACAGTGCCAGCAAAAACAACATCAGCGGCAGCCCGACCCGCCAGCTTGACTGCGGCTGTCTGATTTCCAGAATCTCATCTTTGCTTTGATTGAGAAAATACAAACTGAACAGCGGGATCAGCAACCCGTGCGACCAGCTTGGATTCGTAATCCACTGGCGCACGATGCCGTTGATCTCTTCGCGGAAAATCAACCAGATCAGGCATGCGATACAGGCGATGCGAATATACGCATGAACGCCAAGGTCCAGCCAGCGTTTTTCGGGGGCTGAACCTTCGGCGGTTTGAACATGCTCGCTTGACTGGTTTTGATTCATACGAATGATAACAAATTAATTAAAATAATCTCGGAATGGATCAAAGTCGCTATTCGCAAAATTACGATCATAAATAAGGCCAAAGCCGTAGGTGGCACGGAAGGCATTCCGTAAAACCGCCAGCCAGCGACTGGTTCCGTGAGTGCCGACGTTGATTAAATCATGCTGCTTAATGAAAAAGTCCGGCTGGATACCCAGAGCGATCTTTTTGAGATCGACCAGCACAATCTCTTCCTGCATCAGCCCGCCTTCGTTTTCACCGATACGACGCCGGACTTCGACCTTTTGCGGCCAGGCAATCGCGTTTAAGCCCCCGGCAATCGTAACCGCCTGCATGAGTGTAATGGGACGGCCGGTAATCGGGTAGGCATTGGGGGCGTTCACATTGCCGCTGACATAAAATTCACCCACCAGGTCGCGCGGCACGGTAATCCTGTCCGCCGGTTGAATCACAATGTTATACCGCGGGTCGCCGGCTAGTAAGCGATCGAGCGGAATCTTGATCACCCGCGTAACGGTTTCGCCTTCACCAATATCGGACAAGCCAAAGTCCGACGGAATCGCCGGCTCTGTTCGTCCGCTTTCGGAACCAAACGGTTCCGGCTGATAATCTGACGGCTCGGCGACTTTCGATTTCACTTCGACGGCTTTCCATTTGCCGTCTTCAAAAACCCATTCGATACGCGAGGCGGACTGTCGCATCGGCAACGGCTCAACAGCATCGTATCCATCCGCTGGTTCGTCCAGCGGCTCAATGCCCTCCGGCGCCGCCAGGGCCTCAAGCTCGTTGCGACTCGCCATTTCAGCCACGGTCAGAATCACATCGCTCTTCTCGTAAGCAACGCTTGGCGTAATCATTTCAAGCATCTCTTCTTCATCGCTTCGTTTGGGTTGCGCCGGTTTCGCACCGAAATCCTGCGGCGTCCCGGTCGTTTGGAAATCCTGCGACTTCATATCACGGGAAACATAAATGTAGCTCACGTTAAAATCGCCGGCCCCGCCTGCCTGGGCAAGGGCGTCCGTTAAACGAATCGGATAGCGAGGCATCGGGAATCGCGCATTTTGAGCAACACCGTTGCCTAAAATGGAAAACAAACGACGCTCCGAGTTAAACAGCGTCACCGTGACGGAGGGATTCTTGATGATATTCGGCGAAAGAATCGTAACGATTTCGCGTTCCAGTTCCGTCTCCGTCAGTCCTTCGGCCATGACGATGCCGACATCCGGAATCGAAATACGGCCCGACTCGGTGACGACAAACTGGTTCACATAATTTTGCCCCTCGTTATACAACTCAAAGATTGAAATCTGAATCACATCGCCCGCGCTGAACACATAGTCCGGTTCGTACGGCAGCAGATCTTCGGGACGGGGTTCCTCGGCGCCTTCGTACGTCGGGGAGGGTTCATCCGCCACGCCCAACGTATCCAAAATAACATTGACTGTCGGGGTCGGTTCGAAACGTCCCAACTGGGTCGGATCCAATGCATCATTGTAGCACCCGCCAAGCCCGACACACAGGCAAACGGCGATCATCCAATAAGCTCGTCTTTTCGTCATGGTTTCTAATCCGTCAAAATAAATCCTTGTTGTCCTAAATGTCCGGCGGCAGCACCGCCTCGATAAAACGGAAATTCATTCTATAATCGGTCACTTTCAGGGGCTTCTTTATCAGTAATTTCGGCGAAAAAGCCCTGAAAACGATAAAATTAAAGGAAAAAGATATCCACCAAACCCGAAAAGGAATTTTACTCATCACCCAAAAACGCTGTACTGCGGCGAGATATACCGATGGACAACCCATCATATACTGATTTTTCACATCAGATGTTCATTAGAAATGGAAATATTTTATCATCCGGACAGGTTAATTCTGTACCCGAACAGGTGTAATTTTTCGGATATCCTTGTAATCAAATCGAATCATTAATTTCTTTGATGCAACCCCGTTTTCAGTATCATAAACATCGATCGTGCGCGGAACGGACTTCTCCATGCCCGCGCTGTAACGACAATTATAACATCTTATCATCCACGACACATCGTCCTGAGGATCAGTCAGTTCAATCCGTTCAACACGCGCCGAGGCCAGGGACCGAAGAATGATCACATCCACATCGGTCGGCCATGCGGGCTTGAACGATTTATACCACTGCCCCTCGATTTTAACATCTTCACCGGCGACCATGGACCCGGTATTCAATATCTCGCCGCCGGCACAGAAACTGTAAAAAAGTGCGGTCGCCAGGTTTTTGTTCCAGAACGAATCGGGCAAGTCCGATAAGGACTTTTGTTCCTGACCTGATGAATTATAACTATCCCGCACCAGGGAACATTTAACCTTTCCGGTCGGCTCCATCGAAGAGGCCTCGAAAAATCCCGCCTCCGGATTGAACCGGTGCTGCTGCCGGGTCATGTAAGCGGAGCCATTCGATTTAAAGTAATGAACGACACAATCGGCTTCCATCGCGGCCTGAGCGGATGTCATTTCATCCGGACCTTTCTGTCGAGCCTGGCGATTACACCCCGTGAGTGTTACGTTCAAAGCAACCGTTATCGCGATTAAAAAAACTATCGACTGTCTCATGCCTTTTTCCCTGTTTTCAGTATTGATAAACGCTTTTTTGATGTCACCAAAAGCCCGACCCTGCGATTTCTCACAGGGCCGGGGTCACTTTTTCACAGATCGTTCAGCATTCACACTCAAGGTCGGCCAGTTGCTTGTACAGCGACACCTTGCGAGCGGTATCTTTCTTGGCCAGTTCGAGCAGCTTCGCCGCGATTTCCGGTTTGGACTTGGTCAGCGAACGGAAACGGTTCTGTCCGTAGATAAAGTCCTGCAGTTCCATCGTCGGGGCCTTCGAATCCATTTGCAGCGGGTTCTTGCCCTGCTCTGCCAGGCGCGGGTCAAAGCGGTACAACGGCCAGTGACCGCAGGCAACCGCCTTCTTCTGTTCTTCATAGCCGGTGGCCATGTCGATCCCGTGAGCGATGCAGTGCGTGTACGACAGGATCAGCGACGGGCCGTCATAGCTTTCGGCCTCGGCAAACGCCTTGACCGCCTGGTTGGGGTTGGCCCCGATGGCGACCGAAGCGACATAAATCCCGCCGTAGGTCATCGCGATCAGGCCCATATCTTTCTTCGGCATCCGCTTGCCCGCGGCGGCAAACTGCGCCACCGCTGCACGCGGGGTGGACTTGGACATTTGTCCGCCGGTATTGGAGTACACTTCGGTATCCAGTACGAGCACGTTGACATTCTCGCCGCTGGCCAGCACGTGATCCAGTCCACCGTAACCAATGTCATACGCCCAGCCGTCGCCGCCGACGACCCAGACGCTCTTCTTGACGAGGTAATCGGCCACGGTCAGAAGCTGGTCGCAGGCATCACATTTCGATTTGCTGTTGCAGGTCGCCTTGACCTTTTCAACACGGGCCCGCTGCTCTTCGATGCCCTGCTGTGTGGTCTGGTCAGCGTTCTTGATTTCTTCGGCCAGTGCTTTTTCAACACAGCCGCCTTCGACGGCCTTGTCCAGCAGTTCCAATGCAAACGCCTTGAACTTATTGACCGCCAGACGCATACCCATGCCGAACTCGGCGTTGTCTTCGAACAGACTGTTGGACCAGGTCGGGCCGCGGCCGTCAAAGCGCTGAGCATACGGTGTGGTCGGCAGGTTGCCGCCGTAGATCGACGAGCAGCCCGTGGCATTGGCGATGTACATCCGGTCGCCGAACAGTTGGCTGATGAGCTTGACATTGGCCGTCTCGCCGCAACCGGCACAGGCGCCGCTGAACTCAAACAGCGCCGGCACCATCTGGCTGCCCTTGATGCTGGCCACTTTGAATTTGCTCGGATCGGTATCCGGGATCGACAGGAAGTAATCAAAGTTCTTCGCTTCGGCATCCCGCAGCGGTTCCTGCAGGGCCATGTTGATCGCCTTGCGGTCCGGGTTTTCCTTATCCTTGCCCGGGCAGTTGACCACGCACGCGGTACAGCCGGTACAGTCTTCCGGAGCAACCTGAACGGTAAACTTCATGCCGGCAAAGTCCTTGCCCTTGGCCTCGGCGCTCTTGAACGTTGCCGGTGCGTTGTCCAGTTGACCCGGATCATAGGCCTTAATACGAATCGCGGCGTGGGGGCAGACCAGCGAACACTGGCCGCATTGAATGCAGACATCCGGTTCCCACACGGGAATATGCACGGCGATGTTGCGTTTTTCGTATTTGGTTGTGGCGGTCGGGAACTTGCCGTCGCAGGGCATCTTGCTGACGGGCAGGTCGTCGCCGCGACCGGCCATGATCTCGGCGGTCACTTCCTGCACAAACGCAGGCGCGTCGTCCGGCACCATCTTGTGCATGTGCATCGTACTGGTGGCCTGAGCGGGAACCGTCACCTCGTAAATCTTGCTGAGGGCCGCATCCACCGCGGCGTTGTTCATGTTGACGATCTTGTCGCCCTTCTTGCCGTAGGATTTCTTGATGGCGGTCTTGATCGCGGCGACGGCGGTTTCGGTATCGATGACACCGCTGATCTTAAAGAACGCCGTCTGCATGATGACGTTGATGCGTGACCCCAGACCCAACTCCTCAGCAATGCTGATCGCATCGATGATATAGAATTTCAGTTTCTTCTTGATGATCTGCTGCTGCACCTCCAGCGGCAGCGTATCCCAGATATCATCGGCCCCGTGCAGGCTGGTCAGCAGGAATGTCCCGCCGGACTTAATGTGGCTGAGCATGTCGTATTTTTCGAGGAAGCTCGGATTGTGGCACGCCAGGAAGTCGGCTTTCTTCACCAGGTACGGAGCACGGATCTGGTCGGGGCCGAACCGCAGGTGCGAGACGGTCATCGCGCCGGCCTTCTTGGAGTCATAGACAAAGTAGCCCTGTGCATAGTTGGGCGTTTCTTCGCCGATGATCTTGATGCTGTTCTTGTTGGCGCCGACGGTGCCGTCCGAGCCCAGGCCGTAGAACATCGCGGTGTAGCTCTTGGTCGGCGTATCGAAGGTCTCATCGACGGTCAGGCTGGTCTTGCAGACGTCATCGTTGATCCCGACGACAAAGTGGTTCTTCGGCTCTTCGCGGTCGAGGTTGTCAAAGACGGCCTTGACCATCGCCGGGGAGAATTCCTTGCTGCCCAGCCCGTAGCGGCCGCCGACACAAATCGGATAGCCCTTGAACGGGGCAATCTTTTCGGCCATGGTCTCGCCGATGGCGGTGCGGATGTCCAGGTACAGCGGCTCGCCGATGGAGCCGGGTTCCTTGGTGCGGTCCAGCACGGCGATCTTCTTGACGCTCTTGGGAATCGCACGGATGAAATGCTCGACGCTGAACGGACGGAACAGCCGGACCTTGATGAGGCCGACCTTCTCGCCCTTGCTGCACAGGTAGTCGACGGTTTCGTGGGCGGTCTCGGCACCGGAGCACATCATCACGATGACCTTCTCCGCATCCGGAGCGCCGACATAATCGAACAGGTGATACTGCCGTCCGACGACCTTGGCCAGTTTGTCCATCGTGTCCTGCACGATCTGGGGCGTGGCCATGTAAAACTTGTTGACCGTCTCACGGCCCTGGAAGTACACGTCCGGGTTCTGAGCGGTCCCGCTGATCATCGGATGATCCGGGCTGAGGGCACGGGCCTTATGTGCGGCGATGAGCGAATCGTCGATCACGGCACGCATATCGTCGTAGGTCATCTCTTCGACCTTCTGGACTTCGTGGCTGGTGCGGAAGCCGTCAAAGAAATGCAGGAACGGAATACGGGTCGCCAGCGTGGACTGCTGAGCGACCAGCGCCATGTCCATGACTTCCTGCACATTGTTGGACGCCAGCATCGCATACCCGGTCTGGCGGCAGGCCATCACGTCGGAATGGTCGCCGAAGATGCTCAATGCCTGGCAGGCCAGTGAGCGGGCCGACACGTGAAAGACGGTCGGCGTCAGTTCGCCGGCGATCTTGTACATATTGGGAATCATCAGCAGCAGGCCCTGCGAGGCGGTAAAGGTCGTCGTGAGCGCACCCGCTGCCAACGCACCGTGAACCGCTCCGGCGGCGCCGCCTTCGGACTGCATTTCCGTGACCGAGGGGATCGTGCCCCAGATGTTCGCCTGTCCTGCGGCGGTCTTGAGGTCCGAGATCTCGCCCATCGGGGAACTGGGGGTGATCGGATAAATCGCAATGACCTCGTTGGTAGCATGAGCCACATGGGCCGCTGCGGCATTTCCATCAATCGTTACTGTTTTTCGCTTCATGAAACTCTCCGTATGTTTGATAATCGCGGTTCTGAAAGTCCGAATGCGGAACCTTCCTGTTTGGTACGACAAATAGAGTATTCTTATACCACGTCCGGCAGCGGCTGGCAAACCCTTTTTGACATGAATTTCCCTAAAACGGGAGAGAATTACCCTTCTTTGCAGCTATTCAGAATCCCCATTCTCCGATACCCCCATCAGAGCCGCGGCAGTAAACGGTACCGCCGGCATCCTGCCGGCAGGTTTTCGGTCCACAGATTACACAGATTTCACCGATTATAAATCAATATACAACCACCCCATTAATCATTAGACATTATTCATTTCCTCAGCCAATCTTCGGCCACCGCGGCCAGGTCCTTAAACTCTCCCCCTGCCAAGGGGGAGTACCCCGAAGGGGGGAGGGGGTTTCATTGCGTTTTCCAAATAGCTCCTCCCCTGCCAAGGGGAGGTGGCCGAAGGCCGGAGGGGTTTATTTTAACCAGTCTTGAGCGATGTAAGCAAGATCAGAAATTCCTACATCCCCGCTGCCGTCAATATCCGCACCCTGACACCACTGATTCGAGTCATCGCAGACCGGCTCATTCCACCAACTCGCCAACCACGCAAAATCCACCATATCCACCCCATACAACCCGGCGATATCCCCCATAAAAGTTTCCTGCCACGCCAGCCGCGGATAATCCTCACTTTCTCGCAACATCATCCAGTCATTCATAAAATCCCAACCGGTAAACGTGCTTTGTGTCATCATTTCGGTAGTCGTTTTGCCCGTCACTCCGGCAGGGTCGGGATCCTCATCGCCTACGCCATCGGTTGTTTCGGATGTTTCTATGTCCCAATAATTTTTTGATAGAGTTCCGATGTAGTCGAATCCCACAAGACCACCAATGTATTCATCCCCATCAACTGAACCAATCGAATAACAGTTTGTTATAGTTGCACTGTATTGATCATGTTCAGAGGTATTATATCCCACCAGACCGCCTACAACACCTCCGCCATTTACGTTTCCGGTCGAATAACAGTTTGTTATGTTACCTCGTTCATTCATTCCGACAAGTCCACCAATATATCTGTCCCCGCTGGCATTGCAAGTTGAATAACATTTTGTGATAACACCGCCGGGATTTTGTCCAATTGGGTTAATGCCACCAATGTTTTTTCCTATCAAACCACCAGCATAGTGAACTCCGCTAATATTGCCGTTTGAATGGCTATTGTTCACATTTCCATAATGATTAAATCCCACTAAGCCACCGACATTCTGAATTCCGCTGACAGTGTTAGTCGAATAACAGTTCGTTACATTACCTGTGGGACTATTGTATCCTACTAAACCGCCGATTGAGTCCTGCGTACCAATAACATCACTTTTTGAAGAACTGTTTGTGATATAGCCGAGATTGGCCCCCACCAAGCCACCCACAGCATTATATCCTCTGACAGAACCTGACATATGACAGCTTATAACGCCACCATCATTTTGCCCCGCCAGACCACCAATACGATGTGATTCACTTACTATGGTAATGGCAATATTATCTATGTTGAGGTTTTTTACTTCACCCCCAGAAGCACTAATCCAACCAAATAGACCTAAATTGGCATAGTCCATCACTGCAGAGTAAATTGTTAAATTATTGACAGTAAAGTCATTGCCGTCGAAAACGCCCGTAAATAACGCTCCTTGAAAACCTTCATTTTGATCATCCGTATCCGGTGCGATGACGGCGGTGGTGTAGGTTCTGCCGGACAGGTCGATGTTGGTCATGAGTTTGGTATGGACGCCGGCGGCCCAGTAGGTGGCGGCGTTGGCCGGGTTGGCGAAGGCGTCGAAATCGTTGACATCCTCGATCAGGTAGGGGTCGGCTTCGGTGCCGGTGCCGGGCAGCGTCCCCCCTGCGGCCAGCGCACACCCACAGACCATGCCCATCATGATAATTGAAAAAACAAGCCCCTGCCTCATTCTAATTCTCCCTGTTATAAAATTTTGGAATTCTCCTGTTTTAATAGATCCTTCGGCTTCGCTCCAGCCTTCGTTAAAACTACGGCTTGGCTCAGGATGACACCCTGTTCGCCGCAACTGCCCCCATTCTACAAAAACCGCCCCTTTCTGTCAACAAATTCCCCATATTTCGGAGCCGCGACAGTAATGGAGCGGGTGCGGCTTTCGCAGAGACCCGTTTTTTTCGCTCACCACCTCCATCACTGTCGGTGCTCTGAGGACACCGGTATTCGGAACCGCAACAGTAATGGAAAACGGTCATCCCGAGCGCAGGATTGTCACCCCGGACACCGATTCGGGGCAAGGGACCTGTTTTTAAGCATAATTCCACCCCATTAATCATTCGACAATAATCATTCATCATTTTTAAGGCACCGCCATTTCGCCATTTGAAACAAAAAGCGCGGGGGGGTAAAACCCAAAAATCACAAAAAATAAAAATTTTTATTCCCTTCTCTCGCAAGCACTTATCAATTTCGACCCCTCTCGCCATTTCGCCATTTCGAACAAAAAACGCAGGTTCGTCCCAATGTACGGAGGGGGATGCTTTTTGACAAGTGAATAGCGCAACAAACAAAAGCACGGAACGGAAGTGACGTGATTACGCCAACCCCGTGACACACGTTAAGCACACGGTCCCCGCTATCGTGTCGCTCCCGCTCCACGCTTTTGTCCCTCATGTCAACCACTCATCAACGCTATCCCCCCAGAAAGGAGCTTTCCATGAACACATCCACCGGCTGGATCAAATTGTACCGCTGCCTGCTGGACGATCCGCTCTGGCAGTGCAGCACCAGTGAACAAAAGAACATCCTGGTCACCCTGCTGCTCATGGCCAACCACGCCGAAAAGAAATGGCAGTGGAACGGACAGCCCTACACCTGTCAGCCCGGCCAGATGATTACCTCCCTGAACAGCATCCAGGAAAAATGCGGTAAACAAATATCCATTCAAAAAATACGAACGGCATTGCTTCGTTTTGAAAAAATGGGTTTTCTTAACAAACAAAGTAACACAGAGAGCACGCTTATAACTATTTGCAACTGGAGGGATTACCAAAGCTATGATGGTCCGGTTAACATAGCAGATAACACACGGGTAACAATCGCATCACAAACGGATAACAAACACTTAACACCTAACAAGAATGTAAAGAATGAGAAGAATGAAAAGACACACATGCGTGATGATTTTTATTTATCTTCCGGACAAAAGGAGATTCAGCGCATCCGCGAGGCCAATGCCAGGGCGATGCAAAAGTTCCTGAAAGGAGAGGATCGATCCGTTTCAAATAAGCCCGCAGGGCTTGAACAATGGTAGCCCCGGATGGAATCCGCGGTTTACAGACATCAACACCCATCCCAACCCCAACGGGGTTGAACGTTCGACCCTTTCAGGGTCGGCGTCTTTTTGGGGGGGATCCGATACCCCGGGTTTCGTTTCACTGCACCCGGGGCTACCGTTATTAAAGTCCCTTCGGACTTTTCAATCGACATGAATGGTCGTCTCATGCTTACGAGGTGATTTCCCTTGCGAAAATGAAATCTCAACCCGTGTTTTGATATGGGTGTCCCATTTCCCAGCGTGCCGTGTGTAGCTGTATTTGCAGGATGCTCGTTGGCTGTCGTACTGGATCTTGCTTAGCATATCCGGCATTGCTCCGTCTTCATACACAAGCGGCAACACCTCAAGTGAGTCGGGATACTTGCCGTTTTCATCATAATAATCTCCCAACTCAAGCATGATGGAACAGTCCAATGCTCCCCAGGCGCTGACTTCATGGCAGTATTGCATAGAGGAACTCAACATCCGGAGGCCAATGGGAACAACAATACAACCGGTGGCAATCACCACTGCTAACGCTATCCACATAATTTTCGAAGATCGTTTCATATCGATTCATATTAACAAAATACATAACAATAAACAAACTTTTTCAGAAAGGAGTTTTATATTATGATCAACAGAGATGTATTCGGACAATGGTTTGATAAGGAAGTTCAGTCCCGCTGGCAAACGTTGAATCTATCATGGATCGAGTTGGGCGACTGGTACTGGCGGCTTCGTGACTTCGACACCGACACGCTGACCGAGGCGGTGCGAAAGCACAAGGCCTGCGAGGACTGGCGCGTGCCGAGTTTGAAAAAGGTGTACGACTACGCCAAAGCGATTCAATCGCGAAACCGCCCCGCTTCTGCGAACGCGGTCAAGGAAAAACGCAGCACCCTCCCGGACGAGCATACGTTTATTATGTGCGTGGCCAAAGGCGACAACGGCCGGGGCTGCGTGGGGCATTTTGTGCCGATCCTGATCTGGCCGTTCCACACCACCTACACGGCCGACACCTACCGCCGCATCGCCGAAGAGCAATGCGTCATCCACTCCCGCAACGGCCGCAATGGCGTCTGGGAGCCGTTCTATAACACCACTCACCTGGAGATGATGCGCCGTGCCAACCAACTCTGCGGCACCAAACCCCTGGACATCAACGAAGTCCGCAAACTCTATAAGCGAACACAGAGTATATTTGGCTGAACCCGACGATCAGGGGATCGTGACCTCGTAGGTTTTGTAGCGGGTGTTTTCCAGGTCGTCCGCGACGGAAAAGGCGATGACATGGTCGCCCGATTCCAAATCGTTGATCGGGATCGTGAAGGATTCGGCCAGTGTATCGTAGACACCGTCGTCCGGCAGCGTGGTGATCCACTTTTCGTTGCTGTCCACCGTATACTGCACCTTGCCCAGTACGGAAAATTCGTCTTCGACAAGCAGCCTGGCGGTTACATTGTTTCCGGACACCTGCATGTCCGCATCGGTTATCGCCGGAGCGGTATTGTCAATCACAAACACGCTGCTGATGCGCGAGCCGGTCAGGGCCGTCTCGGGCGAATTGCTCTTGCGGTCGCTGGCAATCACACGGACTTCATAGCGGCCGTCCTCGACGGTCCGGCCGTCCCACTGGAAGCGCGGCTGATCCAATTCCTCTTTGAGCGGAATCCAGGTTGTCCGGCCGGCTTTACGAAACTGCAATGTAAACTCAAGGTCATCCTTATTGTCGTCTTTGGCCACAAATTTGATGTCGATCCCAGAGGGTGTTTTCTTGTCGCGCGAGCGTTCGGCTTTGACCGCCAGGACATTCGGCGCCAAATTCGGAACGACATGGGCCGCGGTGACTTCCCGGATCTCCGGCGTCCTGCCGCTTTCGGGATCGGCGGTCAGCGTCAGGCGGTACTGACAGAACCGCCCCACCGGGCAATCCAGTTCGGTGGCTTTGGTGACGGCCGCTTCATGGCTCCAGGCCGACAGCGTCGCGTCATTGGGGTCCTGGACGTTGCCGCTGCGGCAGGCCATCAGCACCAGGCAGCCCTCCGGGATGTCCGCCTCGATCTGCAGCTTGCCCCACTGTGCCGGCTGTCCGGCGTCGATCATCGGCGATTCGTAGGTCCCATCGGCCGCAAACGTCTTTTCCAATCGCATCAGACGCGCGGGATTGGAAAGCCCCAGAAAGGTCGTTCCGTTCATTCGTGCGATGGCGGTGATCTGCGAAGATGTCTTGTCCTCGAAGACAATCCCCTTGTCCTCGGTTTCGAGATCGATGGAATAAAGCTGTCCCTTGTTGCCGGTTCCAAGCCAGAGCTTTCCGTCGGCCTGGGCCAGCGAGTACAGCACGGCGATCTCGCTGAAGATATCGGTCACAAATCCTTCGGGGGTGATTTTATAAATATGTCCGGCAACCTTGGCCATTGGAGGCATCGGGGGCTTGGGGGCCGATGTGTCCACCTCTTGTTTCTTCGCCTCGTCATTATTGGGGGTTTTCAGCGATTCGGTCGCGTCAGAAGGCAGATTGGGATCGCGGGTATCGGGCTTGTCGGGTCGGCCGGGTTCCTTCTTCAGGGACATCGCCCCGGCGGCCTTGAGTTGTGCCATCGCCGCCTCGGCGCTGGAGGACGCCGCGTAGAGATTGCCGCTGTCATCGACCCGAAGCGCGGTGACTTCTTTCTGGTCGGAATCATAGAGGACCGTAGCGCGTTTCTGTTCGGGATCGATCTTGTAAACCAGGCCCCTCTCGTCGCTTCCGGCGTAGATCGCAGTGTCGCCAATCGCCAGGGCAAGAAGACTTTTATCCTGTGCGTCATAAATCAGCTCGGGGTTTTTACAGAACGGGTCCAGCCGGAACAAAAGCCCTTCCGGCCCGGTGCCCAGATAGATATTGTTATCCGGATCCAGCGCGATCGCAAAAATGTACCGGACCCGTTCATCTTCAAAGACGACTTCGGCTTTCCCCCGATTCAAACGAACCAGTTTGCCCGTTTCACCGCTGACGGCCACGAGCAGCCGACCGGCCATATCCTTGGCGATCGCAAACACATGTTCATTGAGGATCTCCGAATCGGCACCGTCATCCGTTTCTTCAACGTCGGCGGGGTACACCTGTTCGCAGCGGCCCTGGGCGTAGCGAAAGACCTTCGCATTCGGACCGGTGCCGAGATACACGGCGCCATCGTCATCGGCGTACATCGTATGGATGGACCAGACATCCTTGAGCAGCTCGCCGCAGTCGGCTTCGGCGCTTTCAGGAGCCAGCCGGAGTGTCCCGGATGAATCAATGATGACCTTCTCAACCTCGCCTTTCAGAAAATCGCCGCTGGCCTGATGACGCGTTATAACCGATGTGACCGCCCAACTGGCCGGGGCAAGCATCACCATTAAAAACAGTACGGAACCGATGTGTCGTTTCATTGAAAACACCCTTAAAATATGGATTCTTATTCTACCGTTAATTCGACTTGAACTTCCCCGTCCACGATCCTGTCAATTTCGATGCTGTTTTCTACCCAGTTCTGATAGGGTTCAACCGGGATGACCCGCTTGGCATCCTGCATCAGGAGCATTTTGGTCGGGGGCAGATCGGCCAGCTCATGCTGCCGCATCACCAGCCCCGTAGCGGGAACCTGCATCACACAATACAGACGGTCCCGCCGATAGTTGAAAATCCCCTGCAGTGCGTCATGCAGTGTCGGCACATCGACGGCCCGAAAACGCTGCGGGGCCATTTTTGAGACAAACTGCTGGTACTCGCTCGGGCCGAGAACCTGAAGGGTATATTTGCCCTTGGGCAGACCTTCCGGAATTGTCAGAGAAAGATTCACCGTGTTTTCCTCCGACCGTCTGGATTTGAGTGTGACCGAGACGGAAACCGTCTGGCCGGGTTTGGCTGTGACTTGCGACAGGTCCGCGGCCCAGACAGTACTGAGCCGGTCTTCGGGGTTGATTTCAAGGTCGGCCTCCAGCGACTCGATGACGACCTCTTCGAACGGGTTATTCAAAAACAGTCCCACAGCCGATCCCATTTCCATGGCCGCCGGTATGATCCCCCGGCCGGAGGAAGTATTGTCAATCTGAATCGGTTCATACCCCCGGACGTTAATTTTGCCCTGATAAGCAACGGTATGCTCAGCCGGTAAGCTTCCCTGCATCTGTCCGGCGCCATCCAGCACGACCATGAGAACTCGGGGCGTATAATTCCGCTCAACGGCAACGAAGCAGTCATACGTGCGGTCCTGAGGGTCATTGTACCGCTTGACGTGAATTTTTAAGGGAATCGTTTTGGGTGTTTGGCCGATGGTCCCCCGTACAGCGGCCGCCTGGTCAAACAGCAGCGTCCCCTGGACCGGTCCGGCGGTCCCGAACTTAAATGAGCTCTGGCGATGCGCAACAACCGTGTGGATAAAACCCGCGGCCATCGGCAGGTCGGTCGCCCCCTGCCCCATAAAACTATGGCCGAATCCATAAAGCTGATCGCCGTCAATTTCGGTCACGGTTCCGATGGCGGCCAGAGAAATATCCCCGCCGCACAGCACCACCGACAGGGTGCCGCCCTGTTCGAGCGGAATATCCGAGCCCGCTTCGGAAGCGATATCGCCCGAGGTGGAAAACGGAACAAACCCCATCTTCTGAAAGGTTTGGCGATTTTCTTCACACACCTCATCGGGTAACGACATGGCCAGCGGCAGCGCCATCCGCGGTTGTGCCTGCTGCCGCTCAATGAGATCAAGATTCTCCTGCAAAAACGCATCCAGGTCTATGGGCCGGGAGTAATCATACCCGGAGGCCATCGGCGCACTATTGACTCGGCTGTCAGGACTTTCGGCGCTGCCGGTTTCACGCATTTCTGCAATGGGGCGAACCAGGTACAACGGTTCCAGCGAACCATCCCACCCGGCAGCCAACGCACCGGCCAGCCGGCCGTCGATAAAGACAGGCGAACCGCTGCATCCATGCACCGCGCTGGAATCTTTGAATCGCTCGTCCAGTCCCTTGACGAGGATCAGATTCCGTCCGGGGCTGACTTTTTTGACCACACTGAGAACCTCTAAGTCAAACCGTTCGACCTTGGTCCCCGAATAGACCGTCAAACAGTAGGCCTCCATGTCCGTGTTGATTTCGTCCACGGATATGTACTTGCCCGCATCCAGTCCAAAACCAAGCGAATTCAAAAATAAAAGAATCAGTACTGCCGATATGGCGGTTTTTCTCAGAAACACCCCGCTTCGTTCCATCTCGTATCCTTATTTTCCGGTCATTTGCACTTTATCCCCTTGAGGGCGGTCCATTCCTGCCTGTAAAGCCGTAACTTCCGGTTCCAACCCGACATAGCCGCACAGAAACGGGGATTTTCAATCGTCATCCGTTCACTCAGTTAATTTTTCAGTATCGTCAAACAATGATTGCATGTCAAAGGTATTTTCCCTATAATGTTCCCTTTATCTTAGCCGGCAAGGCCTGAGCCGTGTTGCAAAGTCAGGCCCTGTCGTGAAGCAAAAACAGAAAAAACACGATTAAAATGAGAGGTTAATATGGATGCTGAACATCGCCATGAATTGAAAACGAACGAGTTGGCTGACACCCTGGCGCATCTGCCGCAACTGATTAAGAAGAACGCAAATACGGTCATCGGGGTGGCCCTGATCGCTGCGGCACTGATTACCTGGCCGATGTTTAATAAAATGAGCCAACAAAAAGAGACCGCCCAGCAAAGCGAAATGACCCAGGCCATCCAGTTGCTCAACGGGGATATTGCCAACGTTATGCGCGCTGCCCCGGACGATGCAATGGCAAAGCAGGATGCCCTGGACGCCCTGCTGACCAATGCAGATAATCTGCTGCAGAAAGCATCTAAGGCAGATAACCCGAATCAGGCGGCCATGGCTCAAATCAAAGCGGCTCAGGCCATCCGGACAGGGCTTCATCTGCGTCAGGAGGTGGATGCCGAGACCCTCGAAACCCAGATCCAAAAAGCCAAAGACGCGTATCAACAGGCATTTGAAACAGCTCAGACACCCACCCTCAAAGCGATGGCTCAATTGGGATTAGGGCTTTGTTCCGAAGAATTGGGGCAGACCGCTCAAGCCGCGGAAATCTACACGCAGATTGTGGATGATGAAAGCTACAAGGCCAGCGTTGGGGCAGTTCAGGCCCAACAGCGTCTGGACGGGCTTGCGGATAATTCGGAAACCTTCATTTTTGCCGAGGTGCCGGTCGCCATTGAAGAACCCGCGGCGGAAACCGTGGATTCGCCTGTCACCCTGACCGTCCAGGAAACAACCGAAGCAGCCGCAGAACCGGCCGCTGAAACTACCGAAGATGCCGAGGAGGAAACTCCGGCAGCAGCCGAGTAATCATCCTCTATGACTAACCAGAAAGAGAATTCTCTCTCTAACAACCTCAATGCCGAAGACGATTCTCTAACGGAACATGACATCATCGACCTGGACACGAACCTGACCGATGAGCAGACCGAAGAACTGGCCGGACAGCACCTGCGGTTCCGCGTGGGAACGAATCTGAAATTCGCCCGGCTGGATAAGTATCTCTGTGGGCGGTTTAGCTGTTTCAGCCGCACCCGGCTTCAAAAGCTCATTAAGGAACAGGGGGTCAATGTCAACGGGCGGCCCGCCAAGCCCAGCCACAAACTCCAACCCGCAGACGAGGTTGACCTGATCCTGCCGGCGCGGGAAGTGCGGGAACTGGTGCCCGAAGACATCCCGATCGATGTGCTCTATGAAGACGATGCTATTTTAGTGCTGAACAAACAGCCGGACCTGATCGTGCATCCGGCACGCGGTTACAAAAGCGGCACCTTGGTCAATGGGCTGGTCTATCATTTCCAGAATCTTTCCTCCTGTCCCGAGCGAAGTCGAGGGGCCTGCCCCGACGACATCCGCCCCGGGATCGTCCACCGGCTGGATCGAAACACCACCGGGTGCCTGGTGGTCGCCAAGAATGACACCGCTCACTGGAAACTGTCGCGGCAGTTCGCTGAACGGACGACGAAGAAAACCTATATCGCCCTGGTCCACGGTGTGCCGGAACTGGACGCCGACTGCATCAGCCAACCGCTGGGGATCCATCCGACCCACAGGGAGAAATATGCCATCCGGCACGACATCGGCAAGGAAGCGATCACGTTTTATGAGGTGCTGGAGCGGTTTCGCGGTTACTCACTGGTAAAGCTTGACATCAAAACCGGGCGCACCCACCAGATTCGCATTCACATGGCCTATCTGAAGAACTCCATCGTCGCCGACGATATGTACGGCGGCAAGGTCGTCTATCCGTGGCAGATTGAAAACCGGGACGCCGCCGCCGAGCAGCCGCTGATGGGACGCTGTGCCCTGCACGCCTGGCGGCTGGAAATTACCCACCCGGCGACAGGCGAACGGATGAAATTTGAGGCCCCCCTGCCCGATGACATGCAGGATTTACTGGATGCGCTCCGCAAACACCGGAAGTTGTAAAGGCGTTTTTCGTTGAAACGGGCAGAAACCAGCATCGCGACTGAACTCCAGGGGCATGAAACACCGAAAAATTGGGGTGTTCGCTTAAGATAGTGTGCATCCGTGCCTCATCACATAACTCCAGAACTGTTGCCAGCGGCCCGTTGTTAACTTTAATGTTCGCAATGCAAGAACACAACTGGCGCCATCCTCTTTCCA
>JAOUFG010000029.1 GCA_029858345.1 Phycisphaerae bacterium
AATATTGCTCCGTGGGCGCCGAAGAATGATTCATCGCGGCAGATTGCGGTGATGATGAGTGGCGGTGTGGACAGTTCTGTCACGGCGCATCTGTTGCGGGAGCAGGGCTGGGATGTGCTGGGGGTGACGATGCGGATTCCGGTGGCGTGCCGGACGGATAAACGCGGCTGCTGCGGTGCAGATGCGGCGTATGTGTGCGGCCAGCTTAACTTGCCGCATTACTTTGTGGATGTCACCGACCCGTTTAACGAATTGATTATCGAGCGGTTCCGCGAAGAATACCGCCGTGGCCGCACGCCCAATCCGTGCGTGGACTGCAACACCTTTTTGAAATTCATGCTGATCTGGGATTTGGTGGAAAAGGAATTCGGCATCCAATCTCTGGCGACCGGTCACTACGCCGAAGTCGTCCATACTGACAACGGCACCCGTCTTCGCCGGGGCCGCAATCACGCCAAGGACCAGAGCTATTTTCTCTACGGCATCCCCGCCCATCGCCTGCCGCACTTTGTGCTGCCATTAGCCAACCTGACCAAGGACGAAACCCGCGATATTGCCAGAAAAATCGGTATCGGCGTGGCCGAAAAGCCCGAAAGCATGGAATTGTGCTTTGCCGGCGAAGGCGACTATCGCAATGCCCTAACCGACGGCGAACAGCCCGGCGACCTGCTGGACATCGAAGGCAAGACAATCGGCGCACACAAAGGCATCGCCCATTACACGCTCGGTCAGCGCCGGGGCTTGGGCTATGCGGCGGGAGAACCGGTCTATGTCGCCCGCATCGACGCCGAAGCCAACACGGTTACGCTCGGCACACGCCAACAAATCAGCTACCACACGATTAGCGCCAATGAAAGCAATGTCCTGATTCCGGATCAATTAGAGATCGGCAAAACACTGTTCGGCAAGCTGCGATCCTACGGTCCCACACACCCCTGCGAGATTACGAAGGTCACCGATTCGGGGTTTACCGTCCGCTTTGAAAAGCCCCAATTCGCCCCCTGCCCGGGCCAAAAGCTGGTGGTCTATAACGACACCGAAGACCTCGTCGCCGGCGGAACAATTGAAACCTTTAGTTCAACATAGCGTCTCTATAAGAAAAGGGTCTTTGGGTCTGCCGTACTACCAATAGCTAAAGCAACCACTTGGGCCGTATCCGCGAGAACTGCGATAGATTTTCATGTCCTCAATATCTTTCCAATCCGCCGAACCATCCCAAAAGCCGTTATTGCCGCCGACTGCACCGATTTCTTTCGACGTCATGCCTCCGGTTGTCGACTTCATAAAATCGTCGACCGGCCCCCGTTTTCCGTGCGGGGCAAAGCTCATTTGATGGCCCGAATATGAGGTCCATGTATTCAATTCTGTCACGAGCGGCACGTTTGACCGGTCCGTTACGAACTGCGGCGACTTCCATGTCTCCTCAGCCAGTCCCAACTGCGGCCAGGGTGTTCCCTCATGCCCGCCAAGATAATTATAGCCAATGAACAGATATCCGTAATTGCCATAGTCCCATCCGACCGGCCCTTCAAACTGATTCCGCAACCAAGGACATACCATCACGCGATCATTGCCAATCTGTTCGGTTAACATATCAATTGTAGCTCGCGCCAACACCGGCGTGTGTTCGTCATCGCCATGATCAGACAACCCGCTGGGCAAAGCGTAATCATTCTCCGATGCATAGGTGTGAATCCCAATAAGAAATGAATGGATATTGTTCCGGCATGTAATCCGGCGAGCCCGTTCTTTGGCAATCGCCAGCGTCGGAACGAGAACCGCCATCAACAGCGATATAACTGCAATGACAATCAACAGTTCAATTAACGTAAACGCCGAACGCGGCCTTCCGGCTGCTTCTGGTGGACATTTCGTCATGATTTCCCTCTTGGTTAGCTTCTGATTTTTTTCCAGAGTTTGACGATGCCCCTGGAGCCGGCGAACAGCCAGATGCCCAGACCGATCTGCACCGTCGGGGCGATCAATTGCTTCGTGATATTCCAGAACCTTGCCAGACCAACAAAGTTCATTCCTGCTCTCGTGTACATCGGATAGGTACTCAAACCGCGTATTAGCATTGGCGTGGCAGCCACGATAAAATACAGGCCCAAACAACTGATTGCAATAGTCATCACATCGTCTCGATGGATCGAAGTTGCCGGTTTTTCAATCGCGTCATTGTCTTTGATCAGCCAAGCCGCCGCTTTGTCACTGAATTGAATAATCAAAACAGACCAAACAAAAGGTATGATCGCAGAAATTGAGATCATGGCACCATACAGGAATTTACTCAAAGCTTCCGTAATACCCGCTTGATTAATCGTGTAAAAAGCCCCAAAAACTGTCGGCAAATAAGCAATGCTTTTGAGCAGGATAAATACCCCCATCAGTTTAATCACTAAAGATGCGATTTCCCGTTTGGTCATGATTGGACTCCTGCACAATCTGAATTTTCTATCGACTCAGGCTGAGCCCGCCCCGAACTTGTCGAGGGGATGCCTGAGCTACCTTACTATTTGATATAATACCCAGAGACTCTCCATGTACCATCTTTATCCAGCATGGGGGTAACGGTTTCAACAGCCGATTGTTTGTTCTCGAAACTTGTGTTGAATTGGATGATAACATATTCCCCGTCGGGTGCGCCGGGGACGGACGTTTTATACCGGCTGGATTTGACTTCTCTGGTTTTCTTTGCTCCAAGCGGATTTCGAACCCCCTGAATCATCTCGACCCACTTTTCCTGGGGTACCGCATTTTTGAAATAGTCCGCTGCCTCGTCCCAGCTTTGTGCATAATCTCCCGCATCGACCAAAGCCAGCCAACCCTGCGCCGCCTGAACCGCCGCTTTTTCTGCCTCCGGATTGCCGGACGATTTGCACCCGGCTATCGACAGGACACACAAGAGGATCATCGATATGACAAAATACCTCATTTTTGTTTTCCTTTCCCGACTCATGCTTTCAATTGTGCCTCAACATAGTCCAAAATAAATAGATTGCAAGAAAAAACCCCTTTTTCAAGGGGTTCCACCGCTCATTCTGCCGCGTTAAAGCGTCTTCTGATAGATTAGACGCGCAAACTGTGAAAACGTTTCAAAAAAAACAAAAAAAACTCCATCCCTGAGTTCCTGGAGTCCTGAGTTCTTATTATTTGTAAAGCTGTTTGAAAAGATGCCCCAAAGCGGGTAAGATGAAGGATTCAGATATAAGAACAATACTGTCTTGATTTTGAGGTATCATGAGCACACTGCTTGAGACAATCAACGGTCCGAAAGACCTGGCGGGGCTTTCGGTTGAAGAATTGACGCAATTGGCCGATGAAATGCGCGAGTTCATCACGCACTCGGTCAGCCAGACCGGCGGGCACCTGGCCAGCAATCTGGGCGTCATCGAGACGACCATCGCCATGCACCGCGTGTTTGACTTCAAAAAAGACCGGCTTTTATGGGACGTGGGACATCAATGCTACGCCCACAAAATCCTGACCGGACGACGCGACGATTTCGCCAAACTCCGGCAGGAAAACGGCCTCAGCGGTTTTCCGAACCCCGAAGAAAGCGACTATGATGTCTTCAGTGTCGGCCATGCGGGCACATCCATCTCGACCGCACTGGGGTTGGCGCTGGGAGCTCAGCACAACAAAAGCGACGAAAAAATCGTCGCACTGGTCGGTGATGCCAGCATCGTCAACGGCCTGTCGTTTGAGGCACTGAATAACCTGGGCCTGGCCAAACGACAGCTTTTGATTGTTCTGAACGACAACTCCATGGCCATCGACGTGACCCAGGGCGCCATGGCGAAGTTCCTCGCCAAGGTGCGTCTCAGCCACACCTATGAAGATATCCGCGACACGACCAACCGTATCTTGGAACATCTGCCGCTGGTGGGTAAACGTATGGAAGAAGCCGTCGAGAACTTCAAACGCACCCTGCGAATGGCAATCACGCCAAACCGGCTGTTCGAAAGTATGAACATTCCCTATTTCGGTCCGGTAGACGGCCACGACATCGGCTCGCTGATCGGGTTGTTCGAAGCATTGGCACACCTGCACACCCCGGCGGTTCTGCACGTCTATACCCGTAAGGGCAAGGGCTACGACCCCGCCGACGACAACCCGTGCAAGTACCACAGTACCGGCCCGTTTGAGGTTAACGGAACCAGTGAAAAGCCCGTCGCGGCCAAACGCGGGTTTACCGCAGTGTTTAGCGATGCGATTGTCGATTTAGCCGAAAAAGATAACCGTGTGATCGCCATTACCGCGGCGATGCCGGATGGTACGGGACTCATCAAATTCCGTGAGAAATTCCCGGACCGCTATTACGACGTGGGTATCGCCGAAAGTGTCGCGGTCGATATCGCCGCCGGCATGGCCAAACAGAGCCTGCGACCGTTTGTCTGCATTTACTCGACGTTTCTGCAACGCGGTTTCGACCAGATTTTCCAAGAGGTGTCCCTGCAGAATCTTCCGGTTACCTTCTGTATTGATCGTGCCGGAGCAGTCGGCAATGACGGTCCAACCCATCACGGAATGTACGACCTGGGCTATTTGCGGATGCTGCCAAACATGACTATCGCGGCACCCGCCGATGAAAACGAGCTTAAAAACGCTCTGGCATTGGCCGCAGCAGGAAATACACCGTTCGCGATTCGATACCCCAAGGACACCGTCCCGGTGATTGCGGGAAATGACATTCCGTATGAAACGGGTAAGTCGGTCCGGCTTCGACATGGCAGTTCAGAATTTGCTGTCGTGACCATCGGCCCGATTCTTAAACAGGCCATGGAAGCGGCGGCAATGCTGGAAACCGAAGGCATTTCGGTTACCGTCATCAATGCACGTTTCGCCAAGCCGATTGATCCGGATATTTTCGAGTTATTTACCCAGAACAAGATGGTTCTGTTGGCCGAAGATAACAGTATCGCCTGCGGGTTTGGTGCCGCGGTCATCGAGCAGGCCCTGCAGGTGGCCGGCGAACCAAACCGGCAAGACCTGCATAACAGCATCAGCAAGGCCGTTTTGCTGGGCAGACCCGACCTGTTCGTCCCGGCGGCCCCGCGCAGCAGGCAACTCGACTGGATGAAAATCAGTGCAAAACAGATCGCCGAAACCATTAAAAAGCTTAAATCACAGCCCAAAACGGTCGATAAATCAATACAGACTTGAGACTTAAATGAACAAACCAAAACTCATCCTGTTTGCGGATCCGAAACGGCCCCATGCCATTGAGGCCATGGAGAAATTTGCTGGTTTTGCAGGTGATAAAATAGACGTCATCTCCAACTGCCTGGAGACGGTTTGCTCCGTGGATGTGCTTAAAAAGGCCGATTACGCCTTGGTTTTCGGCGGCGACGGTACTATTTTGGGGGCGGCACGACAACTCTGTGAGACCAGGGTGCCGGTGATCGGGGTCAACGTGGGAAAACTCGGTTTCCTGGCTGAATTCAGCATCGAGGAACTCACCGCCCAGTTTGATCGTATATTAACAGGGGATGTGCTCATTGAGAAACGCATGATTATGCACTGCACTGTTTTTCGCAAGGACGCCTCCGTCTTTGAATCCACCGCGGTCAACGATGCAGTGATTACCGCAGGCACCCCGTTCAACATGATCGAGATGAAACTGGCTGTTGACAAACAAAACCCGGCGGTCTGCACCGGGGACGGTATGATTATTTCAACCCCTACCGGTTCAACAGCGTACAATCTGTCCGCAGGCGGTCCAATTTTGTCCGCGAATCTGTCGGCAATGGTGATTACGCCGCTGTGCCCGCATTCATTGAGTTTTCGCCCTATTGTGACCAATGCCGACAGCCAACTGCGAATCGAACTGGTGCGAATCAATGAACGGACCACCCTGCTGCTGGATGGACAGGTTCAGCAGAAATTGCAGGCGGGCGACAGGATCGATATCCGAAAGCACGCCGGCCAGTTTTTAGTTGTCAATAATCCGCTGCGAACGCAGTGGGATACACTGGCCGAAAAACTGAATTGGGCGGAAAGCCCCCGGTATCAAACGTACAAAAAACGACAATAAAGGCCGTTTGTGGTGAATTTTTGAAGGCACAACCATGAAAATAAACATAAAAGCAATTTTGAATATCATTTTTTTCATTTCGATTTTGACGCCCTGCCGGGCCGTTGAAAACCCCAATGTCGGCACCCGCTCCAGTGCGCCCCTTTCCTCCGGGCAGCGGCAGCGGTTTATCTCGGGCCCCAACACCTACGGCAGAAGCGGTAATGATATCGTCAGTGGTAACGTCAGCGGAATGAAGTATTTTCGCGGCGTTGTTCCCTATGGTTCCAGTTATTATACCGGCGCCTACGCAAGCGATTCAGGTTCCAGTGCGGTCAGAAACTTCCTTCGCCGGTCCGCCGATCCGATTGTCAATGATCGAAACCCCGGACAACCGCGCAGCTATTATGATCCGGGACGAACCGTTTCTTCATACCGGCGTCCGGACCAGACCTCGGAGCTTTCTGCTCCAACGCTAACAGGGCAGGGACGAAGTTCCTCTTATATCATCCCGCAGCCGGTCGCACCTTCGGTTTATGGACGGTATCAGGAACGGCCCCTCTCAACCAACAACATGGACCTGGAGCAGATTCTGGCAAGACAGGAACAACTGAGGCAACAGGTCGAAGAGGATGCCGCCCTGTCAGATGAAACGAAGACCCTGAAAAAGAATTTCTTTGATCAGACCCCGATTCCAGAAGAGAACGAAAAGCAAGACAGCGAAAAACCCGATGAAACAGCTGAACCGGCCTTAAAATCCGAACAGGACGTACTGGCGGAGCTTCAAAAACAATATGAGGAGGACCTCAAGAATCAGGAATCCGTTTCCGATCAGGCAAAAGCGGAGACCGAATCATCGAAACTTAAAAATTACTCAGGCCTGCAAAAGGGGTTGCTTCCGAAAATCAATCCGCAAATCACGGATTCAGGGGAGGGAAAAAAGATTTTGGGCGAACACAAAACATTCGCCGCTCTGGCGGAAGAAAAGTTTGCAACCTATATGAATACGGCCGAGAACTTTATCAAGGAGGGACAGTTTTATAAAGCCGCCGACACCTATGCGCTGGCCAATATCTGGAAACCGGAAGACACACGGGGCTATTTGGGGCAATCGTTCTCGCTGTTCGGGGCGGGAGAGTACATGAGCAGCGCCTATTACCTGAGCCATGCGATGGAACTGGATTCCAGGGAAGCATTGAAAAAGTATGATCTGGCGGCGTTTATCGGTGACAGAGACGTCTTTGAGAATCGCGTGCTGGATTTATCCACATGGCAGCAGCGCAGCGGTTCCGGGGAATTGGCGCTCCTGCTGGCTTATATCTCCTATCAGGACGGCAAGGCCGTTCGGGCCAGGGAGAGCATCAACATCGCCAAAACCGCCATGCCGGACAGCAAAGCCGTGAAGGTTCTTAAAAACATCATCGACCCTGAAGACGTGTTAAAATAACCCATGAAGGAGCCGCGGTGATCTCATTTGCACATCAGCACGGACTCGAAGCCGATGCCCTGCTGGGAACGGCGGGTCTGATTGCCGCTCAATGGCCCAACTTTGAGTCCCGTCCGGAACAGATTGTCATGGCCCGGCGTGTGCAGAAAGCCATGCGGGGCGGACACCATCTGATGGTTGAGGCCGGAACGGGCGTGGGCAAAAGTTTCGCGTATCTGGCCGGCGCCATCGACCAGGCGATTGCCCAAAAGGGAAAGGTCCTCATCAGTACCCACACCATCAATTTACAGCAGCAGCTCATTGAAAAAGACATTCCTTTTCTCGCGCAGCTCCTTCCGGGCAGGTTTACGGCCCGATTAGCGAAGGGACGCGGACATTACCTGTGCAAACGCCGATTGGAATATGCGATCAAACGAAAGATCAGCTTATTTGATGAAGATACCCGTGAGCTGGGTCTGATCGCGGAGTGGGCCGAAGAAACCGTTGACGGCTCGATGAGTGAACTGGACTTTGTGCCCTCCTCTGAAATCTGGCAGGCCGTCCGAAGCGAACACGGTAACTGCCAGGGGCGCAAGTGTCCGTACTATCAAAAATGCTTTTACTGGCGCATGCGGCGGCAGCTTGAAACCGCCGACATCATCGTCGCCAACCACGCCCTGCTGTTCAGCGATCTGGTTCTCAAGGAGGCAGGCGTTGGTGTCCTGCCGGATTATCACAGTGTCATTCTTGACGAGGCGCATAATGTCGAACATGTCGCGGAGGACCATTTCGGGATTCGCATCAGCCAGTTTGGGTTAACGTACCTGCTGGACCGGCTGTATAACCCGCGAAAACGCAAGGGGATGCTGGCATTTGGTCAGGATACCGATACGGCAAAGGATCTGGTGAAAAAATGCAGGCAGGCCGCACAGGTCTTTTTCGCCCAGGTGCAGGCGTGGTATGCTCACGCGGGACAGGAAAACAACGGGCGTTGCGAATCCGAATTTGTCGAGAACAACCTGGGGCCAACGCTCAAGCAGCTTCGGCTGGAATTAATAAACATGAGCAAACGAGCCAAAAGCGAAGACGATACATTTGAATGGCTGCGGTACGCCGACCAGTTGGAAGCGATTGAAACGGACCTGAACGATTTTATCCTGCATCGCAAAGACGGCTGTGTTTACTGGGTCGAGATCGAATCCAATCATCGAAAGAAAATCCTGCTGCGTTGTGCACCGCTGGATGTCGGGCCGCACCTGAAACGAACGCTTTTTGATGAGTACGAGTCGGTGGTGCTGACCAGCGCGACGCTCTCGCTCGGCGGCTCGGAAAAAGAGGGATTCGCTTTCTTTGCCGGCCGCCTTGGTCTGGAATCATTCGAGGCCTTACAAGTCGGCTCGCCGTTCGATTATGCCCGACAGGTCCGGATGTACCTCGAAGCGGATCTGCCGGACCCGAATAGCCCGGATTTTATCGATGCGGCGTGCGAAGCAATCAAAAAATATCTGCTGAAAAGCGACGGCCGGGCCTTCGTGCTGTTTACCAGTTACGCCATGCTCAAGACCACCGCCGAGATGCTCACCGACTGGCTGGCTGAACAGGGAATGCAACTGCTGACTCAGGGCGGCGGCATCGACCGGGCCCGCTTGCTGGAGCATTTTAAACAGGACACCCGAAGCGTGCTTTTCGGTACGGACAGCTTCTGGCAAGGGGTCGATGTTCCGGGTGAGAGCTTATCCAATGTCATTATTGTCAAACTGCCGTTTGCGGTGCCAAACCACCCGTTGATCGCCGGACGCATCGAATTGCTGAAACAGCAGGGACACAACCCGTTCTTTTCGTACCAGCTTCCTATGGCGATTATTAAATTCAAACAGGGCTTCGGACGTCTGATTCGCAATAAAACCGACTCCGGCATGGTCGTCGTCCTCGACAGCCGCATCGTGCGAAAAATGTACGGCAAACAATTCATCGCCGCGATCCCAAAATGCCACATCGAGATCGTTGCCGACGAGCAATTCGACTAATCAGGAATCCGGGATACGCTCCAGGTCGACTTTATATAACAGGATATACCGCCGCTGTGAGGCCCCTTGAATTTTCTCGATGAATTTGAAGGGGCCGATATCTTTGCCGGCACCGAGCGGATGTATCTTGCTCAGACCCCAGTTTTTGTAGTATTCATCGTTAATCGCAAAACCCAGCCGCGAATCCCACGCGACATAGCCGACGCGGCGATACTTGCAGCTTTGGGCGAACTCGGGCAGATTAGTCCCTGCGATGCCGTTGGTATGGACGGCGTTCTTTTTTGCCTCGGGCAGGAACAGATTCATCACGCCGGGCAGGGTCGTAGCCAGCTTTTCGCTGCGGTCGGTGTTTTCAAGATACCATTCGGCAACCTTACGGAACTCGATATCCAGATCGCCCTGTCCCAGCCGAAAGCTCAAGGCAAACTGGTTGGACACAAGCATCAGCGTCATAACCACAAACAGGCACGTGTCCCGCAGCGCATGTTGACCGCGAACGATGAACTGTCTGATTCCCAACCCGACCACGGCCAACAGCAAACTGATATAAACCACACTGCGCGAGGCGGAGCTGACCTTGGCGGTCATTGAAACAGCGGGCCATAACCGGAATGTCCATAGTAAACCAACCGCCGCAACGGTCACTGCCGTCGTTATCCAAACGCCACGAGGAATTCGCGTTGCAGTAAAGGTCCCGACCGCACCAATGCCGAAAGCATCCGTCAACAGCGTCAGCCAGACCACCGGCACCGTGTAGCGGTCGATCAGGACGCTCTGGCCCATGTGAATGCACACATAGCCCCCCCAGAACAAAAGAATGCCTAAAAATCGCCACTGCTTCTTGAGAAAGACGCCGACAACCCCCGCAATGAATACAGCGGCTGTGATGCTATTCCAAATAATCACAAAAAGACGGTGGTGTGACCGGATGGCATCGGCGGCCTGCTGTGTGGCGGGCCGTTCGAGCAGCGTCGCACGAATCCACTCGGGCCACTGCAGCAGCGAAGAAAATGCGGTCGTCCAGAGCATCTTCAACAAATCAAAGCCGTTCCGGTGCTCGACATTCAAAAAGTGTTTTACATAACTGCTTCGAGGGTCGGTTGATGTGATTTTGGTCCCGATCATCCAGAGGATCATCGGGACCGCCGCGGCAAAGGCAATCCCGACCGCCGTGAGTTTCTGACGTTTGGTTTTGAGCGTGAACAGATCAAACAGCAGCGCGATGCCGATCAGGCCGAAGCACTCGTAACGCGTCATTGAGGCCAGCATCGCCGCCAGATAACACCAGCGGGAGCGTTTGAGTATCAGAAACAGCGTCAGCATCACAAAAAAAACAATCGTCGTCTCGGCAATCGGGTCCACGACCATCACCAGTGCATAAGGGTTGACCGCGGCGACAAGCCCCAGACAAAATGAACCCCCCGGCGGAATGAAGAAACGCGCGATTTTGTAGAACAGCAGGATGCTGAGGGTGTACAGGACCGCATTCAGAACCAGTGCCCCGGTCAGGTTTGGATGCGGGCTGTTCACCATCAACTTGCCAAAAGCAACCTGCAAAATCCCCAGCACAGGCACCCGCTTGAAACTGGAGGGCATCTGAAACCGCAACACCTGCTGCCCCGTCCTGACGAATGCCGTGAAATCAGAATTAGGCACCGCCTTCTGGCCGAAGTAAACAATCGACAAATAGACCCCGGCAGCCAGCAAAACCGCCATGAACACCCATTCAAGCCGCTTTGCCTGTTGGCCTGAATCGATCAAAGCATCGCTGATCCGTGGTGAAGATTTCATTTGAATACGTTTTTCTTTCTTTGAACTTCTGCTTTTACTCATGCCTACCTCATCGTGGTGATTGTCTTACCTTCCCCTGCAACGCATACCGCTGAATCAATGCAGGGCTGAAAACAACCCGGCACTCAAAGCTGTCATAAAAATCCTGCCGGTAAAATCTGGCTCCGGGGATATCCTCGGACTGGTGCGCCACAACCACATCAAAATCATTCCCCCCGGCCCGCTGTACGGGATAGCCGTTAATCTGGTAATACTGGAGCGGAAGATTCATGTGCCATGTTTTTTGAGTCAGGGTGATTTTCCAGCGGCGGTGCGGATCAATCGTCCGCAAATCGCAAATCAGCGGCCCAGCGATGCTTTGTATCTCCCACGTATAGACCTTGACCGCATACAGCGACGGCCATGCGGCTACGGTCAGCGTCAGCGTCACTGCACAGATAATCCCCGCCACAGCCGCACGCAGACGGGCCGCAGTCAGCAAACCGCGGGCCGCATCCAGTATGATTCCACAGGAAAGTAAAAATAGCGGAATCAGGAAAACACCGTTGCGGGGATAGCCCAGCGACATCTTAAAGACATTTCGATAAATAACCATGCCGGCGAAAAAAACGATGGTGGTCAGGACGATGAAACTCTGCGGCTGTTTCAGATTCAGAAATGAGATGCGTCTAAGAGAGCGTGTCCGTAAAAGGACATAAATCAAATATAACAGCGCTGCAACCGTCAACAGCAGAAACAGCCCATACACAACCTGTGTCCATGGCCGGATGGCCGCAGGCATATTCACCCACAGCACCTCTTTCAAAAACCGCTCCAGGGGCATCTTTCCGAACTTATCCAACGACGCGATAATGTCCCGCCAGATATACTGGTACAGCAGGTACAGCGACAGCGCCGAGGCAACCGGCACGGCAATGCAATGAATCAACATCGGCTTGAGCGGCTTTGTGCCTTCGGGGAAAATACGATGCGAGAACAGCAGGACATAACAGGCGTTGATGACGAACAGCAACAGCACAACCGACAACATGGACCCCATCGCCAGAAAATTCATGGCCGTCAGGATCGCGACGGGAAGCCAGATGAACGCTGGTTTAATTCGGCGCTTTTGCAGCAAAACCAGCAGGGCCAGTCCCCCGTAGACCGCCGTCAGCGCGATCGAATAGCCTCGGGCCAGAAACGACAGGTCAAAAACAAACCACTGCAATGTCAACAGGGCGACAAAGGCAATTCGAAGCAGACGGCCGGCAATCAGCATCCATACAAGAGACATCATCGAAACACAGTATAACGCACCGAAAATGATCGTATGGAAGCGGTAGAACGATTCAGAACCGGCAAAAAGAACCCTGTCGACATTGACTAAGATAGAATTGAGAATGTGGTTGTTGTTGGGATTTTTATAGAGGGTCATCGCATCGTGAAAATGCTGCCCAAAATTCATAACCGTATACACCTCGTCGTAAATGATGCCGGTGCGAACCGCCTTAAAGATGCGCAGAACAATGGCGAAGATGACAATGCCGACAGCAATAACCAACACCGCGCGCGACGCTTTCGACAGCGGTCGGTGCCTGTCGATATTGGGTAAGGGGCGATCTTTTGATTTTCGTCTTTTTTTCAAATCAAACTGTCCCACACAATGCAACCTTTGTTTGCGGCCGCAAACATTGCAACCCTGGCAGAAAGGATGCAAGCTCCGCATTATCAAGCGTATCTGCGCTGAGTGTACGTGATGCACCATCAAAAAGCAACTGTTTTTGCCGTGAAAACAAGAGTGCTTGACGAGTGGAGTAATTTATGAAATAATGGCCCGCAAGTAGGCGTTGCCGCCAAGACGGCCAAGTAATCCTGCAATTAAATTAGGATCGACTGTTATGGAAACATGCAAACAACCGAATATCGTGGTTCTGATCCCCTGCTTCAATGAGGAAGCCGCTGTCGGCAAGGTCATCGATGATTTCAAGCAGCAGCTGCCGGAAGCGGATGTCGTGGTGTTTGATAACAACTCCACCGATCGGACCGCAGCCGTCGCCGGCGAGCACGGTGCACGTGTCATCCCGGAACCGCGACAGGGCAAGGGCTTCGTGGTGGATACCATGTTCAATTTGGGCGGCTACGATCTCTACATCATGGTCGATGGCGACGACACCTACCCCGCCGAGGCCGTTGGCCAATTGATCGAACCGGTTCTGGAGGGCAGGGCCGACATGGCGGTCGGATCGCGGCTGAGCGATTATACCGACCAATCGTTTCGGAACCTGCATGTATTCGGCAACAAGCTGGTGCGGTTCTGCATCAACCGGATTATGGGCTCGGACCTGAAAGATATTCTCAGCGGCTACCGGGTCTTTAACAAATCCATCCTTCAGACGATTCCGGTCGTATCCTCTGGTTTTGAGATCGAAACCGAACTGACCATCCAGACGCTGTATTACCAGCGAACCATCATCGAGATACCCGTGCCCTACCGCCAGCGCCCCGAAGGCAGCGTCAGCAAACTGCACACCTTTCGGGACGGATTCCGGGTGCTGTGGAAACTGTTCAGCTTGTACCGGTCCCTGAAACCGTTGACGGTTTTCGGCGGGATCGGGCTGATGTTATTTGTGCTTGGGCTCCTGATCGGGTCACTGCCGGTGCATGATTACTTCACGAATCCGGATCATTATGTCGAACACGTCCCGTCCGCGATCCTGGCGGCCAGTCTGATCCTGCTGTCATGGTTGTTCGTATTTACCGGGCTGCTGCTGCACATGATGAACCGGCGTTTCCGTGAACTGCATAACGTCCTGACCCGTAATCGGGCATAGATTAAGAGGTGACTGATGGAAAAAGTATTTTTGAATGGACAGATTATTAAGGCGGCTGCGGCGGATGTGGCCATTACGGACAGCAGCTATCTTTACGGTATCGGGCTGTTTGAGACGATGCGGGCGGCCGATGGCTCGGTCTTTCGGCTGACCGACCACCTGGCCAGGCTCAACTCCAGCGCCGAGACGCTGGCGATTGCCAACAGCTATTCCGATGAGCAGGTCACCCAGGCCGTGGACGAAGTGCTGACCGCGAACAAACTGTCCGAGGCACGGTTGCGGCTGCAAATCAGCAACGGAGCCGTAAAATCCGACGGCACCACCACGACAAATCTGCTGGTCATGGCGACGGAGTTCACGCCCTACCCCGCGGAGTATTACGAAAAAGGCGTGCGGGTGGCACTGACGGATTTTCGTCAGAATCCCGCCGACCCCTTCTGCGGACACAAGACCACCTGCTACGGTCCGCGGCTGACGGCCCTGAAAAACGCCCATGAAAAACTCGCCACCGAGGCCCTGTGGTTCACCACCGAAAACTTCCTCGCCGAGGGCAGTATCAGTAACGTCTTTCTCGTTAAAGACGGCCAGCTTTATACCCCGCCGGTCCAGACACCGGTCCTGCCGGGCATCGCGCGGAAAACGGTCATCGAGATCGCCGAAGCAGAAAACATCCCCTGCCACGAGCAGCCCCTGCAGATCGGCGACCTCCTCGCCGCAGACGAGGTATTCCTTACGAACGTCATCATGGAAGTCCTGCCCGTCACCTCCGTCGAGGCCCACACCGTCGCCAACGGAAAGCCGGGAAATCACACAAAAGCAATCGCGGAAAAATATAATCAACTATTCACTAACGAGTAATCTCTTCGCAAATACAAAACATTATGAAAACCTGGCTTAAAAACGAACATATTCAGTCCAATCTTCAAGTCAAACGTATTCCATTTAGAGATTCGCAGGAATGGCACTGGAACTCGGCTGGTTTTTTGACACATCACACAAATCGTTTCTTTAACGTTGTCGGCGTCAGGTATTATTCAATCCTAAAGGGAGGTTATAGGACCCAGCCAATCATCGACCAGTCTGAAATCGGGCTGCTTTCATATCTTGTGCATAAGGACACCGATGGATGGTGGATTCTGGCACACGCAAAAGTCGAACCGGGCAATGTCAACGGAGCCCAATTGGCACCCACGGTACAGGCCACTAAAAGCAATTATGAAATGGTCCACGGCGGTACCGACACACCCTATTTAGACCTTGTCCGATCCGCCCCCAAACCACTCTACAACCAACTGCAATCCGAGCAAAACAGTCGTTTTGTGGCCAAGCGGAATCGAAACAGCGTGGTACTTGTAAACAAAAGGGTCAATGGCCAGGGCTCTCAGTTCAAGTGGATCCCGATCAGCCGACTCTTATCCCAACTTGCCGAAGATTACGCCGTCAACACAGATGCCCGGTCGGTCCTGACCTGCTGGCTGTTTACTGATATTTATGCGCTGCGTGAATGTCTGGACGGCTCCGGTCGATTTGCTAATATCCTTACCGCCTCAATAGAATCGGAAGATACCCTTCATGCCGACAAAGCTCTTAAGGACTGGATGGAATCGCTCAATGCAAAATGGCAAACGAACACAGAAATTATTTCGTTGAAAGAACTCGGCACTGATTGGATATGCAATGGTTCTGAAATCACCTCCGCCGGGGACCCTTCGCTCATGATTTATCAGATCGCCGTCTCCTGCAATAAGCGAGAGGTACATCAATGGGACCAACCCATCTCAGGGTCGCTCACAAAGTCAGAAATTTTCCTTTTTATCGGCTTATATAAAGGGACATTGCACCTGCTGCTCCAGGCAAAACTCGAAGCCGGCAACCGGAATGGCTTTGAACTGACCACGACCGTCCAGGCCGAACCTTTAACCGCAAGCAATTTGGAAATAAAGTATATCGAAACCGCAGTGAAAAACGGCAAAACACTGCTTGATTTCCATAACTCTGAGGAAGGTGGACGTTTTGACCGATGCGTTAGCCGTTATCAAATCGTCTGGGTTGATGAGGTAACCGAAGCACTCGAGAGTCCGTTTCATCGCTGGGTCTCCCTGTCACAATTTTCGGCGTACCTACAAAAAGAAAACATCCTCACAAATGAATTAAGAAGCGCTGCATCCTCTTTATTGTGTGTAAAAGACCTATGACAGATAAGCCCATCATCTCAATTATTATGGCGTCCTACAACCATGCCGATTTCATAAATGCGGCAATTGAGAGCGTCCGGCAGCAGGATTATGAACATTGGGAACTGCTCATCGCCGATGATGCCTCAACAGACAATACCCTCCAAATACTCGAATCTTACGCAAACGACAGCCGAATAAAAATCTTTTCATTTAAGATTAACCGGCAACACCACATGCGCAACTTTGCTGCCGAGCATGCGCGCGGCGATTATATCGCTTTTTTGAATTCGGACGATGTCTTCCTCCCGGGAAAGTTGAGGAAACAAGCTGAGTTTCTGAACAACAACAGCCAACTGTCCGCTATTTTTACACATGTCAGGTGCGTCGATGAGAAAAACAAAAGAATTGAACATCACCCACTTGAAAAAATCTTTGCCGTCGACAACCGTTCACGCCATGAATGGCTTCAGCACTTCTTTACATCGGGAAACTGTCTTTGCATATCCAGCGCTCTTATTCGTCGAAATTGTTTTGAGAACACCGGAAAGTTTAATCCATTATTGATTCAAATTTCAGACCTCGATCTGTGGATCAGGACCTGCCTGCAGGGAGACATCCACATCATCCCGGAAATGTTAACAAGCATGCGAATTCTGGGGCACGGCAAAAATCTCAGTGATGCAAGCCCGGCTGTAATGTCGCGATTACTACTCGAAAATCAACATACTTACGACCATTACTTTTCTCCAAAAGGCATTGAGCAGGCAGTGGAGATATTCCCTGAGTTCGAAAACACCTTGCCCGAAGACACCCCCCAGTGGCGGCATTACCTCTTATGCTTAAAGCTGATCGCCCTGCCGCACAGGCCCATGAAATTAGCCGGTTTTACCAAACTGCATGAATTACTGGCCGATCAAAAAACGACAGCCACTCTGATGCAAAAAAATCCACGTTTACTGCGGCACATGTTCTTATGGGAAGGAGCATCTGGCCTCAATGGCAATGCCCCATACTTTCAATGGACTGTTAATACGCTCGAGAACAAAGAGAATACATATTCATATTGGACGGCAGCGCTCAAAAAAGAACCTGTCTGCTTATCCATTCCAAATCCCCGAAGAACGGCACAGCTATGTCTAAACGTCGCTGGAAAAGATATGCCCTTTAGCTGCAAACAATTTCGCGTATATAACCAGAGGACCGGAAAATGTGTTTTCGATATGGACGCTTCCGCCTTATCCGAAATAAAAAACACCCGAATTTATTCCGTGAAATCATTTTCGAAAAAAATCATAGGCAAGCGAAGTTCAAAACAGTCTTTTTGTTTCCCTGAAATTGATTTTGCAGAGTTTGAATCGAAATGGATTGACATAGAAATCGACTGCGTCCCGATACCTTCCGCCCAATAGATGTATTTTACGCGAAAAATGCCGGGAACCTGACAAAACAATGGATAAAATGGAACATATGGATAACCAAACAGAAGCAAAAAAAATAAACACCGGCAAAATTGGCTTTATTTTATCTTTAGTTACTTTAGCAATATCATTGCTGCTGTTCATTCTTCCGGTTCTTCTTATTTTCGTTTTTCTTTTCTTACCTCTACTATTATTATGCCTCCTATTCCTATTATCGTTCGTTTTTTCTATTCACGGACTGATAAAAAAAAGAAGCCCAAAGCTGGCAAAAACAGGGCTAATCATTGCTTTTTTAATCCCCATAGTTTTTCTTATTCAACTTATTACCCTGACACCAGCAGGGTCGATGCCATATCCTTTAAGTATCTACAAATTCAGAAAAGCTTGTCCAAAAGCGGATTTTTGGTTAAATTTTAACAAGGAACATATTGAAGAAGTCAAGAGCCAAAATGTCTTTTTCGTTCTTGGAAGCATAGGCACTGTCCACTTCACATCATCGCCCAACGCATATACTGTCGAACAAGTAATTCAACATGCAGAAGCAAATGGATGGAAGCACCATGTAACTATGCCTGCATCAAAATTTCAAGCTTTCATTAATGCGAGTGATGATGACCTGCCTATAGAGGAAGTGATCTTCCGATATGAGATTACCTCAATAAGACCTTTTGTATTCTTGATGGAACAAAATGACAGTGTTATGATTTTTGAAACAGGAAATTATCTTGGCATCCCCAGCGTGGCTATCTTATCAGAAAAGCGAGATGCCCTGAGGGTGTACTATAATAATGGGGCCAGACCAGACCCAGCCAGAGATTTTTCCTTGCCACAATCATTACATGAATTTGATGAAAACAATAATGAGGATATCCATGAAAATCAAAGACATCGCACAGGCCGTTGAACAGATCGCCTCGTTGGGATTGGCGCAGGATTGGGATAATGTGGGGTTGTTGGTGGGGGATCCTGCGAAGAATATCAAGAATATTTTGCTGACGATTGACACGACCAAGGCGGTCGTCGAAGAAGCTAAAGCACAAAGGGCCGATCTGATTCTGGCATATCATCCTATTATCTGGGACGGGCTGAAACGCGTCACCGCCGACGGCGAGACGACCCATATCTATGACCTTGTTAAGTCCGGCATCAGCGTGTTCTGTATTCACACGGCACTGGATGTCGCGGTCGGCGGGGTCAACGATCTGCTGGCCGACATTCTCGGCCTCGAAAACACTGAACCCATCGGCGATTATGTGGCCGACCCGGCCGGGCCGCAGTACAAGGTCATCACCTTTGTGCCACAGAACGATGTCAAAAAAGTCGCTGATGCCCTGTACGCCGCCGGGGCCGGGGCGATCGGCAACTATTCGCATTGCGGATTTCAATCGGACGGCACCGGCACCTTCAAACCGCTGGCCGGGTCCAATCCCGCCATCGGCAAGCGAGGCAAGGTTGAAACCGTCAGCGAGATCAAGCTGGAAACAGTCGTGCCCTCCGGCAAAGTTGCCGCTGTTCTAACCGCCCTGCGAACGGCCCACCCCTACGAAACCCCGGCGTTCGACGTGTTCCGGCATTATGACATCGAAAACAAGATCGGATTAGGGCGAATTGGCGACTTAAAAAAGCCAATGTCCATGCAAACTGCGATTAAAAACATCAAAACCGCCACCGGCTGTAATGCCGTGGGCATCGTGGGCCCGCAGCGTCGAACCATTAAAAAAGCGGCCGTTTGTGCCGGTTCCTGCGGCAAAATCCTTAATTCCGTCATCGCACAGGGGGCGGACCTGTACCTGACCGGCGAACTGAAGCACCACCAGGCACTGGCGGCTCAGGAGGCGGGACTCACCTGTATTTGCCTGTCCCACACGGTTTCTGAGCGATTTGCACTGAAAAATCTGGCAAAACAATTGAAAAAACGGCTCAAAGGCGTTACGATCCGCATCAGCAAAAAAGACAAAGACCCGTTTACATGGACCAATGTCTAATGACGAATGAATAATTGAATTTTGAAAGCCGTTTATGACTGACGAAAAGCTTGATATTGAACAGCCGACGCCGGAAGAAATAACTGATAACACTGATTGGGAAGAAATGCCTTCAGCTGAAGTGGATAAGGAGCCGGAGAACATTCCTGCTGAGCCTGAAACAGAAGACGTCCCGGAAGACACTGAGCAGCAGAACATCGAGGACGATACCGAAGAGCAGGACACCGAAACGCCGGCCGATTTCGAGGCCACGCTGGAAACCGTGATAGAAGCGGTGCTGTTCGCCAGCGATGAACCGCTCAGCCCCAAGCGGCTGGTGGAGATCGCTGAGGCCGGATCCGTCAAGGCCGTCAATGCGAGCGTCAAAGAGCTCAATAAAAAATACCGCGAGGCCGGACGTGCTTTTCGCATCGAGCAGATCTCCGGCGGCTACCAGATGATGACGCTGTCAGCGTTTAATTCCTGGATCAGCAAACTCATCAAAGTCCGCTCGGACAACAAGCTCACCCCGGCTTCGTTGGAAACACTGGCGATTGTCGCCTATAAGCAGCCGATTATCCGTGCTGACATCGAGGCCATTCGCGGCGTCGCTTCCGGCGAAGTCCTGCGCAACCTGATGTACAAGGGTATGGTCAAGATCGTCGGCCGCGCTGAGGTCATCGGCCGCCCCATGCTCTACGGCACCACCAAAAAATTCCTCGACGTCTTCGGCCTCAACACCCTCAAAGACCTGCCCAAAATTGAAGAACTCAAAGCACCACAGTAACTGGGAACGCGGGCGTCTAAAGCTCTCCCCCTGCCAAGGGGGAGTACCGCGAAGCGGGGAGGGGGTTGTTAATAAGCCACAGAGAACACAGAGATTAAAACATGGTAAATAATGATATTATTGGAAATGTTTTAAGGGATTTTTATGCCATTTATGGCAGGCCCAATGAAGGACCACCTAAAAATTTTAATGTTTCTTCATTGTTAGGTAATGATTACAATCTTAAAGATGAACTTGGCATCCTCAAGTCAGCAATAAATAATCAATCTTTGCAAAATAAATTCAATAAATGCAACAATATATTAGAAGACCTTGCTACTCGGCTTACAACAGAAGAATTATTGAGAGAGTTATCAGAATTACCACCGATTCAGGAAAAGGAATTTGATAAGCTTTCAAGTGGGATTTTATGGTTTTCTTTAGCATCTACTCTGGATCAACGACAAAATGGTTTGCCTGTAACTCCTTTTGACAAACAATTAAATTTTTCATTTCAAGAGAAAATTCAAATGTCAGTTATCGGGTCGCTTGTTCTACGTCTCTATGTCGCTCTTGTATATATTCGGGAAGGCGTGCTTAATAATATGATTTCTGATGGTGCCAATGCTAGGAAGCCCTGTTGTGGACAAGTTAAAAAACTTATAAATTCAGATTATGTTCGACATCTACGTAATTCTTTATCACATGGATCATTCTCCCCTAGTATTGCAGGGATAATTTTTCATGATGAAGATAAAATTATTGTAGGCACTCCAGAATTCTTAAGCTGGCTTTGTACATGGCTTAACATAATCCAACTCCAAGCTCTTACCGCTAGCAAAGTAGCTGATTAATTGCGTGACGTAATTGAGTGTAACAAAATACTACTAACTCAGAATGGCAAAAAGATCAATAAAATCCCAAAAATGCGGGCGAGACGCCCGCGTTCCCAGTATTCAACAAATTCTCCTCAAATGGTTCCGCGCGAATGCGCGGGATTTGCCATGGCGCCAAGGTCGCACGCCGTATGCGGTATGGGTATCAGAAATCATGCTACAGCAAACGCAGGTGGCAACCGTGATTCCGTATTTCAATCGTTTTATGAAACGTTTTCCCACGGTCGAAAAACTGGCCCGTGCGAAACAAGATACAGTGCTGAAACACTGGGAGGGTCTGGGTTATTACAGCCGGGGGCGGAACCTGCACAAAGCCGCTAAGCTCATCGTCAGCGATTATGGCGGGCAACTGCCGGATACAGTCGAGGAACTGAAAAAAATCCCCGGCATCGGCCGCTATACCACCGGTGCCATCGCCAGCATTGCCTTTAACCGCCCTGCCCCGATTCTTGACGGCAATGTCATTCGCGTTTTGTGTCGCCTGTTCTGCATTGACGGCAATCCAAAAGAAGACGCTACAAAAAAGCAGCTCTGGGAACTGGCCGACACCCTGGTTCATACCCAACACCCCGGCGACTTTAATGAAGCCATGATGGAACTGGGGGCGATGGTCTGCACACCGCAGAATCCGCAATGCCCAAAATGTCCGCTTAGAAATCAATGCGATGCCAAAAAGCAGGGTCGACAGCATGAACTGCCGGTCAGGCAAAAACAAAAAGCCCTGCCGCACTACACCATCGTCGTCGGCGTCGTTTACAAAGGCGACAGAATCCTGATCGACAAACGCAGACAGAACGCCCTGCTCGGCGGCTTGTGGGAGTTTCCCGGCGGCAAAAAGAAAAGCGGCGAATCCTTCAAAGCCGCCGTCGCCCGCGAAGTCAAAGAGGAAACCGGTATTGAAGTAACCGTCGGAAAACGTTTATGCATCGTCAAGCACACCTATTCCCACTTCAAAATCACCTTGCATGCCTACCTGTGCGAATACAAAAGAGGCATCGCCAAACCCCTCGCCTGCGACGCGATAAAATGGGTAACCCCCAAAGACCTGAAAAAATACGCCTTTCCCGCCGCGAATCTGAAAATATTTCCCAAAATTTACAATTTATGATTTTTTTTGCAACACTTTACGCCTTTAAGCATCTATTTAATCGCCAGAGCATCAGTGAAAAATGCTTGCAACACCGGGTGTTTTCGCTACAATTTGGACAGAATTGAAAGGAGTACCCTATGCTGGCATTGTTGGAAAATCTAAACGGTCTTGAATTACTCTTCGCAGGTTGTGCGGTCTTCGGTACCGTATTGTTCGTCATTCGCCTGATTTTGATGTTTTCCGGAATTGGCAGTGAAGATGCCGATTCAGCCAATGCGGGCAATGTGGACGGCGGGCATTTCGACGGTATGGCCGATGCGGATGCCGGTGATTTTGACGGCGGGGACATGGACCATGCCGGTGAAATGCACGACAGCGACCTGAGCTTTAAGCTGCTTTCGCTGCAGGGCATTACCGCGTTTTTCATGATGTTCGGTCTGGTCGGTTGGGCGGTCATCCGGCAGGGAGAGTATCCCGCTTTGGTTCCCATCGCCGCCGGAACGGTTGCGGGACTGCTGACCGTCTGGGTGATGAAGAAAATCTTCCAGTTTGCCACTGCCCTGCAATCCAGCGGCACTATGAACCTGAAAAACGCCATCGGTCAGGAGGGTACGGTCTATCTGACCATCCGCCCCGGCCAAAGCGGCAAGGTCCAGGTCTCCGTGCAAGAGCGATTATCTGTTCTGGAGGCGGTCACCGAAGGCACCGAAGAAATCAAAACCGGCGAGTCGATCCGTGTGGTTCGCGTCTTGGCCGGAAAATTAGTCGTCGAAAAACTACGCTCGTAAAAATAAACATTTTCCCATACTATTAGAAAGGAGCACCTCATGCCATCTTCTTCCGTTTTGTGGTTGTTTGCAATCGTTGCGTTTGCAATTCTTGTGTTTGCCACGATCATGTTCCTGGCCTCGCGGTACAAGCGATGCTCATCGGATCAGATTCTGGTGATCTACGGCCGTGTCGGCCTCAATCAGTCCGCCCGGTGTATTCACGGCGGCGGCGCGTTTGTCTGGCCGCTGATTCAGGACTACGCCTACATGAGCTTAACACCCATGACCATCACGATCCCGCTTGAAAACGCCTTGAGCTTGCAGAACATCCGCATCAACGTACCCAGCACCTTTACCGTCGGCGTCAGCACCGAACCGGGCATCATGAACAACGCCGCCGAACGTCTGCTGCGTATCAACCCCCGTCAGATCGAGGAAATGGCTCAGGAAATTATCTTCGGTCAACTGCGTCTGACGGTCGCCTCGCTGACCATCGAACAGATCAATCAGGACCGTGAAAGTTTCCTGGAGTCAATTCGTAAGAATGTTGAGCCGGAACTGAACAAAATCGGCCTTTTCCTGATTAATGTCAACATCACTGACATTACCGATAGCTCTACCTATATTGAAAGTATTGGTAAAAAAGCCGCCGCCGAAGCGATTAACGCCGCCAAGGTCGATGTAGCCGATCAGGAAAAATTCGGCGCCATCGGTGAAGCCCAGGCCCATCGGGAACGGAATATTCGTGTTGCCGAAAACATGGCCGAATCGGAAAAAGGTCAGAAAAAGGCCGAAGCCGACAAGCGCGTTTACATCCAGCAGCAGGATGCCGAAGCCGTCAAGGGTGAAAAGAAAGCCGTCGCCGAACAGCGTATTTTTGTTCAGCAGCAGGATGCCGAGGCGGTCAAGGGCGAAAAGAAAGCCGTCGCCGAACAGCGTATCTTCGTCCAGCAGCAGGAGGCCGAAGCCGTCAAAGGCGAAAAACAGGCCGAAGCGGATCAGCGTATCTATGTTCAGGCGCAGGAAGCGCTGGCGGTCTCCGGCGAAAACAAGGCCAAAGCCGATATCGCCGATGCCGACGCTTTGCTGGCCCAGAAAAGAGCCGAGGCCCTGCGAAAAGGTGAGGTCGCCAAGCGACAGGCCGAGGTCGAAATCCAGAAGGCCCAGTACCTGGCCGAGCAGCAGCGTTTGAATGCAGAGGTCATCGTCCGGCAGGAAATCGAAAAACGCAAGATTGAGATTGATGCCGAGGCCCTGGCCGAGAAGTTCCGCCGGGAAGCCAAGGGACAGGCAGACGCCATCCTGGCCAAATACGAAGCCGAAGCCAAGGGTATCAAGCAGGTGCTCGAAAGCAAGGCCGCCGGTTATGAATCACTGGTCAAGAGCTGTAACGGCGACGCCAAAGCCGCTTCGACATTGCTGATGATCGAGAAAATCGAAGAAATCGTATCCCGCCAGGTTGAGGCCATCAAGAACCTCAAGATCGACAAGATCACCGTTTGGGACAGCGGCAGCGGCACGGACAAAGGGGGTTCTTCGACCGCAAATTTTCTCTCCAGCATGATTAAATCCCTGCCGCCCTTGCAAGAAATCGCAACCATGGCAGGCGTTGAGTTGCCGGAATACTTGGGCAAAATGGTGGACAGCAAAGATGTGACCGAAGCCAAAGAATCTTCCAAACCCACTGTCAAAAAAGAGCCCGCCAAAGATAAGCCGGCCGACACAGACAAATAGAAAACAGTAACATGCCTAAAAAAGAAAAAGGAGTAAGCGGTTTGCTTACTCCTTTTTTTTATTTTAGCTTAAATGGGCCAGTGCCCTGTCAAACCGTTTCGAGCATCGCTTTCCAGCGGTTGATGTGGCCGTCTTCGTCGGCGGCGTCTTTTTCGATAACCTTGCGGGTCTCCTCGTCCCAGTCAATGGTCTCCAGAAGATGAGCATAGTGATGCACCGCCTTGCTTTCGACAAAGATGCCGGCCTTGAGAACCGACTTTTTGCCCAGCAGCCGTGAACCAAATCCAAGCATAAATCCGGCAAACCAGAACACCCATCGAAGCTTGAGCGGCTTGAAGCCAAATTCATACAGCTTGACCTGAAAGTCCTGGTAGTGTCCCATCTCGTTGCACATTGCCGCGATCAACTGCCGGTTCATCTCGCTTCGTTCGGATGTGATCTGGAACTTGTAGATGGTCATCGCCATCAGTTCCAGCGTATGGAGCGTCAGCAGTCCCTTCTTGATCGCCCGAAGCCGTTGAGCTTCAAAACCCTCCCCGCGCAGCTTAAAATCCTCATCCCGCATCTCAGGGCGAATAATCGAAATATCATATTGGCTTTTCGCCGATTGAGCTTGGTCTGCCATTTTGCCGTCTCCCGTAAAATTGAATCGTGTCTTTGAGGCCTGCCATCTTTTTGTTCTTGGCTTATCAACAGGTATGGTGTATTCTATAATCTTCCGCAGAACGAGTAAAATGAATTCTAAGAACAGGATTTGATTATGAAACCAGCACTGGTCATAAATGGATCCGCCGGACGGATGGGCCGGCGTATCGTCGCACTGGCCTGCGAAAGCAGACAGTTTGACATCGTTGGAGCTACGGACTACCCCGAACACCCGGATCTGGGCAAGGATGCCGGTCTTCTGGCGGGCATCGAACCCATCAATGTGGACCTGACGGCACAATTTCCGGACAGTGCCGACGTGATGATCGATTTTTCGCTGCCGCAGGCCGCGGATACCGCCATTGATTATTGCAGCAAAAACAGCGTCGCTTTGGTGATGGGCACGACCGGGCTGTCGGCATCCCAACTGGCCAAACTGAAAACCGCGTCCGGTAAAATCGCGATTGTACAAGCAACCAACATGAGTTTGGGGATGAACCTGCTGTTCGCCACTGTCGGCAAGGTCGCCAAGGCCCTCGGCGCCGAATACGATATCGAGATCGTCGAGGCCCACCACCGCTTCAAAAAAGATGCCCCCAGCGGCACCGCCCTGTCACTGGCTGAAGCGGTCTGCAAGGAAACCGGTCGCGATTACCCAGACAGTTTGGTCCACGGCCGCGAGGGCAAAGAGGCCCTGCGAGAAAAAGGCACCATCGGGATGCACGCCATCCGTGCCGGCGACATCGTCGGCGAACACAGCGTCATCTACAGCACACTCGGCGAGACCATCACAATTTCCCACAGCGCCCACACCCGCGACACCTTCGTCCGCGGCGCCCTCCGCGCCGCCGAATGGCTCGTCGGCCAAAAACCGGGACTCTACAACATGCAGGACGTATTGGGATTAAAATAAACATTTCCCGATATGGATTTTTCATGCCGGGATGGCTGTCCTGTCGATACTGTTGCATAGAACAGAAAAGAGGACACACGGAGTCAAGAGGCATGTTATCGAATCTGAAAGGACGTTGTGGCTTTTGGACCACCTTGATATTATTACTTTTGCCTCTTGGCGGTTTGCTTTTTCTGACTCAGGATTTTTACCTTCATGTTTTATGGTATATTTTCAGCGGCGACCTCTTCACTGAAAAATGGGGCTTGTGGATGGCCCGCGGAGCTTTGGACCAGACCGGCATCTTCAAAATGTATTTTTGGTTTGCCGCCCTTTCAATCCTGTATTTCTCTTGGCTGACCATCATTCGGTTTCTTGCAGACCGAAAAAAGCGGTCGATTTATTGGACTTTAATAATTGGTTCGTTGCCTATTGTTGTTTTTCTGTTGTGTTTGCTGACAATCGGTTCAAATTGGCTGAGACTTTACATTTCGAATATGGGGATAACGCAAAAAAGAGTTATCGGGGTATTTTTTGCACTTTTCAGTTATTGCTCAATCATCTTTTTTCTGATTTGGGCTTATAGACCAACCAAAGAACACGAAATAAAAGGCGAGAGTAATCGATGAGTGTCACGGTCAATCTGTGCTTGGCCGTGACATAATAGAAAGTATGCCGATTTCTCAGGAATCTTTTACCCTGCTTTTTTGCGGCTCTGATAAATGATTTTTCCTCTGCGTACAACGTTTTCCAGAAAACCGCTTTTGTCGTGTTTTCGACTCAACAGCACCGGTTCGATTCGCATATTTACATCGCGAGCTAAATTAAACAAGCCCGCGCTGGCGGTGAGATAGTCGCCTTGGAATTCATCGACGATCACCGCAATATCAATGTCACTGTCTTTGTGCGGCGTGCCGGTGACATGCGAGCCGTACAGCACAATCATTCTGACTCGCATCGTTTCCTTTACTTTTTCAGCGTAGCGCTTCGCTATTTCAATAATTTCTTTATCCACTTGCCAAACTCCTTTGTCCGCTGATAAAGTTCCTCGCACCGCTTCTTTGTGAGCGATTTAAGCAAAAGCTCTTTATCCTCCGGATAGCGGGCCTGTATATTCAGGGGCATCAACTCATTAAAAAGAAGTAAGATTTTAGCGGTGTGAAGCAAATTTTTTAAGATTCTTTGAAAAATCCATATTTTAGACTTGCGCCATCGGGTATTTTGTGTATTGTTTCGTGGTATGAAACGAAACACGGCACAATTTGTACC
>JAOUFG010000132.1 GCA_029858345.1 Phycisphaerae bacterium
AAACGCAGAGAGCTTGCTCGGTTTTATCATTACAAGCGACATAAGCTATTGGCTCCACTAAGGGTTAAAGAACGAAAATGAAATTGGACAGTAAAATTAGGAATGTTAAGGGTAATTATGAATTCTTAATGTTGATCCTTTCCCGATAAAATCGGAACTCAGGAAGTGATTTTGAATTAGATGAAAAGAGGAATTTGAATAGTGTTGGAAGTGGAGACAAAAAGGTGTCTGACCTTTTAAATTTTCCCGGCGAGATCGAATTATAGGGTACGAGTATAATGAGCAAAGTATATAACATATATTGCGATGAAAGCTGTCACTTGGAAAACGACCAGCAAAAAGTGATGGTGCTGGGAGCAGTCTGGTGTCCAAAGGTGAAATCCAGAGAGATTGCAGATAGGATTCGAGAAGTTAAGCTCAAACACGGCCTAAATGAACATCAGGAAATTAAGTGGGTCAAGGTGTCTGCCAATAAGCAGCAATTTTATCTCGATCTTGTTGAATATTTCTTCAATTGCCCTGACTTGTACTTTCGGGCACTTTTTATCCCGGACAAATCGAAACTCCGCCATAAGGACTATGATCAGACACATGACGACTGGTATTATAAAATGTATTTCATTATGTTGAAGCAGATATTTTCACCGCATGACCAATACTACATTTATATTGACATTAAAGATACCAGGGGGGCACGAAAAATCCGGAAATTGCATGAGATTCTCTGTAATAACATGTATGACTTTTCAAGAGCGATCATTCAGGATGTTCAGTTGGTTCGGTCGCATGAAATTGAACAGATTCAACTGACCGACTTATTTATTGGTGCCATTTCGTATCTCAACAGAGGGTTGTCTTCAAACAGTACGAAAAACAGAGTAATTGATAAGATCAAGGAAATGACGGGTTATAGTCTTGAACATTCGACTCTTTTGAAAGAAGAAAAATTCAATATCTTTCGATGTTTACTTTCTGGGGGTTCAACTGATGTGTGAGCACCCGGAATGGATTCCAGAGTGCATTGAGTTGAATGATTATTCCGGCAATTGGAGTGATTATCTGGATCAGGTTTATCTGTGCTTTTGTCAAAGTCTGGTTCATAGTAAAGCATATTTCAGGGACGGGTATGTCGGCGTCAGAAGAATCCCAGAAACAGATGGTAAGGGCTTTGGTTTCTGGCATTGTATATCTGAAGGTAAGGAAGAGGATGAAAGGACACCGGATTTAGAGCGTTGTAAACGAATAAAATGGATACGGGCGGTAATTGACAATTATGATAAACCTGAAGTTGATTATTGGACAAACAGAAGAGGACGAGAGATATGTCATTTAGTTTGGTATAAAGAGACGTATTTAGTTGTGATTGCTGAACGTAAAAATACCAGCAAAGGAAAAAAGTATTATTTGTTGAAAACCGCTTATCCCACTTTTGGTAGAAGAAGAATTGAAAAACTAAGAAAAGAAAGAGATGTGTACCATAAAAAGACCGACGCCGCCCCTGAGGACGGCGTCTAATATTCTTTCTACCATAGGTAGATGAATCCAGTTGTTACAATTGCTAACAAATGTTAACAATCTATTACAAATAATAACAATTATATCGGTTTGTTCAAGAGTAAACTTAAAATATAAATGGACACAAAACAGACTTTTTATAACTTTCTTAATAAAAACAGGTTAGGCTGTTTTCTTTTGTAAAGTTTTTCGGAAATAGTGGACATTGAAAGTGCATTTAGGGGCCAGAAATGACGACTTTAAGGGAAACTAAAAGGAAACTAAGAAACTATGAAAGCCAGATACTCGAGGGAAACTAAAAGGGGGAGGTAGACAGTTAGCAGTAAACAGTTATCCGGTCTTCGCTCTTTGAGCTTCCGCCGGCGCTCAGGATGACAATTTACCGCGGTGTTGGAAGCGGGTGTTACGGCTGCAAGTCAATCATCCATTGCTGAATGGCCATGCTGTCCTGATACGAAAGGCCCTTTACGTTCAGGGCCGCCTGGTAAACCTGCAGGGCCTTCTCTTTGCTGCCTTCCCGCAGGTAAATATCCGCAAGCAGCCGGATGGCCGTTATATAGCCGGGATGCGACCGGATAACCTGCTGCAGGGTTTCCTTTGCCTCCGGGGTCTGACCATTCTGCAATTGATAGTACGCCAGGGTGTACCCATAGTCCGGCGCCTCCGGGCGGCCCTTATATGCCATACGGGCATAGGTCACGGCGCCGTCCAAGTCGCCCCGCCGGGCCACAAGCACGCTCAGGTTTTTGGCAGCCACAGGATTCGGCTTCGGGCCCGCTTTCACTGCTGTTTTTAACGCGTTTTCGGCTTCGGCGGCTCTGCCCTGTTCGGCCAACAACAGGCCAAGATTAACATTGGCCGCTTCATTATCCGGATCGAACGCAATCACCTTTTTCAGGTTCTCTTCCGCCTTGGCAAGATTACCCACAGACGCATACAACACACTGCTGTTAATCAACGGTATGATGGATTCGGGGTATAAACGGGCCGCTGTTTCATAGGAATCCAGGGCCGCTGTTGGTTGTCCTTTTTCCTGGTAATAGTTCCCCAGGTTGTAATGATCGCTCCAGTTGTCAGGCCGCGAGGTCATGGAAGTGACGTATTCGGCTTCTGCGTTTGCAAAAGCGGTCTTCTCTTGAGGGTTCAACCGGCCTGCCAACTGACCGGGCGGAAATGCCACCAGCGCATTGGCCGCATTGATTCTGACGAGTCTGATTTCGTCCTCGCAGGCCTTTAACAGCGCCGCTTTCACAGGAGCGGTTGTATAGCCGGATAAACCCATGGCCGCAGCGGAACGGACCAGCGGCGATTCGGACCTCAGGGCCTCCAGCAAAACCGGCACCTTGGATTCCAGGACACAGCGTTCCAACAGGCGAATAAGGGAAGTGGTCACCACCTCACCGGCTTTTTCGGTCTTAATGTAGTGATACATCTTATCGATATGCGTCCAATTGTCGTCCCTTGCTTCCTTAATGAGTTGGGCCCACGCCAAGGTCTCCTGCTGATAATCGCCATTGGGGCGTGCCTTGACAATGTCATTGGCCCATTGAGGCGATTTATCGGCATGGCACTGATTGCAGGCGTTGGGCGAACCAAAGCGAATCGTGACCTCGGGCATGGGCGGACGGAACGAATGGTCGCTCCGCAGGAACCGGCCGACAAATTGACGCTTGGGCATATGACAACTAATACAGGTCAACCCCGCCTCCGGCGGATGACCGGTATGCGCTTCGATCTCATCGCGGCGATCACTGTGGCAGGACAAACACCCCTCATTGGGCTGGTCTTTATTCCTGTCCCGCCCGCTTGACGTATGACAGGTAATGCAGTGTAAACCACTGTTTCGGCTGCACGGATTTAACATCCAGCCGGTCATCGTATAGTTTTCTCCAAGCGAACGGCCGTCCGGATAGAAATCGCGGTCCTCCAGGGTCCGAATATTATAGTTATCAAAAAACTTCTCACCCGGAAGGTAACTCGGCGTTATCGGATTCATTTTGGCATGACACGGGGCACACGAACTGTTATGCTGTTCGGGCGTAAAGTCACCGGTAACAATCAACCCCACATCCTCAGGCTCTTCGCCTTCTTTCAGATCCTTAAAGATACGAATATGTTCGGCACCGGGTCCGTGGCAGGTTTCGCAATTGATGCCGGCCTCACGCCAGGTGGTGCGGTAGGTATCCGTCGCCAAATCGTAATTGGTACTCAACTGGCTGATATGGCAACTGTAACAGCCGGTATTAAAGGTGAACATCGGATCTTTCCAGGGCAGCACTTCATCGTCCGGGTAATCGTCGCCAAAATCCCGTATCGCTGATGCCGGGTAATTAAACCAGGTCTTTCCATTATGATCATAAGCCAGTGGAATCGTTTGCAGTTTTCCTTTATCAAGCGGCGTAAGAAAACACGATACATTATGGCCTCCCATGGCCCAAACCATTTTATAGCTGTTGAGCAGCTTATCGCCCTCTTTCTCGTACAAGACCATGGCAGCATCCCTGGTAACGACCTGGTAGGTCTTCCCCTCGAGGGCGATGGGCCGGCTATCGGGCAATCGGTTTTCTGCCACGTAGGCCGCATTCACCGGTTCCATGGCCTTTCCGTGGTACGACGGCGCCCAAAGTTCATAGAATCTTTCGTGGCATTCTCTGCAGCTTTCAGAACCGGAAAATACACTGTCGTCGCCCTGGGGGGCTTTTTCCTTGCATGAAATCAGGCCCATCGCCAAAACACACACACCTGTCAGTTTAAGCAATTGATCAATCATATCTGGCCGGACATTTCCCATTAAAACTTTCACAGAACATCGTTCAACGCTTTCGATGCCAATAACATTAACAAATTCAACTTATGGGACAGTACTGGTTGAGTTTAAGGGCCGCTCTAATTCAAGACGATTTGTATCCAGTGGGCCCGGCTGGACTCGAACCAGCGACCGGCCGATTATGAGTCGGACGCTCTAACCAACTGAGCTACGGGCCCGTGTTTGGTGGGGATTATAGCAAGGGAGGGATTTACTGTCAAGAATGCTGTTTTTTCTATACGAAATGAGCGCTGCTGTCGTTGTCAATACCCTTCAGGGTTTTCAATCATGACCACCATAATGACACGCGAGCTGTTTATCCGGCTCAAGATTGCTTTCGGTCAGTAATGACCAGTCAACCGTGCACGCATCCCGGTTCTCGCATTTCTCGGGTTCACAACCAAACAGCAAACACAGCAGGTCGTTGTCCCAGATCACCCCGTCATTCCTCAATCTTTCAGTCAGTGCTTCCTTGTCCATCTTGGAACCTTCCCTTTGATTACTCATAATCTCAACGCAATCCCCTCGACGGCGTCCGCATCATAGAGTAAAATGCTTTGGTGAATCGCCAAAAGCTTCTATCGACGGTTTCGTGCATGAAAATCCAATTATTACCGACAACTCGCAAAGAAATAACCGGCCTCGGCTGGGACCAGGCGGATATCGTCCTTGTCACGGCGGACGCTTATGTGGATCATCCGTCGTTTGGGGCGGCACTTATCGGGCGTTGGCTTGCCCATCACGGTTTCAAGGTCGCTATTCTCGCCCAGCCCGACTGGCACAATGCCGATGACTTTCGTGCGATTGGCCCGCCGCGGCTGTTTTGGGCGATCACTTCCGGCTGCATCGATTCCCGACTCAATATGTACGCATCCATGGGCAGCCGCCGCCGCGAGGACCTCTACAGTCCCGGCGGCAAAACCGGCCTCCGCCCCGACCGTCCGCTGGTTGTTTATTCCGAACGCTGCCGCCAGGCACATAAAGGCGTACCTGTTATCCTCGGCGGACTGGAGGCCTCCCTGCGGCGGCTGGTCCATTATGACTACATCACCGACAAACTCCAGCGATCCGTCCTGGCCGATGCCAAGGCCGACCTGCTCGTCCACGGCATGGGCGAATCCGCCATCCTCGAGATCGCCCGCCGTCTCGACAGCGGGGCAGGTTTAAACGATCTGCATGCTATTCCCGGCACGGCTTATCGTGTTATCAAAGGGGCAACTGTGCCGGAAGATGCGGTCGAACTGCCCTCGCGCGAAGCACTCGAAGCCGACAACACCAAATTCATGGATTTCCAGCTTGCCTATCAGGCCGAATCCTCCCCGTCCGGCAGGGCGGTCGTGCAGGATCAGGGCCCCGGGCAGATCGTCGTCAACCCGCCCGCCGCGCCGCTGACCGGGCAGGAATTGGATACACTGTATGCGCTGCCGTTTACGCGGATGGCCCACCCCAAATATGACGCCCTTGGCGGCGTGCCCGCGCTGACGCCGGTGCAGTTCAGCATCACCACCCATCGCGGCTGCTTTGGCGGGTGCAGCTTTTGCGCGATCTACTTCCACCAGGGCAAGCAGATCGCGTCGCGCTCGCCGGAATCGATTATCGCCGAACTGGACCGCATCGCCGCCCACCCGCAGTTCAAGGGCACCGTCGAGGACATCGGCGGCCCGACCGCCAACATGTACGGCATGGCCTGCGCCCAGGCCGCGACCTGCAAACGCATGAGCTGCCTCTATCCGTCGCCGTGTGCGAAATTGCCGTCCCACGACGCCGTCATCAAAATGCTCAACCGCGTCCTGCAGTGGCGAAACGCCCGCAAGAAAAAGCTGAACCTCTTTATCGCTTCCGGCATCCGGCACGATCTGGCGCTGGCAAGCCCCGACTACATCCGGCTGCTGGCCAAACACTTCGTCGGCGGCCACCTCAAGGTCGCCCCCGAACACATCTGCCCCCACGTGCTGGACATGATGCAAAAGCCGCACAACGACACCTTCGAAGCGTTCGAGGTCGAATTCGCCGCCGCCAGCAAAGCCGCCGGCAAGCAGCAGTACCTCGTGCCGTACTTCATCAGCTCCCATCCCGGCAGCTCGCCCGACGAGGCCGAAAAGCTCACCGAGTATCTCGTCAGGCGAAACTGGCGGCCCCGGCAGGTGCAGGATTTTGTCCCCGCGCCGCTGGCACTGGCCACGGCGATGTATGTCTCGGGCCTGTCGCCCAGGAAAAAGCAGATCCACATCCCCCGCGGCCGCGGCGAAAAACGCCTCCAGATGGCGCTCCTGCAATACTACGACAAACGAAACTTCAAAACCATCAGCCAATACCTAAGCCCCAGAGGAAAACACAAACTCCTCGCCCAAATTAGGAAGTTGCAAATACAATAAATTAACCACCGATGACACTGAGGACACCGATTTTTTTTTAGACGGGATTGACGGGATTTATTTTAGCCACTAATTAACACGAATAAAGAGACTGTAGCAACAAAACAGAGTAATTTTGATCTATTTTGAGTCAGCATGCCGATATTCCACTATGGAAATAGAATTCTATAGTGGAGACTATC
>JAOUFG010000030.1 GCA_029858345.1 Phycisphaerae bacterium
CCTTCCCACAAGGTTGTTATACGTCTGGTCGGTGCCGCCCAGTTCCACGTCGCTTTTGATCGCAACCGAGTCGTATCCCTGCATGAGCGGATACAGAAACTCGTGGACGCCAATGGGATCGCCTTTTTTGTAGCGAATCTCGAACGTATCCCGCTCCAGCATCCGCGCGACCGTCATGGAGGCGGTCAGCTTGATGACGTCGGCCAGCCGCAGATCGGCGAGCCACTCGCTGTTGTAACGAACCTCGACCTTCTCCGGCGACATATCCAGCACCTTGCCCGCCTGCTCGAAATAGGTTTGGGCGTTATCTTTGATTTGTTCGGCACTGAGCATGGGGCGGGTGGTGTTCTGGCCGGTCGGGTCGCCGATGCGGGCGGTGTAGTCGCCGATAATGAGTACGGCTTTGTGGCCTAAGTCCTGAAACTGCCGAAGCTTGCGGAGAACGACCGTGTGGCCCAGGTGAATATCCGGGGCCGTCGGATCCATCCCCAGTTTGGCGCGAAGCTGGGTGCCGTTTTGGGCGGCCTCGGTCAGCCGCCGGGCCAGTTCATCCTCGCGAAACACCTCCACCGTGCCGCGTTTGAGCAATTTTACCTGTTCTGCAATATCCATGTTATTGTCCTGAAAGCTTTTTTTACTTATTGCCATTTGAAAATTCCCGTTCTTGCGCGGCTATGTAGTTTTTCAATCATAAGTTACGGCTAAACACGCGGGAATTTCCTACCCTGAAGGGTATTTCGATTCAAAAAAACGGATTATATCAGTTAAGCCGGATTCAGGCAAGCAGATACTGACACCCTTTTGGGATAGGAAGGGACATTATGTCCCACTTATTTCGCATAAGTTCTTGACTTGTAACGAATCAAGGTGTATGATAGTTCAATTGCAGTTTAACGATTATGTGTTTTATACTGCTATGGAAGGCACACAACCCAAAGGAGGGTCAAATATGAGGCATGGCAATTTTCATAAGAGTGTATGCGTTTTTCTTGCCGTTTTGTTTTTTTTGGGGCCTGGCGTTAGGGCCTTATTCGTTCAAACCGTTCATGCGCAGCCAGCTTCGATAAATCCGCCCAGAACAACCATATCTTTAAAACCTTTTGTGGAAGAGTTGCTCAACGTAACTACTGACACTAACGATACAGATATGGATGGTCTTCCGGACTCTGTTGAAGCAGTCATAGGGACAGATCCTAATAATATCGATTCAGACTTTGACCGGCTGGAAGATTACTGGGAAGTTGAGAATGGTTTGGATCCATTGAGTCCGGATTCGAATTTTGACGGGCTGCCGGACTATTATGAAGTTAAGGATGCTAATTTAACAGATATGGATGGGGACGGCATAGAAAATGCATGGGACTTCGATAATGACGGCGATGGTGTTAATGACGGTGTCGATTTGTCACCTTTTGCCGAAACCGACGTCGACGAGGTATTTCACTTCGACATTGCTACCAATGGAAATCCCTCCTACATGACTTTTCAAATCAAACCGAAAAACGAGGATCATTTGAAGCTTTTTGGCCGGACATGGGACTGGCCCGATGGCGATCATAGAGGATCGGTGCAGGACTGGGATAATTCCAAAGACGATGTCAAGGTCTTCCCGATACTGCAGCTATCGGTGAATGGTGCTCCTGAAGCTAACGACGTAATTCTGAATGGGATTGTGGTTGATGGGAACACTGTTTACGTGCCGTTGATGCCGGTCGCTGAACATGGAAACATCGTTGCCTTTGCCGGCAGGATGTTATACCCGACTGCTACCCCGACGAACCTAAGTATGGACGCAGAGCTGATCTGGAAAGTGGTCTGCAGAAACGACCCGAATTCAACTATTCTTGGAGAGGAAACACAATTAGTAACATATAAAGACGGTTTTTCAATTACAGGTATGACCGTTGAGGAAGACTACGGGGCTGATGTGGGCCTGTTTTACAGCCCGGATGTGAACCAGACGGTAGCCGCTAATCTGCTGCTGGCTTACCAGTTTTTAAGAAACTCCGAAAATCACGCTGTTGACATGCAGGGCATTCTGGATTCAAACGGTGTTAGTGTCTCCGGTCAACTGGCCTCATTGGCATACAGGGATGCCGCACTTGTATCGATGGCTAATGAAATGATACCAGATGCCCTTGATTCATTGCCCCCTGACGTAAACCTGCCTGTTATTACAATTCTTGAGGATAGTTCGTCGAGTCTTGGACTGTCGGAATTTGATCAGGTTTCAGACAACAGCTTTAGCGTGGACCTTACGGCTGAACCTGTGATGACGACTAAAACGCTTAAAACAAGCTGGTATAACACATCCGAGAGACAGGCAATGGAGACGGGCGATGTAATGGCTGAGATCCTGAGACTCGGGCTGAACGAAGCTGCTTCATATTCGCTGATGACGCTGATGCTTTACTGGAATACCGGGGAACAATCGCTTAGCGGAGCCGGTATTCCACCGACCGACCCTGGTGATGATTTCGAGTTGGTGCCGGATGTTGTAGAGAGAATAGTAGGCGGAGGGCTGTCCGAACTCGAAGACCTTTATCGAGAGGCAGTGGGTCTGGCGGGTTTGCAGTCTTATCAGAGCATCAAGTTTCTTCAATCGAAGGGGTGGTCGGTTTCGATAGGCGGAAAATCAATTCCCGACATCGCAAAAATGGGTACGTTCGATAAGTTCAAGACATTTGTCAAGCAGTGCGAACATATCCAGGACACTTCAAGATTTTTCAAGAAGATGGAAACAGTTATTGACGGTCTGGACAAGGCGGCGCTATTCATCGATGCCGGCTTTGCTGCCTATAGTGTCATCGCGATTTCGCAGATGGACGGCCTTAAAGGGATAGCTTTAAATAATGCGGTGATGCAGGTAGTGGTGGAATATTACTATAACTCCATGCTTTTCATGATTGGGGCGATTCCGTTTGTCGGATGGCTTGTGGCCATCGGGATTGAGTTGTCAGACGTATTCGGGGACTGGTCAGAAGATTTCATCAACTGGATAATTGATGGAATAAGCGATGTGGATTATACCGTCGAACCTGATGTCAATATAGTAGGTGAACCAACGGTAACCGTGGATGATAAAAATGGAAATGGATTGGATGTAGGCGACCGTATTGAGTATAAAAGCCGCCTGAAGGGAATTATTTACGGCAACGAGAGCCATTGGAATCTTGTCGATAGAAGCGATATTTATCCGTACTATAAGATATATGGACCCGGCGGATCTTCTTCCGTTACAGGCAGTCCTTATCAAAGAAAAGTACTCATAGACTGGGAATACTACTGGATACCGATCACTGCCTCAAAAGTAACCTCGAATAAGACAGCCGGCTGGATCGCGGAGGAATATGAATCGGATGTCTGGATAGAACCGGGGAAGGCCATGCCGAATTTTCCCGTTTACGTTGAATTAAATGCCCTTTATGAACTATGGTATGCATGGTCATGGTACAGTTTCAATATTTTTGACTGGGGGTGGCAATACGAAACGGACTGGCAAGGCGGACAATCGAAACTCGGGGGATTTACAATATATTTTGACGTTCTGCCCGGCACGATAGACGAGTTCGCACGATGGACAGGTATTAATCAGCTCGACCACGATGGAGACGGACTTAACAGTACCGAAGAAGATGGGATAAGCAATCGTTGGCTGTATGACAGCGACGGTGATGGCCTCAATGATAAATTTGAAGTTGACAGCGGCCTCGACCCCACAAGGTACGATACCGACGGCGATGGATTGATTGACTGGTTTGAGGTTCAGTTCGGCACTGATGCGAACAACCCCGATACTGATGGAGACGGAATGAGGGATTACCTCGAAATCGCCGGTTGGATTATTCAGCTCGAATATCAAGGCCATACCTTTACCACGCAAGTGTACTCTGACCCGACGATTCCTGACACCGACAGCGATGGAATTGATGATCATATGGAATACCGCAGCGGACTTAATCCAAGGTCAAAAGATACAAACGGTGACGGGATCGGTGATGTAGCAAATCCAAAAGAAGATTCGACCGTCCTTCAGTTTATTAATGATGTCGATATATTGCGGGGTATCTACGATATAGATGTCGATGCGAATGGTTTTGTATATGTTCTTGCATCGGGACAAATCATAAAGTTCGATTCCGATCTTAATCTGATACCCACCTGGACTATTGAAAAAGATGACGAAGAGCTGATCTACCATGCAAAATCAATGGTAATAGATGATAAGAATGGTCTCATCCATGTCGGCTTTGAACAAGGATGGGGATATACCGGAAGCGTATGGGGACCAGCTGAAAGCGGCATACTCACTTTCAATCTGGCTGACGGAACACTGCTAACGCCCGAACCATGGTCTCATGAAATGGAATACTATGACTACGATGTCATCGAATTGGACGTTGATGATGATGGTAACGTGTATGTCCTCAGATACGGCACTGATTCTATCGACCAGTATGACCCCGTTTACCATTACTGGCATTGCCAACAGGAAACTAAAAGGGCCCGCATAGATGTGTATGATGCAAACTCCGTTTTGATTGATACCTGGGGAGGGTATGACACTTTCCATGACGTGAGCTACACAAGTACCTCCGGCCATCTGGTCTGGCACTTTTATTATGCTTCGGAGCCGAATTCCCTCAATGACGCCCAGGACATTGCACTGCGTGATGATGGCCACGTCTTTATTTCTGAAGTTGGCGCCGATGAAATATTCTATGAGTGGCACAATAATCCTTATCGCGGCTGGTACATTGTGAGCGAAAATCAGACAAGAGACGACCGTATCGCAGATTACGATATCACAGGAGAGTACTTTACTGCCCTCTTTGAGTTCACAGATCCCGATTCCGGACTGCCTGTCAGCCTGAATGAGCCCGCCGGAATTGCCGTTGACAAGGATGGATATATCTATATCGTAGTGGATTCAGCCTATATCTACAAGTTCGACCAGAACCTTGTCCCCGTCGCCACCTGGACAATGGATTCATGGAGCCAGCCCCATACTTACATCGGATTGGGTGAGGTTTGGCCTCCTTATAATTATATACGAGAATTAGTAATTGATGCAAATGATAACCTCTATACCTATTTTAGCAGAGTGAGTGAGGCTGGGGCATTCGGCACAGTTGAAAAATACTCACAACGTATTGCAGACGCAAATGATATTCAGGACCCGCTTGCTGACCGTGATGGAGACGGGTTGCTCAATGACGTCGAAATGGCTGGGTGGGATATAACATTTACAGATGCCAACGGAACCCAAACAATTTCCGTAACGAGTGACCCATTACTGACCGATACGGACCTTGACGGGCTTATTGACTTCCAGGAATATGATTTAGGAACTAATCCCCGAAATTCAGATACGGACAACGATGGGCTGAGTGATTATGCTGAGTGGCGCGGATTTTCGCCCCAAACCAATCCCAGACACTTTGACACGGATGGTGACGGCCTGCCTGACGGCATTGAGATAACATATGGCAGCAACCCCAACGCAGCGGATACAGACGGGGAAGGACTTTCGGATGTACAAGAATTTGGACTTGGATCTGACCCCAATAATGCCGATACCGACGGTGACGGCCTTGATGATGCAAGTGAACTGGTGCATAAAACATGTCTGACTTCTCCGGACTCAGATGGCGATTTTATGTTTGACGGCCAGGAAGTTGACATGGGAACCGATCCGAACAATGGAGACACCGACAACGATGGATTAAGCGACGGTATGGAATGCGGCGTGCACAATACCGACCCTTCAAGTAGTGACAGCGATGGAGATGGGCTCGAAGACAACATAGAGGTAGGCCTGCGTTTGAATCCTATATCCAGTGATACAGATGATGATGGCGTTCCAGATGGTATCGAACTTGCACAAGGGACTAATCCCTGGATGGCCGATTCAGACCACGATGGAATACCGGATAACCTGGATGACCCGAACAATGTTGCCCCGGATGTCAGCAAGGCGCATCCTAACAAAGAGTATCTTTGGCCGCCGAATAATAAATATGTGCCGATTACCATAGAAGGCGTTACAGATGCAGATGGCGATCCCATTCAAATCGTTGTTACCGGCGTTGCCAGCGATGAACCCTCTTTCGTCGGCAAAAGCGGAAAGACCCAACCTGATGCTTATATCTCAGAAGACGGCACATTATCCATCAGGGCACAGCGCAACGGTTCCGGCAACGGAAGAGTGTACGAGGTATCCTTTGTTGCAGGTGACAATAAGGGAGGGATAACGTTCGGGAAAGTTCAAGTCAAAGTGCCGCATGACAAGAAAGGGAATACTTATATCTGTATTGATGATGGGCATAGATATAACGTTACTGCCAAATAATACCCTTTAGGGTAGTAAATTTCCGCGAGGACCGCTCTAAAGGCTTTTGAAATAGAGACATCGCCGCGCAGGGAGCGCTGTTTTTTAGTAGAACTGGTATAAGACCTCTTTGATGTTTGAATTGCTGCGGATGCGTTGGGGGAATGTGGCCGGAGTTTGCGACCGTATAACACAGGGGCACGCTTTATCGTATCACTGCCCCCGGATCGAGTCCGGAGCAGGCTCAACCACGCGTTTGTTCACGAAGAAAAATAACAGGGTCAGCATTTGGCGTTTAGGCGTGCTGTTTGATGCTGTTGGTGAGGCGGTCCACATTGTCGCGGAAATCCGGCTCGGTCTTGTACATCTGCTCGATCTTGGTACAGGCGTGAACGACGGTGGAGTGGTCACGTCCGCCCATATGCCCGCCGATTTCCTCCAAGCTGTGGCGGGTCAGCGAGCGGGCCAGGTACATGCACACCTGCCGGGGCAGGGCGATGCTCTGGCTGCGTTTCTTGCTCTGGATATCGGTAATCCGCACGTCAAAATGGTCGCTGACAGCACGGATGATATCGCTGATGGAGACATTTTTTGAGGATGTCACATCCTGAACGCCGAGTGCCTGACGGGCCAGGTTGACCGTGATCGGCACGCCGGCGGTCTGGGCCGTGGCGTAAATAATGGTCAGCGCCCCCTCTAACTCGCGGATATTGGTCTTGACGTGCTCGGCAATCAATTCCGCCACGCCCTCCGGCAGGTCCAATCCGCGTAAATGCGCCTTCTTTTTAATGATGGCAATCCGTGTTTCGTAGCTGGGGGCGTCCAGCCGGGCCACCAGTCCCCATTTGAACCGGCTGATGAGCCGCTCTTCCAGTGCCGCCAGATCCTGCGGCGCACTGTCGGCGGTCAGGACAATCTGCCGGCGATTGTTATAAAGGGCGTTAAACGTGTGGAAGAACTCCTCCTGGCTTTGTTCCCGCTCTCGCAGAAACTGCACATCGTCAATAATCAGCACGTCAACCGTGCGGTACTGGTTTTGAAAATCGTTCAGATTGCCTTTTTCGATGGCGCTGATGAACCCATTGACAAACTCTTCACAACTGAGGAACTGAATAGAAACATCCTGACGCTGTTTGCGGGCGTCATGACAGACGGCATGCAGCAGATGGGTCTTGCCCAGGCCGACATTGCCGTACAGAAACAGCGGATTATAAATCGTGCCGGGATTCTGGCTGACGGCAATGCAGCTTGCGTGTGCCAGCCGGTTGCAGGGGCCGACGACAAAACTTTCGAACGTGTAGTCCGGATGCAGCCGTACATGTTTCGGGATGTCGATGTGGTCGGGCAGCACCTGGGCCGGCTGGGTGCCGGGGTCGAGAAAATTTACTGAAACCAAATGCCCCGTGATGTTCTGGGCCGCCTGGGTAAACGTGGCCTGACAGTTGTCCTGCATAAATTCGGCGCAGGACCGGTCGGGGCAGGCGATCTGCATCAGCCCGTGGTCGAACGCGGCGATATGGAGGTCGTCAAACCACTTGCGTGTATTCACGGGGTCAATGGTTTTGACGCGTTCCAGAATATCGCTTAGTATTTCAGTTGTGCTTTGCTTGGCCACGTTGTTCCTCGTTGGCTGACCGAAACGGTTTTTATTCTGCCCAGAATCGTTGTCTGCAAGTATGAAACCCTCCTTGCGTGGCAAGAGATTTCTACGTCGGACAAGGATACAAATCTACAACCCCGACGCGTAATTGTCAAAGGTTTTGCTGAATGTTTTTAGCCGTTCCCGCTGATTGCGTGGTAAGTATCCGCCTTTTAAGGAGTTGCTGTTTATGGTCGATAGTCGCGTTTGGCCGGATGAGCGGCGATATATTCGACGATCAGCTTGACGGTATTGTCAAGGTCCTTTGTCGAGATCACCTCGACGGGCGTGTGCATATACCGATTCGGCACACTGATCAGGGCCGTTGCCGCACCGCCGCGAGAGAGCTGCATGGCATTGGCATCGGTCCCGGTGCCGCGGGGTTCTGCGGTGACCTGGTAGGCGATTTTTTTGACCTTGGCGATTTTGAACAGTTCTTTTTCCATAACAGGGTTAATGCTGGGACCGCGATGCAGAACGGGGCCCTTGCCGAGTTTGACCTCGCCGGTCTTTTTGGGGTTGGTGTCCGGGTGGTCGCTGGAGAAGGTAACGTCAACGGCGAAGCCCGCATCGGGATTGACATTGTAGCTGGAGGTGATCGCGCCGCGCAAGCCGATCTCTTCCTGAACCGTCGCCACGCCCATCACGCAGACGTTCAGTTTGCGGCGGGCCAGTTGACGCATCGCCTCGGCCACGACAAACGCGCCGGCCTTGTTGTCGGCGGCACGTGAGACAATCTTGTCGCCGTTGAGCTTGCGGCAGAGTACATCCACCACGATCGGGTCGCCGATCGCGACGCGCTTTTCAGCGGCTTTTTTATTATTGGCGCCGATATCGATCCAGACATTGTCCATTTCAACATTTTTCTTGCGTTCTTCAGATGTCATTTGGTGGATCGCTTTGCGGCCGATAACGCCAAAAACGTCGCCTTTTTGCGTGATGATGCGGACCCGCTGACCGACCAGCAGGGTCGGGTCCATACCGCCGATCTGGGCGGTGTAGATGAATCCTTTTTCGTCAATATGCGTAATCATCAGACCGATTTCATCGATGTGCCCTGCAAGCATAAACTTAAACTTCGCTTTCGAATTCAACACGGCGATGCTGTTGCCGTGAACGTCCGGGATCAGCTCATCCACGTGCGGTTTAACATAGTCACGCCACACCTTGGCGGCGGGTTGCTCAAAACCGGACGGGCTGGGAGCCGCTAAGAGTTCCGTCAAAAAATCATGGGCCTGTTTGTTCATTGAATTCCTTTCTTTTACGTATGATTAAGCTTTTCACAGAGCACCCTCAAAACTTACACATGATTCCGGCCATAACCCTGACTTGATATTGTTTATTGACGATGGGGCTGTCGGAGATTTCATTATTCAGCCACTCATATTGCAGCATCACGAGAGAGGACCACTTTTCGGTAAAGTAGTATTGTGTCGTGAGCGCAACAAAGGGGTTCCATGCCTCGCCGGCCGAATAGCGGGGCCGGCCGGCGGCGACTTCTTTTTGTTCGACGCCGTAGTAATAATCGGTCAGGTTAGCACTCTGCCATGTAATTCCGGCGGACGGGGTCAGCTCCCACGGTTCACGGATAAACCGCTTTGCGTAACTGAAGGTCAATTCCTGTCCATCGTGTTTACCGAGAAGATCGGTGAGAAAACTGACGCTCGCGGTTCCCCATCCGTCATGGTATGAGGCCGCCAGGCCGCCCTCGATGGACGGATCGCGGTCGTCCATACCGTTTAAATGCCGACTGTCATCATCGTCGTAACCCCGAAACGCCCACGCTGCCAGAACATCCAAGCTGAAAGCATCGTTTTTGTAAAACTGATAGCCCAACCGGCTGCCGCGGAAATACAGGTTACCTTTCTGGTAAAAAATCATCGGGATCGGCAGCCCGTCGGCATCCTGCCCCCTGTAAACCGGACTTCGATAAACAAAGCCGGCGCCGAGATTCAAGGTAGAGCCGGCTGGTTCAACAGCGTTTTCGTTGTTCGCAGATACACTTTCCTGAGCGCGAACCTGAGGAATAAAAACGCCGCTCACTGCAATCAATACTAAAATCCGGAGAAAATTTCGCACAACCACTCCTTTCCTCAAAAGTCTTCTATTAAACATTTCAGAGTACTTTTATATTTTATCACTCAAGTGGCCCGCTTCAAGAGATAGTTTGTTCATTTCTAATTTACAGGATCCCTCCAAAGTGGGTCTTTTGCATCCCTTTCTGTGAGTTATCGGACATCCGCAAGTTCTTCGATACAGAGTCGCATTATTATAAGGGAGCCACTTTGGCTGTTTCCCTGTTCAATAAGCCGCTAATTTCATCCTGAACGGCTATAGCAAAGAAGACCCTCGCGTCATGGACAATCCAATTATCGGACATCTTCGGCTATGCCGCTATTTTAACCGTCTTTTTGACCCGGGTAGGGTTGTTATTTACATTTTATGTGTAACAACCTGTAAACCCATAGCGGTGACTTATAAATTGTATGGTTAATCTGACAGCCAATATAGACGAAACAGCAAAGGATATACCTGAACATCTGTTATTTTTCAGGACGACAGGAAGAGACCAGAGTCACGCAACCGGCGAAATAAGGACGCATATATGTTAGGGATGAATGGTAAAAAGATCTGTCCGATCGGAGTCGATCTTGGCAGCGGGTATCTGCGGATGGTTCAATTAGGCAAAAACGACCGGGGATTGTTCCTGCATTCGGCGGCGCTGCGCCAGAAGCCCGCTGACATTGAATTCCACACGCCGACGTGGCAGCACTGGGCAATTGAGGCCGTTCGGGAGGCCTTTAACGGCAATGATTTTAAGGGAAAAGCGGTCGTAACGGCGCTGCCATCGGATGATCTTTTCATTGACCCCATCAAAATCCCGCGTTCGGCGATGGATCGTATCAGTACCATTCTTCCGCAAAAACTGCAAAAGCGTCTTCCCTTCCCGGTTGAAAACGCTTTGTTCCAGCATATCCCCATTGATTCCGGCGAGAAAAACGGCTCTGACATTGTCGATGTCCTGACCGTCTCCGCCAACCGGGAACTGGTCAATCAGCATTTGGCCATTTATGAAAAGGCCGGCCTGGAAGTCAGCGGCATTAGTATCTGGCCGGTCGCGATGGTCAAAAGTTTTATGAATTTTTTCTGCCGGCGAAGTAATGAACAGGACATCGTTGCCATCCTGATTAATGTCGGAACCAATCATACCAATGTTGTCATTGCCCGCGGGGCGAATCTGTTGTTTGCCCGCGTGGTGTCGATCGGGTACACCCAACTCGAACAAGGCCAGATGGTGCAGCGGCTGTTCTCCGAGATCGACGCTTGTGTGCGTTATTTTGAAGAGTGTCCGGCGACTGGTCAAATCGGCCGGATTGTCTTTTTGGCCGGCAACGGCACCAGCCGGACCCTGTGTGACCGGTTTGCGGGGCTGGCTCAGAAAATGCAAGTACCTGCACAGATCGGCGACGTTATCAGTGCAGTTGAAATCAATCACGGTCCGGAATGCATTATCGACCGCCGCAACTGTAAAGTTGACTGGGCGACCGCGTTCGGACTGAGTTTGGAAGGTTTAAATTAAGGTAAAGGTGAACGATTATGGCTACTATTAATTTTGTCCCGGACGATTATGTACAGCAGCGGCATGCCAGCCGTGCCAATGTCCTTTATTTAATGCTGCTGATAGCAATGCTCGGTGCGATCGGCATTACCTTCGGTTTCATTAAAATGCGGCAGCGTGCCGTACAGACAGAACTGGTCCAACTGAATGAGCGAATGGCCAAAGCACAACAGCAAATCGCGCAGTTGGAAGACCTGAAAGAAAAAAGCAAGACCATGATGAAGACGATGGTTATGACCGCCGAACTGCTCGAACCGGTTCCTCGCAGTATCGTCCTGGCGTCATTGACCAACAATCTTCCCTCCGGCGTTTCCCTGCTGGAGTTTGGATTGGAGGAAAAAGAGACCCAAGTCGTGCGATCCGTCTCCAAGCCCTCCGGCGGGAGTCAGTATAAAAATAAATCCGCCGCGGCGAGCGCTCCGGCCGAACCCCAAAAAAAGGTCTCGACAAACCTTCAGATCAAGGGCATTGCGCCCAGTGATATTCAGGTAGCCGGCTTTATTGCCAATTTAAGTAATTCCATCCTGTTTGACCAGGTTTCCCTGGTTGAATCCAAGGAGGTTGAAATCGAAAAAATCAAATACCGTGAATTTCGTCTGAGCGCCACGATTAAATCCGACCTGGCTCTGACCAAAGAGAATATTGACAGTATCCGTGAGCAGCGGGAACAGACCATATAATGATCGGAGTCATTCACCGGTACTATCGAAAGGACCCCTAAAATGACCAGTAGTACTCGATATTTCATATTCTTTATCTTGATCGTGGGAATGGCATACGTGTCATGGGCCTACATGATCAAACCGGCCAATGAACACCTGGGCCAGGAACGGTCCAAAATGGAAGTAATGCGCGGCAAGCTGGATGAACTGGAAAAAGCCACCGCCGCAGCGGAAGATCTGGCCGGCCAGCTCAAAAAGATTGAGGAGGCCATCGCGGCCTTTGAAAGCAAACTGCCTCCCAGCAGCGAGATTCACACCGTTCTTGAAGATGTGACACTGATCGCCCAGCGTCACGGACTGACTCCCAAGAGCATCCGAACTCAAAAAAACAAGGACAACCGCGGTTACATCGAACAGCCCATCGAGATGGAACTGGACGGAAACTTCAACTCGTATTACGCATTCCTGCTTGAGCTTGAAAAACTTGATCGTATTACCAAGATGCGGGAATTGAGATTGAAGAAAACAGAGCGGGAAGGTCAGACGGAAGCAAAATTTGTTATGAGCATCTTCTTCCAGAGCGCGGTATAAACTAATCTTAGAATTCATGGAGAACAATCATGTTATCGTATCTTAAAAACACTGATACATTGCCCGCCTCAGCCGATATGCCGGATCAGGAGTCTGCGGATGGTTCGACACAAGAGTATCTGACCGTGTCCGGACAGAAGCAAAAAATACGCCAGAGTACGATGATTCTGGCTGTTCTTTTTGCCATCGCCGCCCTTGGGGTATGGTTCATGGTCAAAAAGGCCGCCCCTGCTGCCGTCAACGCCGCACCCAGCCAGGACCAGGTCCAGCTTGAAGCCGCGCTGGCCCAGCTCAGCACCATGCAAAACGAAGTGGATACTCAGATGAACTCGGTTGCCGGGCGTTTCTACCAGTTTCATAATGTCGATCAGGTAGCGGTTGACGAGCTGAAGAAAAATCCTTTCAAACGAGAGCTGGGGTACACTCCAAGATCCGGCAGTTCAAATCAATCTCAGCAACTGGCACAACTCCGTCAGGAAGCAGAGGTGATTTCCATGGGTTTGGAGCTGTGGAGCACCACCGCAACGCCCAAAGGCGCGTGCTGCATGATTGATGATAAAGTATTGTATCAGGGTGACACCTACAAGGATATGACCGTACAATCCATTGAGGATAAAAAAGTCACGCTGGATTACAAGGGAATCCCTATTGAATTGAAGATGGACTAATGAAACGAATATTCGGAAAAAAAACAGAACGACAGCAGACGGATTATTCCGCTGTCCTGGAGATGGATGCGGGACAGACCGATCTCGCGCCGGGTCTGCAGAATTTATATAGTCCGCAGGTCACAACGCATGCCCGTGTTCAGGATATCGCAGATATCCTTCTGGACAGCCAACAGCTTTCGACGGAGCAGATGGAGCACATTCGCAGCCGACAGCAGGAAACCGGTACGGATGTTGAACAATTGCTGACGGAACAGGGGTTCAGCGCCGAGCAGATTATTCGAGCCAAAGCCGAGCTGTATGGGTATGAATTTCAACGGATCACTCCGGAACAGGTTGACCGTAAAGCGTTTTCGCTGATGGACCTGAAATATATCCGGGCCAATCATGTGATGCCCATCCGTATTAAAGAGGACGGCACGCTGCGGGTGGCAATGACGCAGCCGTCCAATGTTTTCGTGATTGATGATGTCAAGCGGCAGACCGGCATGGCAATTGACGTGGTGGTTTGTACCTCCGAGGATATTGAAGCGGCCTGTGAAGAATGCGACGAAAGCAAGTTCGACTATAACGTTGACGATCTCATGACCGAGATGGAAGATGTCGAGCTGATTCAGGATGACGAAGAGGATGTTGAGGACCTTGAAAAAAGCGCGGGCGAATCGCCCGTCATCAAATTTGTCAACTTCCTACTCAGCAACGCCCTGCACGAGGGGGCGAGCGATATTCACATTGAACCCAAAGAAAAATACACCAAGATCCGTTACCGGATTGACGGGATCCTGTTCGATACCAAGCAGGCCCCTTCGCGCATGCACGCGGCGATTGTCTCGCGTCTGAAAATCATGGCCAATCTGGACATCTCTGAGCGGCGCGTTCCCCAGGATGGCAAGATTGCCGTCATTATGGGCGGGCGCGGCGTGGACCTTCGTGTCTCGGTTCTGCCCACCAGTCATGGCGAAAAGGTGGTTATTCGCTTGTTGGACAGCAGCAGTATTATGATCGGGCTGGACCAGTCGGGCATGGAAGACCGGATCATTGAAGGTTTCAGAGATCAGATCGCTCGGCCCAACGGGATTCTGCTGGTGACCGGCCCAACCGGCTCCGGAAAAAGTACAACGTTGTATTCAGCACTCGCCCAGATGGACAGTGTCACCCTGAATGTTTCGACGGTCGAAGATCCTGTTGAATATAATCTGGAATTCTGCAACCAGGTACAAGTCAACGAGAAAGCAGGTCTGACATTCGCCGGAGCACTTCGGTCCTTACTGCGTCAGGACCCCGATATCATCATGGTAGGTGAAATTCGCGACCAGGAAACAGCTCGAATTGCGGTCCAGGCAGCTTTGACGGGGCATCTGGTTCTGTCCACCCTGCACACCAATGACGCACCCAGCAGTGTTTCGCGTCTGGTGGATATCGGCATCGAACCTTATCTGATCGCCGCTTCATTGAACGGTATTCTTGCCCAGCGATTGGTCCGCCGGATTTGCAGCAACTGTAAGGAACCCTTTACCGCTCCCGATAATTTGCGGAAATACTTAGATATGGCTCAGATTGAATCACATGAATTGACACATGGAAAAGGATGTGACCAGTGCCGTGACAGCGGGTATGCCGGCCGGTGCGGTATCCACGAACTCTTGGTGGTCAACGAAGAATTCCGACAGATCATTAATCACGATTCATCCGTCCATAACATGCGCAGGGCCTTCCGCAAGAGCGGATGGCCCAGCCTGTTCGAGGACGGTCTCCAAAAGGTCAAAAAAGGTATTACGACCATCGAGGAAATTCTGCGTGTCGCAGAAGTGGCTGATTCCGCTGATGCCCAAACGTCTCCCACACAATCAAATACAGAAATAATTAGCCGGAACATAAAGGTTAAGCAGGATAAAACTGATTCAGGAGCAAAAGAATGATTAATACAAAACAAATGTTGGCAACAGCCATTGAAGCGGGGGCGTCGGATGTCCACATTAACATCGGAATGCCTCCGATCATGCGCATTAACACCGAGCTGATCATGATGGATCTGCCCGAAGTGTCTAACGACGACACAGGCAAGATGATTCTTGAGATGATCGGCGAGGACAAGTTCAAACAGTTTCTCGAAAAACGTGACTGGGACTTTTCGACCATGATCGATGACGGCAGCCGATTTCGTGTGAATGCGCACTTCCAGAAAGAATCGTTTGCGCTGGCCTTCCGTGCGATCTCCAACCACGTCCCCGACATCGAAGAACTGCATTTGCCCGACGTGGTCAAAGAACTGACGGATCTGCCCCGCGGACTGGTCGTTGTCACCGGACATACCGGTTCGGGTAAAAGTACCTCACTGGCCTCGATGGTCAATGTGATCAACCAGAAATACCGCAAGCGCATCATCACGCTGGAAGACCCCGTTGAATACCTGATGGAAAACAAGTCCTGTATGATCGAGCAGCGCGAAATGGGTTCGGACTGTACGTCGTTTGCATCCGGTCTTCGCCATGCTCTGCGTCAGGACCCCGACATCATCCTCGTCGGTGAAATGCGGGACCTGGAAACGACCAGTTCCACCATCACCGCCGCCGAAACCGGCCACCTGGTTTTCTCGACCCTGCACACCATCAACGCGTCTCAGACGGTCGAGCGTATTATTGACATCTATCCCGCCAGTCAGCAGAATCAGATTCGTGCGATGTTGTCCAATACGCTGCAGGCGGTGATTTCACAAACCCTGTTCCGCCGTGTGGATCAGCCCGGAATGGTGCCCTGTTGTGAAATTCTGCTGTGTACGTCCGCGGTACGCAACTGCATCCGCGAAAATCGTATTTATGAGATTCCCAACATCATCGAGACTTCGCGCCGGCTGGGGATGCAGACGATGGATCACAGTATCCAACAGAACTTTATGAAGGGTTTTCTGGATCGTGAAGAAGCGATCATGCGTTCCAGTAATCCAGGGAAAATGGAAAAACTTCTGCCCGCAACGGCTCAAAGCGTTGCCAGTAAACCCGTTTAACATCAAGGGAGTCATGTATGTCATTTTTAGAAAAGCTGAAATTGCAAGAGTCGGCACCCAAAACCGAGCAGCGCAGTCAGCATGCGGCGGCCGCGATTTCTTCAACAACAACCGGCAATGCCCCCAAGGGAGGGTTCCGGGTGGAGTTCGGCCCCAGCCGAAAAGACATTTTGAACTTTACGAACCAACTGGCTGTGATGATCCGCGCAGGCATCAGTTTACAGGATTCGCTGGAGTCGGTCGGCTCTCAGATTGAGAAAGAAAAATTCCGCTATGTTGTGCTGGACCTGAAGGCTCGCATCGAAGGCGGCCAGAGTTTTTCCCAGGCACTGGCCGAACACCCCGAAGTATTTAACAATTTGTATATCAACATGATTGCCGCCGCAGAAATTTCCGGTTCGATGAGTTCGATGCTCCAACAGCTCACGGAGTATCTCGACCAGGAAGCCGACACACGCAGCCAGGTCATCAGTGCGATGGTCTATCCCGGGATTATCGCCACAATGGCGATAACCTGTGTTACTTTTCTGCTGACCTTTGTACTGCCCCGATTCCTGAAGGTTTTTGCCGGCAAAGAGCATTTGCTGCCCGGCCCCACAAAGGCGCTCATGTTTCTCAGCGGAATCATGAGCAATTACTGGTTTATTGTCTTTCCCTCGATTGCCGGAGCAATCGGCGTTTTTTGGTACATAACCAACAAAACCGAACCCGGGAAGGCCTGGTGGGATTTGATGAAACTGCGGCTGCCCCTGCTGAGGACGCTGTGCCGCAGTCTGTACATTACCCGAAGCATGCATACAATGGGCGTGCTGATAAATGCAGGTGTACCCATTCTTGATACACTTTCCATTACCGCTCACATCACGGGCAATATGCTGTACGAAAATATGTGGAAAGGCGTCTATGAAGAAGTACGCCAAGGTAAAAAAATCGCCGCCAGTTTGTCTAATTACGGACTGATGCCCGGCAACGTCGTGCAGATGATTCAGTCCGGCGAAGAATCCGGAACGCTCGGCGAAGTCCTGCGGGACATTTCCGATTTTTACGCACGCGAACTGAAAACGGTTATCAAGGCCGTTACCAGCATGATCGAACCTATCATGATCGTCCTGATGGGTGTTTTGGTCGGGTTTATCGCAATGAGCATCATCCTGCCTATCTTCAAGATGTCCAGCGTTGTAGGATAGGCCTTATAGCAAGGATCTCAGAGATGAAAAAAATGAAACAACGCAGAGCATACGTACCGGGGTTCACACTTATTGAAGCCCTGTTTGCAACGATGCTGATTGGGTTGGTGATTGCCGCACTGGCGGCCGCCAGCGGCGCGTTCACGATGGCCAACGGCTACGGCGTGGATCTGTCCACGGCGGAGTTTCTGATCGAAGAGATCCGGGGACGCACCGCCAATGTTGATTTTGATACGATGCTGGCGACGTATGACGGGCAGACTTTTTCCCCTCCCGTTGATCTTACGGGAGCTGCGATGTCGGACTTCAGCGGATTCAGTCAGCAGGTTCAAATCGATTACGTAGAATCCGGAAATTTTGCCAATACGGTTACCGGGCCCACGGATTTTGTGCGTGTGACCGTAACCGTAACCAAAGCCGGCACGCCCATCAGCAATACAAGCTGGATTCGGGCGCGGCTAATTGAATAAGGGGGCACAAAAGATGAAAACGCCCGTAAGAAAAAAACAAAGCGGTTTCACACTCGTTGAGGTCATGCTCTCGCTGGTCATTCTGGCGGTACTGATGACGGCGGTGGCGTTTGCTTTCGATGCTTCTGTGACCAATTATCAGGCCAACAAAGGCATCTACGAAACCGTCAACAGAGCACGTCAGGCCCTGCTGCGAATCACCAACGATCTGCGTTCCGCTCAGGCGGTTGCGCTCATTGGCGGCGGCGACCCTGATAATTCACAGGTCAGCTTAATCACAAACACCAACGCCGACATAACCTATCGCTACGACGCTTCCAGCAGCACACTGTATTATGATGATAATACCAGCGGCAACAGTTATGTGCTGTGCAACCATGTGACCGGGGCTACTTTCAACCGGACCGAACATGAAATCGATCGCGATAACGGCGCCGGCGGCGTTGAAACTATCACCGCGATTCGAGACGTACGAATTGTTCTGGCATTAACCGACGACACCGGTGAAGTGTCATACACATTGCCCGCGGCAACATTGGTTCGCAAGAATCAGTAAGCAAAAAAGCCCGACTGAAAAGCCGGGCTTTTTTTATGATAGACAGGTCTTTCTAATCTCTGAGCACAAGAACAACGTATTGCGCATAGCGTCCGGTTTTGACCAATAGCAATGCTTTCTTGCTGTCTTCAGATTCCGCAATCGCTTCATTGAATTCACCAACAGTGTTAACCTCCGTTCGGTTCACTTCGAGAATGACCATTCCTTTGCGAATTCCGGCACGCGCAGCCGGGCTGCCGGACTTGACTTCGACAACGACAACACCTTTGCCTTCCTCCACATTGTATTGGTCGGCAACTTCTTCATCAATCGTAGCCACGGTCAGACCGAATTTCTTGCCAAGATCTGACGTCTCAGCCAGATTGCTTTCCTGACGGGAGCCGATTTTGACGGTTAACTTTTTTTCTTTTCCGTTACGGACAATGGTAAATTCAACTTCTGTTTCGGGCACAATAAAACTGACGATATTTCGAACATCCTGTCCGTCTTCAACTTTTTTATCACCGATCTTGATAATCACATCGTCTTTTTCAAGGCCCGCTTTGTCAGCCGGCGAATCTTCTTCAACATTGATAATGATCGCTCCCTTGTTGTCCTTGAGTTTAAAGAGGTCAACCATTTCCGGCTCAATGTCCTGTGGCAGAACCCCCAGATAGCCGCGATGAACTTTACCGGTTGCGATGAGTTGTTCCTTGATCGCTTTGGCCACGTTGATGGGGACCGCCAACCCAATACCCATATAGCCGCGGTCGCCGGTAATAATCGCGGAGTTAATACCAACCACTTTACCTTCGAGGTTCAGCAGGGGCCCGCCGGAATTGCCGGGATTGATGGCCGCGTCGGTCTGAATAAAATCCTGATAGACATCCGGACGACCAAGTTTTCGGCCCAATGCACTGACCACACCAACCGTCAGCGTCTCCGTCAAGCCAAACGGATTGCCAATAGCGATGACCCACTCGCCCATCTCCAGTTCGTCGGAATTGCCTAATTCCAAGTACGGCAGGTCGTCCACATTTTCAATTTTTAACAGGGCGACATCGGCCTTATCGTCGGTGCCAACCAGCTTCACTTTTTCATATTCCTGGCCGTCCCCCATCACCACTGTGATTTCGTCTGCATCTTCAACCACATGATTATTGGTCAAGATATAACCATCGGCACTGATCACAAAACCGGAGGCCTGGCCTTCCTGGTAACGCGGTTGCTGCCGCTGTTGTCCGCGGGGCATGGGGCGTCCAAAGAACCGTTCAAAAAAATCCTCATCAAAGGGTGAACCGGGACCAAACCCCATACTTTGCGCCTCAATTTTTGTGCGCACCTGCACAGCAACTACGGCGGGCGTTGCCTGTTTTGCCACCCCTGAAAACGCCTTGCTCGTTTTCCGGAGTGTTTCGATGCCGTTGGTATCCACATCGGTGGCCAATGCTGAACCGCACAGGGAGGACATCACAATCAAAATCGCCAACATCGTTGATACATTTTGCTTCGTCAAATTCATCACTTTTCCCTTTCTTCTATTATTCCATAAACTAGTTGCCGACGGCCTTGCTTTTTTGACATTGCCTGGGAATGTAAACTAAAACACCTGCCATACAACTCTGTGATAACTCTACGATTTTTCAAATTTATTGTTCAATGGAAGCACGCTAAAACCATTAACAAATTCTGTGCCAATCAGGCACCGTTTTGGTAACTCTTTTTTTCACAAGAGGATACATCGCCATCCGCAAAACAGGAATCGCCGGGTTTGCCAATATTGCAGTCCTGTCTCTGCAAATCCGGCAGAGACGGTAAGCATTTAAAAAAGCCCACAGACAATCGTCTGCGGGCCTTTAAAATACCATCACGGTTTAGTCGCCGGTCGGGTTGTCGGACGGATCCTCGGGCAGATCTTCCCGAGGAACATCGTCGACACTGTCCTGTTTGCCGGCGTTGTTTTCGGTTTTTTCCTGCTCCAGCTTTAACAAGTCAGAAACAGTCGGTTTATCCAGCGTCTTGCCGTCGAGAACCATCTTGACTTCTTCGGCGTCCAGTGTTTCGTATTTCAGCAGCGCCTTGGCCAGCGCTTCCATTTTATCCGTGTTTGCCTTGATCAGGTCCGTTACGCTGGTATAAGCGTTATTGATTAAACGCTTGACTTCCCGATCGATCGCTTCGGCAGTCTTTTGAGAATACTCCGGCCCCATACTGTAATAGGTCTCCGGGCCGGCGTCCTGAGAATACTTGATCGGCCCCAGTTCTTCGCCCATCCCCCAGGTCATAATCATTTCGCGGGCGATTCGTGTGGCTTGCGTAATATCCGACTGCGCGCCGCTGGTAATGTCATTACAGAACAGTTCCTCTGCTACGCGTCCGCCGAAACAAACCTGCAATTCCGCCAGGCAATACTTTTTCGAATAGTACAACCTATCTTTTACCGGCAGAGCAAAGGTCGCACCGCCCATAGGCCCGCGCGGGATAATACTGACCTTGTGCAGCGGGTCGGCATCCTCAAGCATGGACTGCACCAGCGCATGCCCGGCCTCATGATAGGCCGTCAAATTGCGGTCGAGTTCATCAATCTCGCGGCTGCGCTTCGCACGCCCCCAGCGAACCTTGTCGCGGGCCTCTTCAAAATCGGCCATCTCGACAAAATCTTTATCCTGCATACTGGCGCTGATCGCCGCTTCGTTAATCAGGGCTTCGAGTTCGGCGCCGCTGAACATCGGCGTCCCGCGCGCCATGCGTTCAAAGTCGACGTTCGGGTCGTATTTAATCTTTTTCGCATGAATCTGCAAAATCTTCATTCGTCCTTTGAGGTCCGGCAAGGGAACGACCACCTGCCGATCAAACCGGCCCGGACGGGTCAATGCGTTATCCAGGATGTCTCCACGGTTGGTCGCGGCAAGAAGAATAACCTGATCGTCCGTATCAAAGCCATCCATCTCAACCAGGATCGCGTTGAGCGTCTGCTCGCGTTCGTCATGGCCGCCGCTGACAAAACCGGGGCCTCGTTTTCTACCGATGGCATCCACTTCATCCAGGAAAATGATGCACGGGGCGTTTTCTTTGGCCTGTTTGAACAAATCCCGAACACGGCTGGCTCCCACACCAACAAACATTTCCACAAAATCACTGCCTGCGATGCTGAAAAACGGAACGTCCGCTTCACCGGCAATCGCTTTGGCCAGCAGCGTTTTGCCGCAGCCGGGAGGGCCCACCAACAGGACGCCGCGCGGGATACGTCCGCCGATCTTTTTGAACTTCTTGGGGTTTTTCAGGAACTCGATAATCTCCGCCACCTCATCCTTGGCTTCTTCGATGCCGGCGACATTATCAAAGGTCACCTTGGTTCCCTTGCCCTGCATTCGGTGCTTACTGCGTCCGAAATTCATCAGCATGCCGCCGCCGGCCTTCATGTTCCGGATAAAGAAAAAGTAGATCAGCGCGATCAATAACAGAAACGGCAGAAAACTTCCCAGCAGCGGCAGTACCCAGCTTTCACCGGAAGCGTCATAATCACTCACGCCGTATTTTTTAAGCCATTGAGTATAGTTTTCCGGAAGCATTTCCGGGGCGTATCGCACCTCAAAGTCCTTCGCCACCGGCTTATCGTCAATCTTCAGTGTTTCGACAGCCGCATCCGTAAATTCACCTTTGATCTTGCGACCCGACTCATTCAACACCGCAGTTTCGATGTAGCGGCTCTCAACATAGGTTTCGAACGCAGAGAACTTCAGTTGCTGGACACGGTTCGTATTTTTCAATGTCCACAACAGGAGCATAACGGCCAAACCGATCAGCAGCCAGGTAAACGGGCCGCGATTGTACCCGGGCACCGGTTGATTCGGGCCCGCGGGCCTGAGGGGTTTTTTGGGTGACGGCATTGGTTTTTTTATCATTTTAGTTTTTGGTTCTTAAGTTATGGTTGGCAGTTCATCTTTGATTGTTGATTTTGCAACATTACCAGGGGGTTTCCATCAATTCGACTACTCTGACCGCGGCTTTATTGACCGCCCGACCAATGGAATATTCGAATGTCTGTCCAAGCGGAATGGAATAACTTCCCGAGGCATAGACTTTTTCACCGCTAATCAGCAGTTGGCCCGTTTTCAGGTTTTTCCAGGTCACAGTGACAGTGACCAGGGTTTCCTTCTCGATGGGCGCACCGGAATAATAATCCGTGGCCAGAACGCTGGTGCCGATGCCCATTTTTCCGCTGAGGATGGAGTCGGCAATATTTCTGTCCGAAACAATTTTATAGGGTGTCTGGGCTTCCAGACGTTTGCAGATTGCGTCGGTCAATACATACTCGTGGCCGCGCCGAAAACTGCTCGTATCGAACATTTCGACATAGACTGTCTGGATCTGCTGGGGATAGGGCCAACTGTTCTGGTAGCCCTGCCCGCATCCGGCCACAGGCACCAAAGCCGCCGCGGCAAGAGTCAAAATGACGGAAATCAGTTGCTTTTTCACGTGCATCGCCTCGTATTCAGTTCTCAGTTATTTTCTCTTCCGTTGAACAACGGCTCCAAACCGAACCAATTGTCCAAAAACACGGTTGTTCCGTTAACGACCCTTCGCCGGGTTGTCATCTTTATGGGCGAAACCGCATCCGGAGCCATTCTTGCCTGAGCCATCGTCGCGGCTTTGCTGTCGGGCGAGTCCTTCAGCACCTTTTGGTAATATTGCTTTGCTACGTCCGGTTTGCCCGTGCGTTCATAGTAAAAGCCCGTTTCGTATTGCTTATAAGCCAGTTGCTCATGAATCAGGTCGATCGTTTCGGGAACCCCCAGACGAGCCGCATCCTCGGGATACCGGGTGTTGTAGTCCTGAAAGTAAGCACGGGCCTTTTCAATCAACGCTTCATCATACTGGGCCCCGTCATAGGAGGCATGCAGGGCCCGTGCCATTCGCAGCGTAGCGGTTTGTCGTGCGTTGCCGGTGGGCCACTGGTCGGCGATCTGCTGCCAGGTGGCGAAGGCATCCAGAAACTTCTTTTTCTGCTCCTGGCTCTCGGCCAAAGTGGTCAAAGCTCTCAGGGCCAGCGGCCCATTGCCCGCCCGATCCGCGACATCGTTCATCAAATCCACGCCGGTATCAAACGCAGGCAGCTTCAGTATCTTGATAAATACCCGTTTCTGCCCTTGCAGATACGCTGTGGCGATAGAATAAAGCCGCTCCAGGGCTGCCGGCTGAAGGATGCTGTCCGGCCAGGCATCGATGAATTTCTTGTAGGCGGTCGCCGCCTTGTACCATTTGGCGTCCGCATACAGCTTTTCGGCCTCAAGATAAGCATCTATCTCGGTTCCGGCCATCTCGGGAAAATCTTTTTTGAGCGATTCCAATGCGTCCACGACGTCGGCATTCGTTCCGGTCAGGAGCTGCTGCTTGATCTTCGATACTGCCAGCAGATACTCGCTTTCGGGATCCTCGGCGACATTTTGCCACCCTTTTTCATCGCTCAGGCGGTATGTTTCGGCTGAACCTGCTGCAACCAATGTCGCCAACATTGCCAAAAAAATCCATGTCCGTCTTAGATCTGGCATCGTAACTCTTTCTCTAAAAAGTAGTTAAGCTTCACGTCCCTGTGTGCGGCAAAAACCCGGATCGGCCGCATTCGGCGCAGCCCTTATGCACACAATTCACTCTAAACGCTCTATTATATCGAATTTAGAATTACTTGCAAACGATTGTTAGGGCATTTTGCCCCTCGGTGGTCAGAATACTATTGTTCCTCGCAATTTCTTTTGAAAATTGCGTGGTACACCAAAGTTCCCAAAAACCAATGTAAGCCTGCTGTATCTAAAAGAGCAATAATTACACCAGATACAAGAATCCACTTGGCATCCCTTAAGATTGCCATTCCGATAAGTATGAAGGCAGATCCAAACAGTGGAATGCCGGAAACCCATTTATAGTCTTCTTTCTTTCCCCCACAAAGCCTATAAACGGGATAGCGGAGAAAAGACAAATAGAAGTTCATCAAGCTGATAATACTTCCAAAAACAACGAATATGTATCCGGCAATGGCCATCTTTTAATCCGTAATACCAAGGTCGTCTTTGGTGATGATGCTGTCAAAGACATAGCCGGCGGCTTCGGTATTTTCACGGCCGCCCTGCTTGCGATCGATGACGCAGACGATCTTTTTGACGGTCGCCCCGGCTTCGGTGATGATCTTGGCCGCTTCGAGGATCTGCCCGGCGGTGGTGCAGATGTCCTCGACCAGCAGGACGACATCGCCTTCGGAGAGTTTGCCTTCGACCATTTTGCTGGTGCCGTAGTCCTTTTTGCTGTTGCGGATGATGACCCACGGCAGGTTGGCCTCCATCGCCGTCGCCGCGGCCAGCGCCACACCGCCCAGTTCCGCCCCGGCGATCAGCGTCACATCATCAGTCAGATGCTTGCAGAATTCGGCGCCCAGTTCCCGCAGGATGTCCGGCTGGGTTTCGAACAGGTATTTATCCATGTAATATTTACTGCGCTTACCGCTGCGAAGGACGAAATCGCCTTCCAGGTAAGATGCTTCTTTAATCCGTGCTGTAAGTGTTGCTTTGTCCATTGTGTCTCCTGTATTCATGTTTATTTATCCACAGATTTCACAGATTATCACAGATTATTTACTATTTAAATATAATATCCGTGAAATCGGCAGACTTTATTATTACCGTGTAGCCCCTAAACAGGCTTTAAATCCTACTGCTTTCCGATTTCCAATTTGCCGTCTTCTATCAGCTTTCCAATGCCTGCAGCTAAACGCCTCCATGGACTCAGGTCACTAAATGGAATATTTCTAACTGTAATACGATCGCCTATTATATGTGCATTATTGTCCTGCTCGTATTTCACAAGAGCAATGTATTCCTGAATATCCTTTAGAAAAAGACCTTCTAAAATGTCACAAGTTTTTTCAGGATAAACCTTCTTCGCTAAATTTCTAATGTAGTCCCGTCTCTCCTCTGTGGGTAAGACAATAGGGTCGCCCAATGCTACTGTTTGAAGATTAACAATTTCAAATTGAGCAATCCATTTTGAACCCAAGAGTTGTCGCCTCAGATTGTCGAGGTTCATACTTCCCTGCGGGAAATAAGAAATCACAGGGCCATCGATTGCATAGTATTTCTCGTTATCACTTTCAAACAAATATATTGTCATTACTTCATTGTTTATCCTGATCTCGCCGACAAACTCAAGATCGAAAGGACGGTTATCAGAGACATTCGCATCGTCCTCGTTTTCATCATCAAAGCCAAATTCATAGTACAAGTATTGATTAAGGTCACGTTTCATTTTTCAAAATCCAAAAAAACTGTGGACTTTTATTATTCTGTGAATTTCCGTGCATTCCGTGGTTAGACTTTTAACTCCACGGTTTTATTCAATGCTTTGCGGTACTTGCGACGAACCGGTGCTACCACTTCGGCGATGAATTCGTCCACCTGCTGCGGTGCCCTGCCGATGTAATCCTTGGGATTCATCACTTTTTTGAAGTCCACCTTTGCGAATGCCTTGTCGGCTTTCAGCCGTTCCAACAGGTCGTTTTCCTTGCCGTGCTGTTTGACCTGTGCGGCGGCCTGATGCGAATAGACGCGGATCAATTCGTGCAGGTCCTGCCGATTGCCGCCGGCCTGGACGCCGGCCATCATAATATTCTCCGTCGCCATGAACGGCAGTTCACTCATCACCCGTGCGGCGATAACCTTGGGATAAACCACCATGCCGGACGTAACGTTGATCATGATTTCCAGAATGCCATCGGTGGCCAGAAACGCCTCGGCAATACTGATACGCCTGTTAGAAGAATCGTCCAGTGTGCGTTCGAGCCATTGTTCGGCCGCAGTCATCATTGGGCTTGATGCAAAACTCATCACCAGCCGCGCCAAACCCGTCGTACGCTCACACCGCATGGGGTTGCGTTTATACGCCATGGCGGATGAGCCGATCTGTGATTTTTCAAACGGTTCTTCGATTTCTTTGAGGTTCGCCAATAGGCGAATGTCATTGCACATCTTGTGCGCCGACTGCGCAACCGACGCCAGCACATCGACCACCATTTTATCTATTTTACGCGGATAGGTCTGCCCCGTCACAGCACAGCGGTTCTTAAAGCCAAAGGCCTTGGCGACCATCACATCGAGCCGCTTGACCTTATTATGGTTGCCATTAAACAAAGCAAGGAACGATGCTTGTGTGCCGGTGGTCCCTTTGACGCCGCGGAACGGCATGGTCTCGATGCGTGTTTCAAGCTCGGCCAAATCCATCGCATAGTCATAACACCACAGCGTCGCCCGCTTGCCAACGGTCGTCAACTGTGCGGGCTGATAATGCGTAAAGCCCAGTGCGGGCATCGCGCGGTACTTCTTCGCAAACTTCGCCAACCGGTCGATGACCGCGGCGAGCTTGCCGGACAAAATCTCCAGCCCCTCATGCATAATGATCAGTTCGGCATTGTCGCCAACATAGCAGCTCGTCGCACCGAGATGAATGATCGGCGCGGCTTTCGGAGCCACATCGCCGAAGGTATGGACATGGGCCATGACATCGTGTCGAAACTTCTTTTCGTACGCTGCTGCCTTTTTATAGTCAATATCGTCCAGATGCTTTTCCATCTCTTTGATCTGAACATTTTTGATATCCAACCCCAGCTTCTGTTCGGCCCGCGCCAGTTCCAGCCACAACCTGCGCCACGTTGAAAACTTTTTATTCGCGCCGAATAAGGCGGACATTTCCGGCGAGGCATTTCGCTCCACTAAAGGACTCGTATAATTTGTCATATCTTTTGCCATTCGAAACTCCTTTTTGACTCCAGAGATATAATGCTTTGTTAATTTGTATTTTCGTAATATTTTAGCCATTTGAAGCAGTGAATTCTTTTAATGCTGGCAGAGTACCGGTTTCGAGGTAGACTTTCAATGCCTGTTTGACCGTCTCCACGGGATTTAATCCGCGTTGTTTAATTG
>JAOUFG010000031.1 GCA_029858345.1 Phycisphaerae bacterium
GGCCAGACGCTGTATCAAACGAAAAAGCAAACGCAGAGAGCTTGCTCGGTTTTATCATTACAAGCGACATAAGCTATTGGCTCCACTAAGGGTTAAAGAACGAAAATGAAATTGGACAGTAAAACTACTAATGATCATTTTTATTTTTCGTGGTTCTTCGTGATAATTCGTGGCTAAAAATAATCTTGTAAATCCTGTTAATCCCGTCTAAAAGATAGCTATGATCGCTCAAATTGAAGGACAACTTGTTTCGCTGGATCAGGATAAGTGCCTTGTTCAGGTTGGTTCTGTCTGCTACGAGGTGATGCTGCCCGGCTATGCGGTCAGCGGTTTGTCCGGCCAGGTCGGCACGGATGTAACCCTTTGTACGATTGAATACTACGAAGGCACCCCCGGCGGCGGCAACCTCATCCCGCGGATGGTGGGCTTTCTGACCCATGGCGAGAAGGAATTTTTCCGGCTGTACACGTCCGTCAAGGGGATGGGCACCAAAAAGGGGCTCAAGTCGCTGACCATGCCGATTGCCCGCATCGCCGATGCGATCGAGTCCGGCGACGAAAAAATGCTGACGGCGCTGCCGGCGATCGGCAAACGGTTTGCGCAGTTGATTATCGCCGAACTCAAGGGCAAGCTGGGCGAGTTTGCCTTCTCGGTTACGCCGTCGGGTAAACCGGCCGCGGTGTTCGGCTCCTTCCAGACCGAGGCGTTGGAAATCCTGATCGCCTGGGGCGAAAAACGCGCCGAGGCGATGGAACTGATCGAGCTGACCTGTCAAAAACACCCGGATATAAAAACCGCCGAAGAACTCGTCCCGCTGGTCTATCGAGTCAAACAAGGCATTGAAGCATAGTGAACTTAAACCACGAAGGACACGAAGAGCACGAAGTTTTTATTAAATATTTTCTTCGTGACCTTCGTGATCTTCGTGGTTAAAAAAGTATTTAGTGGAAATTCGTGTTAATTCGTGGCTAAAAATGGCGATTGATAGAGTTTTAAGTTCGGATTCAAAAGGGCAGGCCGAAGAGCAGTTTAATTCTGCGCTGCGGCCGCAGTCGCTGGCTGAATGCGTTGGCCAATCCAACGTCAAGGAAAAGCTGTCCATCGCGATTCAGGCGGCCCGCCAGCGCGGCGAACCGTTGGAGCATCTGCTGTTTTACGGTCCGCCGGGATTGGGCAAGACCACACTGGCCCACGTTATTGCTAATGAGATGGGGGCCAATATCCGCGTGACTTCCGGCCCGGCGATCACCAAGCAGGGCGATTTGATGGGGCTCTTGTCCAACATTAATACCGGCGATGTTCTTTTTATCGACGAGATCCACCGTTTGAGTGCCCCGGTGGAGGAGTTTATTTACCCGGCGATGGAGGATTTCAAGGTCGATTTTACCGTCGACAGCGGCATGCACGCCAAGACGATCAACTTCCCGCTGAAGCGGTTTACGCTGATCGGGGCGACCACGCGGGCGGGGCTGCTCAGTGCTCCTTTGCGCGGTCGCTTCGGGATGCTGCATCACCTGGAGTTTTATAATATTGACGAATTGACAGATATCCTCCGGCGCTCGGCGGGATTGCTGGAGTTGAAGAGCCACGACGGGACGCTGGAAATGGTGGCAGGGCGGTCCCGCGGCACGCCGCGTGTTGCCAACCGGCTCTTAAAACGTGTGCGCGACTATGCACAGGTCAAGGGCTCCGGTGTGCTGACGACTGAGATCGTCGAAAACGCCCTGAAGATGGAACAGATCGACCATCTGGGTCTGGACGAACTGGACCGCAACTTCCTGCGGGTTTTGGCGAATGTCTATGACGGCGGCCCGGCGGGCATCGAGGCCCTCGCCGCGACCTTAGGCGAAGAAAGCGACACGCTGGAAGACGTCGTCGAGCCCTACCTGCTGCAAATCGGCTTCGTTCGCCGCACCAAACGCGGCCGGGAAATCACCCCCGTGGCATGTAAACACTTGGGCTTAAAAGTCAAATCAACAAAGAAACAAGGGGAGTCGATGTTGTTTGAGGAGTAAAAGGAGTTGTATGAAGTTTTCAGGTTTTGTGCAAAAATGGGGAGACTTTGGTGAGAGGGTTATTAAGTGGGCAGAAGTCGACAAGTATAATAAAAGGAGACGCAATTCACTTTCTGGTATTTTCAAGCAACTATTGCTTTTGTTGATATTCGCTCATCTTTGGATGTTTCTTTCAAACTGCTATGGCATATTAATGGTTTATTTTCCGAGAATAGTCGGATCATATTTCTTGCTGTGCATCATATCACCTATAGCCATTCTTTTGCTTTCCCCATTATGTTTTTTTATAGAAGCTATCAGCTCAAAATCTTTTTCAAGGCAATTATGTAAAACTGGCCTATTCTTTTCTGTCTCCTGTCTAGTCATCAGTTTTTTGACATTCCCATTTACATCAGATGGTCCCATTATTCCGCTCTCGTCTCTTCTGAAAAATAAGTTTATTACGGAAAAAACAGAATTACCGCTTTCGGAACCAGAAGGTATCGCCGTTGATAGCGAGGGGCGAATTTATTTAGCGATTCAAATATATAGCCGGGTACAGGTTTATTTAAACTCTGGTGAATTTATCAATGGTTGGAATGTTGATGCTGCCGGTGGGGTTTTTAATATATGGGTAGAGGACGATGGAATTCATACAGCAACCGCAAGGACTGACAGACATGACGTTTTTACTCCGAGAGGCGAATCGATCTTTACTGAAGAAATAAAATCTTTCGAGCATAGTCAGGCACTATGGAAAAAATCAGATGGGCTTGCGACATTTGATTCAAAAGGAGTTTATTACGAAATAAAAAATCCACTCTGGAAGCCAAAGATTGTACGAACAGAAGCAACAAGCACTGACCAAAGAATTTTAATTCAAGACCCTGTTTACATTTGGATACATCAATCCCCACAACCTGTGTGGCTAATTGGCCTTGGGAGTATTATTATGGTTGCGATCTTCAGCTTGGCAAAAAAGCTTATTTGCTGATAAAATACTTCGCCATTTTTTGGGGTCTGGGAGTTTGCTGGGAAAATGGCCTTTCAAGAAAGGGGCCTTAATGGAAATGTCCCATATAAGACCCCTTTACCGGAGGGGAGAAAACTCTACTATTACTACGTTTGGCAGCATCCAATGTGCACAAAATATCATAAAAAAACTCGCCGTACCCGATGGGGTCATCATGCCATCACGAGCCGGAATCGCTGCCAATACACGCAGCGCATCCGCCCGATTCCACTGAGCTGTGAAAATCTCCTGAATCAATGAGCCCCTCCGGGAGTTGAGAATTCACTTTTATAAACGCGGTCTGATGTTATAATGACAGCGTTGCTTTATAGAGGAGATGTTATGCGAAAAGAAGAACTGCTGACAACCTGTTTTGGATTGGGAAAGCTGCCGATTGCCCCGGGGACGTGGGGGTCGCTGCCGCCTGTGGTGCTGTACCAGGTGCTGCGGTACGTTCCGGGCGAGTTTTACCCGTGGATCACGCCGGTTGTCATGGCGGCTCTGTTTGTCGCGTTTTCATGGATCTGCGTTCGCTTTAGTCCGGCGATAATTGCGGCAACCGGCAAAAAGGACCCGCAAATGATTGTCGCTGATGAGGTGGCCGGACAGGCCGTGACCATGCTGATTATTTCTCTGCTTTGGCCCGGCAATATCTGCAATACCACGGTGCTGGGTTTTTTTTTGTTCCGGCTGTTTGATATTACCAAGCCGTGGCCGTGCAGGCGGCTGGAAAAACTGCCCGCGGGGGCGGGGATTTTGGCCGACGACCTGATGGCGGGTGTTTATGGGGGCATTGTCGCAGCCATCGGCATTTATTACATGCCGGTGTGTTTTGGATAAAGAATTGAAGCTAAAGAAGTTATGAGCCGATAACAAACTAAGACATCAGAATTCAGAACTCAGAAGAATTGAAAGCCGACTCCGTCGGCAGTACTATAAACTTATGGCAAGAGAATACTCAATCGAAACGTGTAAGCAGCTTGAGGCGGCTTTTGATGGGGCGCAATTGTATCGGCCGATGCGCATCGACCATTACGATGCGGGCATTGAGCTTGAGTATGAGATGACACCGGTCGAACCGGGGCCCCAAGTGACCGTCAGCGTGCTGATCGATAAATTTGTCGGCGGCGGTTTCGCCGGACAGGTCTATAAGGTCATTCTGACAAAATTGCAGATTAACGGCGACATCCCCATCGAAGTGGGGCATCTGAAAGTCGGCAACCAGTACGCCATGAAAATCCTGATTCCGCCGTCGAGCGGGTCGCTGTTTTTCCGTAATTTTCTGTACGCCGTCGGTTTCCAGGGTTCGTTTCAGTTGCAGGTCAACCCCACCGCCGCCCGGGCCGGGGCCTTGTGGCAAAAGTTTATTCGGGCTGCGGCACAGGTCCGATTTGGGGATGAAAAATGCGTGAACGACATTCACGCGACTTTTGTGGATTCGACGTTGGGCAGTTGCGGCGAGATCAGCGACTGGGTCGAAGGACGCACGTGGCGGCTGGAAGTGGATGACCACCTGGACCAGTTGAAATGCTGGAAAAAAGGCCAACCGGCCGAAGACAGCACGCTCGGCTCGCCGGAATATCGCAGTAAATACACATTTATGACCGAATTTGTCAAGCTGCTGCATGAAGTGGGGGCGCATGAATTTGCCCGGCAGTATGAGTGGACCACCTGCAAGAGCCAGCCCAATGCGCTCAAACGCATCGAAACGAATGCGGAACCGGCGAGGGGCTTAGTTGCGGTGGATTTTCGTGCGGGGCTGACGCTGCTGCCGTTTCTGCCGATGAGCCCGGGGGATTTTAAGCTGATCGGACAGGGACTGGCCCGCGGGTCGCTGGTGCAGTTTGACCGAGGCGATCTGTCAACATTGAAAGCATATCTGGATAATCACCCGCAAATGCGCGAGTATCTGCCGAATGCGGACACCATGCTGAACGAACTGACCCATTGTGAAATTGTTTACCGCAATTCAGTGCCGGACGTGACGCATAATGGTCTGCAGTTGCTGTATGATGGCAAGTTGTGGAATCGTTTATTTGACAGCGCTGTGACCGGGTGGAAAACGCGAAACCTTTTTGATCCGGAAAAGGAAACCGTTTTTCGAAATTCAAAACTAAAAACGATCCTGTTCTTTTTATTAGGACTGGTTCCGTTCCTGGGCCGTTTCGGACGAAAGCTATGGGCCAAGGCCGACTGGCGGAAGCATTACGCTTCTATGCTCAGTTCGTTTGGCTATTTCCGCCGGGCTTTTAATGGTAAAATGGCCGAAAAGCTGATCGGATGGCACAGGGCCGGACGTGTGGACGCTGAAACGGCGATGGCACTTTATCATAATGCATTTCGATTTCTTCTGCATGTACCCGTGTCGATATTCCCCGCCGGACTGCATCGTTTCATGACGGACCCGGCCATATTGAAGAATAAACTCCATTTCGTTTTTGTGCGGCCGTTGAAGCTTTACTTCAACGCACATCTTCGCGAAGAATGGCTGCGGGACATGGTTACGCAGGGCAAGAAGAAGCACATCCTCAGCGATGACGATGCAGACACGATTCTTTCACAGGTTAATGAGCCGTATATTCAAAAGTATCTGGTCAGCTTGGTCGTTCATCTCATGACACTGCCGGTGACGCAAATCGTCTCGGCGATTGTCGCTTATATCTTCTATATTAAGCATCCGGAGATGCCGGAAAAAGAAAGAGCCGCTGCTGTTCTTGGTATTTTGGCTTTGTTTCAGATTATTCCGATTTCGCCGGGGTCGTTCTGTCGTGGGTTGTACACGACGATTCTGGCGATTCGTGACCGCAACTTCAAAGATTACAATATCGCCCTGTTTTTGAGTTATTTTAAGTATGTGGGCTATCTGGCGTTTCCGATTCAGATGACCTATCACTACCCGGCGATGGCGCGGTTTATGGCGGCACACTGGGCGACAGATGCGGTGCATATCGTGCCGGTGTTCGGCGAACGGGGGGCGCTATTTGAGCACTGGATCTTCTGTGCGTTCTATAACTGGCCGCTGACGGTCCGCCGACGAATGAAACGGATCGGCGAGCTGCGGGCCGATATGGCCGTGCGGCTGTGGCATATGCCGGCAGCGGTCATCGCAGTGGCGGGCGTCTTTGCAGTGAGCCATTATGCGTATTTTACCCACAGCGGAATGGCCCCGACGACCGACAATAAATGGTTTATGAAACCGCTTTTTTGCCTGGTCTTTTTCCTGCCGCTAGCGACCGGTTGGGCCGTTACACGATTTGCGGGAGGACTGTCACGCATCAAAAGGGCCGGGAGCAGCGCGATTTGCGGACTCTGTATCGGAATTGTATATTCGCTGGCGGCATTTATGATGGAGCGGCAGTGGGATTTGGAGCAGGTTCAACTGCTGGTTCCGATGATCTGGCGGGCGTTTGCGATGGCGATTTTCTGTACGATTGGGGCACTGATTACTGAAATACGGACGCCTGATCCGGACCTGAAATAGGCATCTCTACAGGGATACCGGAATATCCACCTCCACTTTAGTTTGTTTTCCCCTCTTTTCGCAGTTTCTTTCTTGTAATTGAATCACATTTCTGCCACAATATCCCGGTTTGGTTTTTAGGAGATTTGATGATGACTCATAGTTTTGGTTCGTTTTGTGACGGGCTGTTTGTTGATATGTGTATCAATACCCAGTTGGAACTACCTTCCAGCCGGGAGACGGTGTTGGCGTTTTTCGAGCGTCTGCAGAAACAGAACCCGGACATGAATAATTTTGCCCGGCGTGATACCGGTGAATATGTCCTGGAGCAGGAAAATGACGACCGGCGCGAGCGCTGGGTATCGCTGGAGTCGGACCGGATCGTTGTGGGGTGTGCCGACCCGGATGATCTGCAACAGGCCTATCTGCTGCATAATCAGGTGCTGGAGTTGATTCCTTATATGCTGGGCGTCAGTCCGCTGGATACGGACGCGATGGATATTACCTTTACGATGGATTTTGACTATCAGGGCAATCACGATGAGATCATCGCGGAGGCCCTTTTGAGTGGTTCCGGTTTTGGGTCCCTGTATGAGCAGGCACATTCCAGAGCCGTGAGCTGCTGCCCGTCGATGGTGATCGGCCTGAGCGATGATTGCCGGCTGCAGGCACGGGTCGCGGTCGAATCCCGCTCCAACATTTTTGATGTGCGCAGTGAAAAGTATAAATCTGATGATCCGATCAGTCTTTACTTCGCGGTGCGGCGGTATCCGCAGCCGGGACCGGAGTTTGACATGCTCACTGCATATCAGGAGCAATGCCGAATCGCCGAGCAGATGATGTTCGAACGGATTATTCCGAACTTCGCGCAGCCACTGAACAGCGCAATCGCGCAGCGACGATAAAAAACACGAATGAGCACAAATCTTTTATTAATAACATTGACAGTAAGGAGATGAAGGTATGGCAATTGAAGCGCCTCTGAGCCGGTACAAAAAACAAAATATGTTAATTATCACCGCCATTTTAATCGGTGTGGGACTGTGGTTTGCCTATGATGGGTACAAGAACCAGGACTTTATTGAAAAGCACACTGTTGATGGTGTTCCGGACAGCACGTTGAACTTCAACCGGAAAGCTCCGCCTTTTCTGGTTGGTGCCGGAGTTTTGTTAGGCATTTATTTCGTTATTTCCAGAGGTAAAAAACTGATCGCCGGTGAAAACGAATTTGTCAGCGGTAACACCGCCATTCCGTATGACGCGATTGAAAAGATCAATAAGACTCATTTTGATAAAAGGGGATTTTTCACGATTACCTATACGGAAAACGGGCAAAGCAAAGAACTGACGCTTAAGGACCGCACCTACGATAATCTGCCGGCGGTGCTGGACCATATCGTCTCCAAGATCAGTTAAGCAAAAAATTAAAGACCAAAAATTAAAATTATGGGATCCGCACTTGGCGGAAGCTGTTTTACGAGGAAAAGAGAATCAATGAATACATGTGTTGTAGGATTACAATGGGGTGATGAGGGGAAGGGAAAAGTGGTTGATATTCTGGCGGAGAAGGCCGATGTCGTCGTCCGTTACGGCGGCGGCGCCAACGCCGGACACACCGTCATTATCGGCGATACAAAATTCGCTCTGCACCTGATGCCGTCCGGAGCCGTCCGCGAAAAGACAAACTGCGTGATCGCCAACGGCGTGGTGGTCGATCCGGGAACGCTGATTGATGAGATCAATGGCCTCAAGGAAAAGAATATCAGCTTAGAGGGTCGCCTGTTCATCAGTGAAAACGCTCACATGGTGCTGGATTACCATAAAATGGAAGATCAGCTTCGTGAGGCGGCGCTGGGCAAGAATAAGATCGGCACCACCGCCCGCGGTATCGGCCCCTGTTATGCGGATAAGACCGGCCGCAGCTATGCCCTTCGGATGGCGGATTTGTTGGACCTGGAGACGCTCAAAGAAAAACTCACCAAGATTATCGCTTATAAAGATAAACTGTTCGGGGCGTTGTATCAGGCCGACCCGATCAATGCTGAGGATATCTACAATAAGTGCTGTGAGCACAGCAAGGTGCTTTCGCCGTTTATTGCAAATACAACGGAGTATCTGCATCAATCCCTTGATGCGGGGAAAAATATTTTATTCGAGGGTGCCCAGGGCGCGTTGTTGGATCTGGACCACGGGACGTTTCCCTTCGTGACCAGTTCCAACGCCAGCGCATTGGGCTTGGGCCCCGGCTGCGGCGTGCCGGCACAGCGGGTGGACCGGTTTATCGGCGTGGTCAAGGCGTATGCGACCCGTGTCGGCGCCGGGCCGTTTCCATCGGAACAGGACAACGAGATCGGCGATGCGATCCGCATTAAAGGACACGAATTTGGAACGACCACCGGCAGGCCCCGCCGATGCGGATGGTTTGACGCGGTGGCGGTATCTTTTACAGCGCGACTTGGCGGGATCAATGAGATCGCCATGATGCATCTGGACACATTAGCGGGACATAAAGAGGTGAAGATCTGCAAGGCATACCGAATCAATGGAAAAGAGACCACATTTTTTCCGGGCAATGCCGCCGATGTCCAAGCGGCCGAATGCGTATATGAAACGCTGGGCGGTTGGGACGAGGATTTGTCCGGCGTTACGACATACGATGCTCTGCCGGAAAACACGAAAAAGTATATCGCGGCAGTAGAAGAAATCGTGGGTGTTCCGGTAACGATTATCGGCGTTGGCCCCAAACGCAGCCAGGCCATCTTTCGAAATCAATAAAAACCACGGATTTCGCAGATTTACGCGGATTCTTTTTTATATTTAATCCGTGAGAATCCGTGTAATCCGCGGTTGAAAAGGAAAAAAATGAATACACGTTCATTTGAAGAAAAGCGTATCGAAGCGGGACGGCGGCTTGGCATTTCCCCTGAGGCGATACCGCGGCATGTCGCGGTGATCATGGACGGCAACGGCCGATGGGCAACCGAACGTGGGTTGCCCCGCTTTCAGGGCCATGAACAAGGCGCCAAGATCGTCGAATCCCTCGCCACGCACTGTGTCAACTGCGGGATCGAATATCTGACGCTGTATTCGTTCAGCATGCAAAACTGGAAACGGCCCAAGGAAGAAGTTGATTTTTTGATGTATTTATACGCCTCCTATCTGGAAGGAATTCGACCGAGTTTGATGGAAAAAAATGTGCAGTTTGCGCATGTGGGCCGCCGGGAGCCGCTGCCGCAGGATGTTCTGGACGCGTTGGATGAAACGGTCCGGATCACCAGCGTCAATACCGGAATGACCCTCGGTTTTGCACTCAACTACGGTTCTCGAACGGAAATTGTAGATGCGGTTCGCGCCTTGGCCCAGGAAGCCAAAGACGGGCAGATCGACCCCCAGGCGATTGATGAGCAGGTCATCGGTGACCATCTTTATACCGCCGGCTGGCATGACCCGGATCTGGTTGTGCGGACCAGCGGCGAGATGCGGATCAGCAATTTTTTGCTGTGGCAGATTTCATATGCGGAATTTTATGTTACAGATGTATACTGGCCGGACTTTACGCTGGAGGAACTGGACAAATCGCTTCTGGCCTATGCGAGCCGGCAACGACGATTCGGCGACACCAAACCCAAAACACCCACTCAAGGATGAGACTATGCTGAAGTACCGCCTGCTGTTTGGAAGCATTATGACCGCTGTTTTCGTCGGGCTGATTCTGTTGGACGGATATCTGGATGGATCCCTCACAGACAAGTTCCCCCAGAAAGATACTCAAGCCCCCCTCTTTACCATTCTGATTGCCCTGTTAGCCATCCCCGCCCAATTCGAACTGGGCAATCTGATTCGGCAAACGGGAGCACATCTTTTCAAGATTATTTCAATCCCCGCATCAATTCTTTTGGCAACTGGGTTTTTCTGGATGCAGTTAGTCTATAGCTACTGGAACCTTGCGATCTATTGGCTGCTCATACCCGCTTTTTCTTTTCTGGCTCTGTTTGTTGTACAGGCCGTCAAGTTTGGAACCGAAGGCACCATTCGCAATGTTTCGGCGAGTTTTTTTTCGATCATCTATCTAGGCTTTTTGTGTTCATTTATCCTTGGTGTCCGCATCCTGTGGGGGCCGTGGGTCCTTTTACTGTTCATTTTTACCGTAAAGGGTTCTGATATAGGGGCTTACACGCTTGGTCGGCTGTTCGGAAAGCATAAAATGTGCCCCAAAATCAGCCCCGGCAAGACATGGGAGGGACTGGCCGGAGCCGCATTGTTCGGAGTACTGGTTTCTTTGGGATTTTCGCACTTTTGTGGTATAATGACCGCCTTGTGGGCCATTGTCTTTGGAGCCGTTTTCGGCGTTCTGGGGCAGATGGGCGATCTGGCCGAATCAATGATCAAACGGGATGCCGCTTCAAAGAATTCGTCTTCGAGCATTCCGGGTTTTGGTGGACTACTGGATGTGATTGATTCGCCGCTGGCAACCGCTCCGGCGGCTTTCGCATTTTTCTATTTTGTAGTGTAAGGGAAATTCTTGGAAGTTAAGATACAACTGGAATCCGATGCACAGCGGACCGAACTTTTCGGTCCGGCCGATGCACATCTGCGTCTATTGCGGGACCGATTACGGGTGAAGGTCAGTGCCCGAAACGGCACGGTGCTGATCTCCGGCGAACCGGCGGCAGTACGGACCGCCGCGGATCTGGTAGACCGCATGCAGCGGCGGTTGATTCAGCGGGGTCGGTTGGATGATTCGGATGTGGACGAACTGCTTTCACAGGTGATGCACCGAATCGACAGGGAAAACTCCGAGGTCATCGAGGTATATGGGCACAAGGGTATCATCGAACCCTTCACCAAGGGGCAGCTGAACTACCTTCAAACCATGAACAAGAATGACATGACGTTCTGCATTGGTCCGGCGGGAACGGGCAAAACGTATCTGGCTGTCGCGGTAGCGGTTTCCATGCTGAAACGAAAGCAGATTCGTAAGATCGTTCTGGCCCGCCCGGCCGTTGAGGCCGGTGAGCGGTTGGGATTTTTGCCGGGCGATCTGCAGGCCAAAGTCAATCCTTATCTGCGGCCGCTGTTTGACGGGCTGGAAGACATGATGGATTTCGGCCAGATGCACAAGTTTATGGAGATGGATATTATCGAGGTGATCCCGCTGGCGTTTATGCGGGGACGCACGCTAAATGAAGCGGTGGTCATTTGCGACGAAGCACAAAACACCTCCCGTTCGCAGATGCTGATGTTCTTGACACGGCTGGGACGCGGTTCGAAAATGATCATCACAGGGGACATTACCCAGACGGACCTGGGACCGAATGAGAAAAGCGGCCTTGTGGAGGCCATCCATACGCTGAAAGACATTCCCGGCATTGGATTTGTCGAGTTGGACAAGTATGATATCGTGCGGCACAATCTGGTCCATCGGATTGTGCAGGCCTACGATGAGAAGAAACAAAAAGAGGTGGATCAAAATCGATAATGTTTCTAAGAAGAAAGAAAAAAATCAGTTCCCGCAGGCAGCAGGTACGCGACACACTTGCGACAGAACGGTTTACGCGGCTGGCTTCCATCGTCAACAGCCCGTATCCCAAAGCCACGGTCGTGTTACTGTTTTTTATCCTATTGACCACACTTGTTCTGGGATTACAGGTTAGCCCGGATACGATCTACGAGCAGGGGTTGCGGTCGCTGAAAGCGTGGCCGCAACTGCTTTCATTGCTGGTGATCGTTTCTACGGTCAGTGTCGGAATATCGCTCTATCTGCTGCATTATCAGCCGGGGATGCTGCACAAAACCACACGTCTCATTGCCTTGGCGTCTCTGTTTTGGATACTGCTGGCCATCACCCGTATTTTTTCCTTTGACGAAAACTGGAAACCGCTGGCGGTCGGCACAGCGGTTGCCTGCGCCATCGTTTTAACCATCTCCTACGACCAGCGTTTCGCCATCGGCATGGTTATGTTTTACACGATGCTGGCGGCCTTCGCCGTGGACCAGATCGCTTCGGTGGAACTGCTGCTGATTATGGTCGCAGGGGCTTTAAGCTGCTGTTTCAGCTTACGGGAAATACGGACCCGAAAAAAACTGATCGAAGTTTCGCTCCTGGCAGCGGTTACCGTCTTTTTGACGGCGGCTGCGTTGGGCCTCATCCAAAATCATCCGCCAAAAGAATTTTGCTTTCGTGCAGGTACCGCGGCGGCGGCAGCGTTTGTGGTCGGCATCTTTATTCAGGCATTTTTGCCGATTATCGAGCAGGCCTTCGGCATTGCCACGAGTATGACGCTGATGGACTACAGCGACGCCAACCAGCCGCTGCTGCGAAAACTGGCGATGGACGCACCGGGGACGTTCAGTCACAGCCTGCTGATCGGCTCGATTTCCGAAGCCGCAGCGGAATCGATTGACGCCAACGGGCTGTTGTGCCGCGTCGGGGCGTATTACCATGACATCGGCAAAATCCATAAACCCGCCTATTTTGTGGAAAATCAGATGGGTTCGGCCAGCCGCCATGAACAGCTTTCACCGGCGATGAGCCAACTGATCATCGTCGGGCATGTCAAAGACGGCATCGAGATCGCCAAGGAATTTGGTTTGCCCGCGGTGCTGCGGCAATTCATCGAAACGCATCACGGCACCACCCTTATGGAATACTTCTACCACGAGGCCCGGAAGAAACAGGATGACAAACAAAGCACGGTCTCTGATTCTGAATTTCGCTATCCCGGCCCCAAGCCGAAGTCAAAAGAAGCGGCCATTGTGATGCTCGGTGACGCGGCGGAAAGTGCCTGCCGTTCACTGGCCGACCACACGCCCGCCAAGGTCGAAACCCTGGTGCATGCCCTCGTGATGAAACGTTTGCAGGACGGGCAGTTTGATGAATGTGAGCTGACGCTGCGAGAACTGAGCCGGATTGAAGCAAGTTTGTCGAAGTCACTGGCCGCCCATCATCATGGCAGAATCGCCTATCCGATAGCGGAAGAAACGGCCAATACCAACGGTAATAACACAGGTAACGACAGCGACGCCACCGGCAGGCAGACAGAGGTCAATCAGGACAACGCTCACGAAGAACCGGCTATATGATGATGGATTTACCCAACAGGCATCTTCACATTCGATTCAACACCCTCGTCCCGGACCTGGACGCTGATGTGTCAAAATTTGAGCGACTGATTCAGGGGATTTGTGAGGCATTTGAAATTGATCATGCAGCCATCGATGTCAGTATCGTTGACGACGCAGGCATGATTGAGGTGCATCGTGAGTTTCTGAAAAAGGATAACACGACCGATGTGATCAGCTTTGATCTGAGCGATGAACTGGAACCGGGCCGGACGTTTCAGCTTGTCGTCAACGCCGACATGGCCGCCCGGCAGGGGCGCCAACGGGGACACACGACCGAAGCGGAACTGGCACTGTACATCACGCACGGAATGCTGCATAACGTCGGATTCGATGACATTGACGAAGCACAGGCCCGAAAAATGCATGAAACCGAAGATATGCTTTTACAACGGTATGGTTTTGGTATAATTTATTATCAAGATGAATTGGATTAGTTTAGGAGAATGATTTGTGGATGAGGTTGGCTCGTCGATCCTGTTGCTTTGTATTCTGACGCTGACGTCACTTTTCTTTACACTCAACGGTCAGTCGCTGCGGTTGTTTTCGCGGGTGAAACTGCAGGAAGCATTCAAAAAAGCCGGGCGGGAAGACCGCATCGAAATGCTGATTGCCAACGCGGAGGAGCTGGCGCTGACATGCGGTTCACTGCGTGTGTTCTGTAACGCGGCGATTGTCTTTATCCTTGCGATGCTGGTTACCGAAGGCCGTTATGTGATCGCGTTTATCGCGGGGTTGCTGATTCTGGAGGTCTTTACGCTGATCATTCCGCACGCCTGGGCCAAGCACGCCGGCGAATATATCCTGCCGCGGACATATGCGCTGCTGCGGGTGGTGATGTTTCTGTTTCGGCCCCTGCTGGCGGTGTTCGATCTGCATGACCGGTTCGTGCGGCGGCTGGCGGGCGTTCAGGAGACGAACCCCGAACAGGCCCAGGAGGAACGGCAGGAGGAAATTCTGAATTTTGTGGAGCAGGGCCGCATCGAGGGCGTCGTGGACGAGGAGGAGATGGAGATGATCGAAAGCGTGCTGGAGTTGGATGAGACCACCGCCGAAGAGATCATGACGCCGCGGACGGACCTGATCGCGATTGAGGCGAACGACAACTTAACTGCGATTCTGGAAACCATACGCGATAAAGGGCATTCCCGGATTCCGGTGTACGAGGAGAACGTGGATAATATCATCGGCCTGATCTACGCCAAGGACCTGCTGACCGAAATCGGCAAGGATCCGGCCGGATTCAAGCTCAAAGAAAAAATGCGTGATGTGTATTTTGTGCCGGAGACCAAGCCGCTGCGGGATTTGCTGCATGAATTCCAGAATCAGAAACTGCATATCGCCGTGGTGCTGGATGAGTACGGCGGGACGGCGGGTATCGTGACGATTGAGGATATTCTGGAGGAAGTGGTCGGCGAGATTACCGACGAATTCGAAGAAGCTCCCGCGGAATCGTATAAAAAGATCGATGAAAACACCTATGAAGTCGGCGCGCGGATGTATATTGACGAAGTCAACGAGGAACTGGACGTGGACCTGCCCGATGACGAGGACTACGACACCATTGGCGGGTTTGTGTTTTCGTATCTGGGGTATATTCCCAAGGTTGGCGAAAAATTCGATTATGCCAATCTGAATATCGCCGTGACCGCTGCAGGGCCGCGGGCGGTCAAAAAACTGCGAATCAAGAAAATCGCAACCGAAAAGAATCAATAATGCAGGTCAAAGACACAGCCATCTGTCTGCGGGCGGTCAATTACTCCGAAACCTCACAGGTTATAACGCTCTTTACACGGGATCATGGCAAGGTGGGAGCGATGGCCAAGGGGTCGCGCCGGGCCAAATCCGCCTTTGACGGTCCCGTTGAGGTGTTTTCGTTTGGCAGCGTGATGTTTACCATCAAAGACTCCGGCGGGCAACTGGCGATGTTGACCGAATTCGGCCAGCAGCCGCGATTTCGGATGCTTTTACAAAATCTAAATGCCCTGAATGCCGCCCTGTTTGCCGCGGAGCTGACCGAAAAATTCCTCGAAGACCACGACCCGCATCCGCCCTTGTTCGACAAACTCCTCAAGTTTCTGGAAATGGTGCAGGAAACCAAAGACGAGGTACAGACGTTGGCCTGGCTGATTCTTTACCAACTCCGCCTGCTCGAAGAAACCGGCATTGCCCCGGTGTATGATACATGTGTCAACTGTGGAGCAAGCATAAGCTCTCCCCCTGCCAAGGGGGAGTACCCCGACCTGTCCCGCCGAAGCTCAGGAGCGAAGGGGGAAGGGGGGAGGGGGTATTACTTCTCCAGCCGGGAAAACGGCCTGCTTTGTTCTACCTGCGAAATGACATTCCCCGAAAAACGAGCGATTGCCCCTGCCCTGATTGACATTCTGAAAAACCCCGCCAAACTGCCCAAAACAGCATTGAAAAACTTGAAACAAATCGAACAGTTGCTCATCTACCACTTCACCGAACTGCTCCGCAAGCCCCCAAGGATGGCAAAGTATTTTGCATAAAGAAAATTTCTATGGCGAAATCTTCTGTGAGCAAATTGAACAGCGGAACAGGAGACCGCATTTGATCACCTGATCGCCTGCTCATCTGATCAAATGCTCTGTTTTTGGCCTTTCGGCCAAATTAACCATTTCGCTTATCAAGACCATTGATCAAGTCAGAAAGCATTTTGGCGATAATTTCAAGTTGATTTCTTAATTCAACATACCTTGTTTCGTGAATTAATTTTTTCCGTTTAACGATTTCAACCAATGGAATACATTCCTGAACACTTCCGCGAGCAATAATAAAAAAATATTTCCGATCATTTTTTGTAAACCTGCCGTTGCCTTCTGCAAGATTTGTTGAAACGGATAATGCTGCGCGGTTAAGTTGATCAGAAAGAAAATAATAGCCTTTGGGAAAATCTTCTGTGAGGGTAATGATAGTTTCCGCCAAATTCACAGCTTTTTGATAGACATCAAGATTTTCAAACATGAAAGTCATTATGTTGTCCGTTTTTGAGCAAATTGAACAGGAGAACAGGAGACCGCATTTGATCACCTGGTCGCCTGCTCACCTGATCAAATGCTCTGTTTTTGGCCTTTCGGCCAAAAACGGAGAGGGGGGGATTCGATTTGCCCATCTTTTGTAAGCTTATCAAAAACCTGTATTTACAGCTTAACTCTGAGAATGACAAAGACTTACCCGCTCTCGTTTCTTTACTGTTAAAACACGATTTTATACTATTCTGATACCTATTTCAAGGGCAGTTTTAAGGGCAGCAAGCAGTGGCAAGTATTCGTTTTTAAATTTTCTCCCTGGGTTGTCAGTGAAAATTTAGTTTTTCCTTAAGTTTTTCCATGACCTGAAAAACTATCGGACAGGTAAGGGTTCGCTCAATCATGCCCCATGTTCTACATGTAAATTCCGGTTCATGCAGATAGGGATAGCCTCGGCAATTGTCCGGGCGGTGCTCATAAACCATACATTTTTTGTCCCTCAGAAACGGGCAGGGAGATTTTTTCATTCGCCAGCCCGGTTCATCATCCGATTCATCATACTCCAGATACTGCTCTCTTAACTGTTCGGCCGTAATTGACAACCCGGCCGCCAGCCGCTGCTGGTCTTGTTCCGAACACATCGGTTTTAGTTTTTGACAGCATCTGCCGCAACGGGTGCAGTCAATTGCTGAGCCGACCTCATCGGCTATCTTAAAGACAAGCAAGTCAATCTCCTCGTCTGACAGATCATCATAGAATTTCAGAAAGCTGCGGAATTTCCAGTTTTCATCTTCCTTTTCTTTTGCCCATTTTTCCAGATCATTATAATCGGATTTCATTGGTTTTACCCTGTCAGTTTTGCCAAAGCAACAGCGATGTTATCCAGTGCGGACTGGCTTGGCAGTTTTAATTTCAGTTCGATCTGACCCTGTTTGTTGGTTTCAAGACATTCCCTCAGGTGCGTTCGTATGGACTCTGTTTTCTGTTCCATCATCGCCTCGTTTGGTTTCTGAGGGATAATTTCACCTAACAATTTGAATGCCGAGGTAAACAGTTCGCCGGTTGCGACGGCAACTTTTTCCTTGCGAGCAGTTTTCTCGGCAGCCTGTTTTTGCCGCTGAAGTTCACTGACATCCAGCGGAGCATCTTCCGGGCGTCCCAGCAGGATTTCCAGTCGACGCTTCATCGCCTCGGCACCACCGGCCATATCGACATTCTTGACCTTACTGTTGATGTCCAGCGCCGCCATCGCAACCTCTTTTTTAGCCGCCAGCGTGCCGAGCATTCCTTCCTCAATCGTCTGCTCTGTCACCAAAATATAGACCTGCACGGGATTTTTCTGCCCCATCCGATGGGCACGGGCAATCCGCTGTTCCAGCACCGCCGGGTTCCATGGCAGATCAACGTTGATAACGGTGTTAGCCGCTTGCAGGTTCAGGCCGGTCGAGCCGGCATTTGTTGTGAGGAACAATTTACAGTTCGGTTCGCGGCGGAAAGTGTGGACAAGCTGAGCACGCTTCTTCTGCGGCACAGAACCATCCAGCCGCACATAATCCATTTTCAGCTTTTCCAGAATCGGTTCGATCAGATCGAGCATCGTCGTCCACTCCGAAAACAAGACAATTTTTCGACCCTTCTCGACGTTCAGCGTCTCCAACAATTCCGTCAACCGCTGGAGTTTGCTCGAATAGCCCGGCGGTTCCTTATCCACCAGGAACGTACTGTCGGCAGCCATCCGGCACACCAGCAATGCCTTTTGAAGACGCAACAAGTCCATTTCAGAAAAATACGGCTTGTTGATAATTGATTGTATGATCATTCGCTGGGCACGATTGATTTCAAACTGCTCATCGGTCGGCGGGATACGCACAATTTCATCGGTTCGTGGCGGCAGTTGCTTCATGACCTCACTGCGAGTGCGGCGAAGCAGAATCGGGGCAAGTTTCTCTCGCAATTTATCGAGTTTTTTGTACCCCAACAGTTTGCCCTTTTCATCAACAATGCGATGCGTATTGAAAAAACGAAAAGACGGCCCCAACCGGCGATCATCAACGAACTCCACCACTGAAAACAGATCGTCCAGTCGGTTCTCCAGTGGCGTCCCCGAGAGCACCAGCGCAAAACGGCTTCGAAGGGATTTCATCATCTGCGTCGTCTTGGCCTCCCAGTTTTTAATCCGTTGACCCTCATCGAGAATAATCAAATCCCAGCGAATTCGTTCAATCGTTTTGGCATCTCGCAACACTTGCTCATAATTGCATATGGTAAAAAAGCAATCATTGTCATACTGTTCTACGCGCTCCTTTGCGCTGCCCAGCACTAATTGACAGGAACGTCCACAAAAACGATTGATTTCGCTGCGCCACTGCGATTTGAGCGATGTAGGACAGACAATCAACACGTTGGAAATCCCTGATTCCCGCGCCAGTAGTTCAGCAACGCCGATACCCTGGATCGTCTTGCCCAGTCCCATATCGTCAGCCAGAATCGCTCGTCCCGCGCCAACCGCAAAGCCGATGCCGTCAAGCTGATACGGCAGTAATTCGGCGTTAAGCAGCGTTTTCCGGAGGGGATGCGATGCGGGATTTTTGCGGATTTGTCCAGCCAGCCGGCTTAATCGCTCCTGATGCAGTACAAACTCGATATACTCCTGCGCGTCCGGATAAATCGTCACGCCGTGACCCATTGCCTCAAGTTTCTGCACACATTGCAGGAGGCCGGACATATCCTTAATTTCGCTATCTCGAAACGGTTTGACAATTTTAGCTACTTTGCCGTTGATATTTTTCGGCACCAGCAGCCGCAATTGCAACTCCTGGCCATAAGCCAGATGGACAGCAAACTCCTTTTGGATGTAGGGACGTTTGCGGGTCGCGGCGGTGAACTGACGCCGTACTTTATTTTGAACCTTCATAATATGCTTGCAGGTACCCAGCGTATTTTTTCGAAAATCCGGACAGGAGCAGTATGACTGGCCCCGTTCCCAACCCCGCAATGCGACTCGGTAGCTCTTGCCGCTTAAATTATTGGTGACAATATAGTCCGTCCATAAAATGCGGGAATTGGTGCTTTCGATTTTCATTCGCTCGCTTTTCGCTCGTTCCTGACGGTCCTCAAGTGCCCGGGCGACCAGTTCCGCTTCGCTTAAACTCTCAACCGGAATACGTTCGACCGGTGGCTTGGCCAGCCCCAGCGCTGTCTTTTCCTCCAGGATCAGCGAAAAGGCCGCTCCAATATGTTCACAGACTCCTTGGCAAACCGTGCAATTAAAATGCAGCCGATTGCGGGCCTCGGCCATCAGTGTAATCGTCGCCACCGCCCCATCAACTGACAGACGAAACAGATCATCACCGAGATAAACCCTTTCTTCAAGCGGTTCTATCGAAAACTTACCGCCCTGCATAATCAGCTTATTACCGTTATCTCCCAGCAGCTTACAGGCCTGCGTAAATGTTAATCGTGACAACCTGTCTTTCAGCGTCAATTCCTTTTTCGCCATAATGACTCCTCTATTTCTATCGATTATTTTTCTGCTTTTGTGCTCATTTCAATATTATCAAATTCATATCCAATAACTTTATAACCACTCAACCGGCGTTTATGCATCTTTGCAAGCATCGGAACATTTAAATCCGCATAATCATATATGATCACCTCGCTTTTGCTGTGGTGGTCCCTATGAAGCCGTCCGGCATATTGAGCTATTGTGCCTTTCCATGATACCGGTAATGCCAAAAACAAAGTATCAAGTTGCGGATGATCGAACCCTTCACCAAGATATCGGCCTGTTGCTAAAATCAGATTGGATTTATGCCTTGAAATGGATTCCAGCTTCTGCTGCGAAGCCGCTAATTGCTTTTTGCCCATGCCGCCCTTAAAAATGATCAGATTATCAATCTTGTCATTCAACACCTCAGCTAAAAACTCCAAATGCTCACGGCGTTCGGTAAGTAGAATCGGAAAACGATCTGCATATATCGCTTCCATCACATCTTCAAGGATCATGGCATTCCTTGGAATGCTGTCCGTTAAAGCACCGTACAGTTCACTTATTGTTACCTTTTCTTTTATTGCCAGATTAGGCGGCAATTCAAAGTTGGTATTTCTGACAATCAACTTATGAGCAAAAGCTCTTTTCTGAGCCTCTGTTTTTGCACATACCCTGTAGCGAATCGGTCCGCAATTCATGTAAATGATTGGATGGTGCCCATCTTTTCTGGTTACTGTAGCGGAAAGCCCTGTTATATATTTCCCTTTAAACTGCCGCGTGATTGCCTCGAAACTTGGTGCAGAAATATGGTGACATTCATCAATAATCAGGTGGTCATAGTCAGCGACAATATCATCAACAACACCCTTTTTACTGAGACTTTGGATAATAGCGATGTCAATCTTCCCGGTTGGCTTTCGTTTGCCTGCCCCAATTAGACCAATATCATCAAGATCAAGATCAAGAAATTGTTGCAGACGAACTTTCCACTGTTCCTGCAACTGGCGGCGATGCACCAGAATCAGAGTGTTTACGCTTCTTTGAGCCAGTATGTAACACGCAACGACGGTTTTACCAAATGCTGTTGTAGCGGCAAGGATTCCATTATCATGTTCAAGCAATGCATCAGCAGCAGTCTTTTGTTCAGGGTATAGTGTTCCATTGAATGCGATATCGATTGGTTTGCCCATTGATTGCTTGTCATTGATGGCGACCTTGATTTCGAGTTGTTTGAATAGTTCTTTAACATCGTCAAAACAACCTCTGGGCAATGCAATATATTTATCAAAGTCCTCGGCACAGCATATAATGCGGGGGATATTATAGGTTGGCATTCGCATCGCCTGTTTTTGATAAAATTCAGGATTCTGGAATGCAGACAATCGTATCAGGGCATTGCGTAATGAAGGTGATAAATCAGCTTTCTGGACAAAAACCTGATTCGCTAAAACTATGTTGACTTCTTGCGGGAATGGACCAACAATTTGGTTTTTCTTTTTTCCGGATGGAGGCGTTTCCCAGGGCTCATCATCTTCTTCCGTAGCAGGTAGTTTCAAGCCGATTATCCTGCCGCTATCACATGCTTTTTGAAAAAGAACTTCAATCGCATCGCGACCTATTTTTTGAATCGTGCTAAAATATTGCCACTGGTCAGCATAGGGTACAAAATTCTCGTCAAAAAATTCCGTATTCCCATTCTCTCTTGGTTTCTTCTGTAAAGGCAGAGCAATTAAATTGCCAAGCCCGCCCTGCGGCAATGTGTCCTGATTCGGGAAAAAACGGTCATAAGAATCCAGACCTAATTCCGGTCGTCTTTCCATTGTTTCGGTAATAGTGTAGCTGGCGATGGCTCGTGCTTTCATACAAGGGATGGGTTCTTCAAAAAACAGCCAGACATGGGCGCCATTACCGCTACGTGAGCGTTCGATGGAAACGGGAATGTTCATATCAGCACATGTTTGTGCAAAAGCTCTGACATCCTCCTGCCATGATGACTTGTCAAAATCAGCCGCCAGAAACCAGCACTTCTCATCCGGCAACATCGGATATATTCCAATCGTAAAGTCTTTGTTGCCATACTCATCTGGGTTTTCACCCCGTAAATGCTGCTCTATAACCTGATCTGTCAATGGCAGATAATCTCGATTTCCACAATTTGAACATTTGACTTTGGGTTTGGCACATATTCCCCGTATCCATTCATTTTTGCAGGCGGGCTGATAGCCGAACTTTCCTGTTTTTATACTCTCAAAACGTCGAGGATAAACATCTTCTCTGCCTCGAAACAAACTGCGGTACAATTTGATTTTATCTTCGATGGAGGAATGGTTATTGATGCCGTGAGAATAATCAGGTTTATTTCCTGAATGACTTTGATCGGATTCTATTTGTGATATCCTATGAAGCAACCGTTTTTGTCTTGCTTCTGTATCAGCCAATTCCGCCCGGAGCTTTTCAAGTTCCTCTCGTATTTGATTGTCTTCCACTCTTGCCATTATATGAAACCATTATGAATGATTTATTCGTCTTTCAAGAATAGCCAGTTGGTGAAAGATAGCTTCAATTTCAGGCGGCTCATTGAAAAACATAGCTGTCATGTCACGATAATCTCGCTTAATGACAGAAAACCTTTTTTGAGGAGGTGTCAAATGGAAACTTCCTGGTACTGCCAAATCATATCTGGCCCATCCACAATGATAAAACATATCTTTATGGGTTGTTACCTTTTTGAGCAAATCCATATCACGTAGTGCCTCATCAACAATTCCGGTTTTCCCCATCTGAGCGACATCGGCGTAATGGCGGGAATAACGCAAAGGCATCGGTCTATCAAGAGGTCTATGGTATTCGGCATGGAGGATGGTTGCCTTTTCCCAGAATGTTCGCCTGGCAACCACCGTAGCGATGGGACACTTGGGTTTCGAAAATAGTTTCGGAAAATACTCTGCGGCATATGGCTGGATATCATAGTTTTCGTTCGGTACAGGTTCTGCATGTGTGCCTAATTCAAGAATAACACGGGGACGAATATAGCCGAGACCGGTTTCCAGAGATGCAGGGTATGCAAATTCAACAATATTACCATCCGCAGAATCAACCTGAAGCTGCCAGTCATTTTCCAACAATATTTCCTGAATCCGTGTATTCAAAACAGGAAATAATTCATCCGCGATATAGCTCCGGCATGTTTCCAGCATTTCTTTAAGCAGGATCGCGCGTTTAGTATATGAAAGTTCTTCCTGGCGAGGATCTTTTCTGTCAGAAAACCCGAGTTTTTCAAAATTCACAGCGATATCTATATCTTCTGAAAAACGCTGAATCAAATTGAAGCACTTCGATAAACTTGTACCGCCTTTAAAGACCAGTCTGTCTGAAAGTTCTGTTATTGTGAACAATTGTTTTAGTATCCAGCAGACCCAGAAATCCTTTTCGACAATAACTGGATGTAATCCCATAAGTGCTGCCGTTTCATTGAAGAGGTCAGCTCTATCGGATCGATCCATCTGAGCAACTTTATCCACGGTTAATCCTTTGCGATTCGTTGTACAATTTCATAAATCCACTCGGCACTATAGTGAATCTGTTCCAGAAGTTCTTTTTTCTCTTCATGGGACAAGTTTTTCTTCAAATGTGCGACAACATCTTCGTTCACATGATCCTTACCAAGATACCTGAGTGCCTGAACGACCAACCCTGAAATTTCACTGTCGGCATAGATTTCCTTGGGCCGGGCGTGCTTAAAATGGATCGTTCGGTTACCAACCTTGATTTGTTTCGCGGGGCCGTTTGATAAGTAAACATGCTTTGCCGGAACCTGCTGAGACAGGCCTAATCGGTTTGCGGCCAAATTTCCAAACGGAAGAATCGTCCACCTGAACTTTCTGGCGATTGCTTTTGCGGCAAGCCCCACATCAGGACTAAGCTCCCCGCCAAGGGCAGGATTTACCTTGGGGTAATCAAATAAGCCCCGTCCAATTTTCCGAATGACACCATCCTTTACTAATCTGGATAGAATCTGCCCGATTGACCCTGCCGAAGCGATGTCCTGTAGATCTTTCCGCGTAAAGACATAGCCGGAACCGGCCTCGGTAATTCTTTTCACAATTTGCTCTCGAACATTATTCATAATTTCCACCTCAGTCAATGTCACAAATATCATACTATTTTTTGTGACAAAGTCAAGTAGCAATTAATGGTATAATCTCAAGCTGGCCAGGTTTAACCGTAAAAAGGCCTAAAGCTCCTTCAAAGATCAAATCATCAATATTATCCATAAGATACGGCCCTTTGTATGCTATCGCAACATGGAGGGAGGATGGAAAGTGAGAGCGGTTAGTCGCATGTCCACCATCCGCGGGTGTTACTGGCTTTATGTACCATAACTGACCAATCTACCGAAGAAGATACCTTGCGATGAGAGCAGCCCTCCAAAATAAGGGCAGTTTAAGGGCAGCGGACCAGTCAAAAACAGTAAAGAATCTTCAAGCTTATTAATTATAAAGACTTACAGATAAAATCTCCAAGGAAAGCAACGTAATCGGAGAGGTTCGTACTCCATGCCCAATTTGATATAAAGTCTTATTATAAAGTGGATTAAAAAGCGGAATAAAATGGCGGAGAGGGGGGGATTCGATTTGCCCTGTTTTTGTAAGCTTATGAAAAACCTCTATTTACAGCTCAACTCTAAGAATGAAAAAGACTTACCCACTCTCGTTTCTTTACTATTAAAACACGATTTTATACTGTTTTGATACCCATTTCAAGGGCAGTTTTAAGGGCAGTCATAACGCACCCCATAAAGGGGTGGCTTGACAGTTGGGAACCGTCTCAAAGATGGGCATTTACGTAACATTTTGATTCAATAAAAATATGATCTGCTATAATTCCTACTTGCATTCGCAACGAAAACAGATAAGATTTATCTTTTTATTGCCAAGTCTCAATAGTTTGATAAAAAAATTATACTTTTTGCATAACCAGCTATGTCTTTAAATACATATTATAATAGATGTGGCAAAACACATTAACCAAGGAAAAATTTAGATGGATATTGAGAAGTTACGTAACAAAGAAGCCAAATCTATAGAACAGTGGTATTTGAAATATGTTGATGATATATACACATTCATATATTACCGAGTAGGAAGAAATAAGGAATCGGCCATAGATATCGTGGAAGATACATTTATGAGTGCTTTAGAGAGAATTAATAATTATAATTCAAAACGGGGGGATATGCTTACATGGCTGAGATTGCTGGCAAGAAATTGTATTAAGAAGACTTTGAAGGCAAAAGAACGATATCAATCACTTGAATTATATTGGGAACAATTAGATGGTGAACTTGCGAGAGGGTATACAAAGTTATATGATACATCTTTACCAACTGATATTGTCGAACAAGATGAAACCAATGAACTCGTTAAGAAAACTTTAACCAATTTACCAAGCAAATATAAATGTATCTTAGAAGAATATTATTATGCACAAAAATCCATAAAAAGCATCGCCTTTTTTCTCGATATTAAAGAAAATGCTGCTAAAGCTTTATTGCATCGTGCACGAATTGCATTTAAAAATACCTTCAATATATTAAATCGCTCGAACTATTTTCCAGAGTAATGAAAGGGATCTATTATGAAAAATAAAAATTATAAGCAAAAAGATGAAATTCAAGATATTTTAATGAGAACAGAAAAAAATATGAAGTTACCTGTTGAAACAAAGCATGCCATTCTTGAAAAACTCCTTTTATTTCATACAGATAATCATACAGCCAAAAGATGTTATGGACAAAAAACATTTTCTGCCTGGTTTCCTAAAACTGCTGTTGCGTTTATTTTCTTTGGATTTATGATTTCTATTGTTTACTATATAGTTATTGACAAGAAATCGAAAGATCTTTCGAAGGACAGACATTTGTCATCTAACAATAGTAGTATGCCAACCAATAAAAACCTCACAGGATCAACGTCAACTATTATTAAAAGTATACCACAGCTCCCCCCGCCTGGTAGAAATGAAGTTCGCTTTAATCTTAATCTTGACGGCGAAAGCATGAATAGAAAGATTACAGAGGCCGGATGGATTGATATCGGTAAATCACTGTCCTGGAAATACAATAAAGGCAAATATTTTGAATTCTTACAGGACGGTCCTTTGATTTACGTTAGTGTTGACAAAGAACCTTTCGAATTAGCTGGTGTATGGCTTAGGCAGGAGGATGATATAGAAGATTTAAAAAAGGTTTTAGCTGATACCGATAACTCAATAACCCTTTGGAATAGCACCTCGCTACCTACTGAGTTTGCTACAATAGAGCACTTAGAAAAAGTTTCAGCATTTCAGCAAGTTGGTTCAGAAAAATTAAGTGATATATCTCTGCTTTCCCTCTTGAAAGAACTTGTCGCATTAAATTTGAAGAACTGCTCGCGAATCAGAGACCTTTCAGCCATATCCAACTCCGAAAAACTAGAATCTCTTAATATCTCAGGTTGCACTAGCATCTCAACAATTTACTCTCTCCATAACACCCATAACCTTAAATACTTAGATATGTCGGATTGTATTAATGTCAATGATATTTCACCTGTTACTCAAAATGCTAGTCTCACAAAATTAAATTTATCTGGGTGTTATGCAATTCGAGACTTGAGACCATTAAGTCAGTTAACCAAATTAATCTCTTTAGATATTCGACAGTGCAAAGTTAGCGACATCATCGCGATAAAGAATATGATTGAACTTAAGTATCTGAATTTATCTGATTGTGCTGTTAAGGATTTTTCTCCCTTATTTAACCTCTCAAGTCTTGAATATCTTGACTTAGGCAATGCGGCTTATCTGGCAGACTTATCTTTTCTTTATAACCTAAAAGGACTTAAGCAGTTGAATTTGTGGTCATGTAAAAGGGTATCAGATATTTCGCCTATCTCAGAATTAAATGATCTCAAAACACTCAGTCTACGAAATTGCAGTAATATAAATGATTTAAGTTCTATTTCTAACTTAACAAACTTAACAAAACTTGATGTATCGGCCTGCACTAAAATCTATGATTTATCACCTTTAGCAAACTTAATAAATCTTAAATACCTCGATATTTCAATGTGCCCACAATTAACCCAGGAAAACCTTATGCCATTACAAGACCTAATTTCGCAAGGAACAGTAATACATGCTGATAAATTCAACTGAGAAGTAATTACTGAACGGAACTTTCATTCTCTCGCAAACATTGCACCTCTGACAATTCTATTATTTTTGAGAAACATTCATTGTCAATATTGATAGCGCTTTTTATTTTTTCTTTTAATTCATCCCAGCCCTCAAACGGAAAACCAAATTGACATGCTAGTGCCGTTTCCAGTAATACAG